>CAZYRK010000007.1:0-34696 GCA_964650475.1 uncultured Candidatus Saccharibacteria bacterium
TTGCGAATTTCTTTTTTGCGAAATATTGCTATTTTTGTTGTTATGGTTTCTTTTGTCATGTTTGAAAGCTTGAGCTTATATAATTATATCACTTCAAGTGTTCCGTCCGGTTACAAGTCCCTTTTCATTTATCATTTATATGATTCTGTTTTTTTGTAAAAATCTAACTATTATATAAAGTCATTGCGTCGAGGGCACCAAACAAAAGAATCGCGGTATCTGCAGAGCAGATACCGCGATTCTTTTGTTTGGTTTTTGAAACTAATCTTTTTTGGTCTCGACCTTAGTCTTAGACTCTGCACGACGCATAGATGCAACCAGTCGTGATTTTTTACGTGAAGCGGTGTTGTCTTTTATAACCCCTCTTTTATTTGCCTTATCGATAGCCTTATATGCTTCAGGAAGAATCTTTTCAGCTTCAGTTGCGCCATCGGAAACCAGTGTTTTATTAAAAAGTTTAATAGCACTTGTAAGTGCTTTTTTTCGTCGCACATTAAACACTCGCTTGTTAAGCGATGCACGGTGTGCTTTCTTTGCAGATGATGTTATTGCCATGCGGGAAATACTACGCGACAAACACTAAAAAAGCAACCATTTGCACGCTTCACCTACGCTTATAGGGTTTGGTTTTAAGCACTGTTTAAAGTACGATATAGATATGATACGAACATTGAGCGGTACAGTCATTTCTCTTGAGCCTGGAGGAGTTGTTATAGATGTTTCCGGATGGGGTCTTTTTGTAAACCTCGCTACAATCGACTCGATTATAATGGGAGACAAAATCACAATTTACACGCATCTCGCAATTAAAAAAAATGGCCCCGAATTATACGGATTCACAAGCCAATCCGACAGGGCGTTTTTCGAGCTTGCACTCACAGTGCCGGGGTTCGGCACAAAAACAGCACTGTCGCTCTTAAAACGCGCGGAGCTTCCACAGATTGAAAAAGCAATATCCGCCAGAGATATAAAATACCTCACACATGTAGTTGGTCTTGGCAAAAAAGCTGCGGAAAAAATAGTAATAGAACTCGCTGACAAGGTTGCAACACATGAAAATATTCACGGCGATACAGATACAGAAGTATTTGACATGCTTGTAGCGCTCGGATACAACGAGCGCGAAGCGCGACAAGCACTTGGAGCAATCCCGAAAGAGATTTCTGGCAGAGACGCTCGGTTGAAATCTGCATTGTCCGCATCAACGCATTAATTTTATGTATAGTGCCGTCGACACATTGGTTACGATTCTTAAAAAAATAATGCCTGAAGCGGTCGTGTCTTTTTTCAGACCTTTCTATCATCGTACGCTTGCTCTTTTCATGTCTGCCTCATATGGCTTCCCTGCCAGAAAATTAACAGTTATAGGCGTTACAGGGACAAAAGGAAAATCCACTGTATCGGAAATGCTTTTTGCGATACTTACAGAAGCTGGTAAAAAAACAGCAGTCGCTTCGACAATACGTTTCGCTATCGGTAACGACTCACGACCGAACCTTTTTAAAATGACTCTTCAAGGAAGAGGTTTTATACAAGCTTTTATGAGAAAAGCTCTCACAAAAAAATGTTCTCACATTGTTGTTGAAATAACTTCTGAAAGCGTTTTGCAAGCAAGACATTGGTTTCTCTCACTTAACGCTCTTGTGGTAACAAATATTCAACCGGAACACATAGAGCGCCACGGCTCATTCGAGGAGTATGTTTTGGCAAAAAAATCCATCGTTCGTGCTTTGGAGCATTCACACAAAAAAAATCGTGTACTTGTGGCAAACGAGGACGTTCCCGAAACAAAAAAATTTCTTAGCGCTTCAGTATCGGAATCTATAGGTTTTTCACAAAAAGAATTAAAAAACCTTATAGCCACAGACTCTGGCACGTCATTCGAATATAAAGATACGCATTTTTCAATACCTCTTCCCGGAGTGTTTAACGCAATGAACGCACTCGCGACAATAAAGCTCGCAGAGTCACAAAGCATTCCTCTTTCTGTTTCCGCTTCCGCACTAAAAAAACTTTCTCTAATCCCCGGGCGTGTAGAGCGCATTGACGCCGGACAAAATTTTATAGCTATTGTCGATTACGCACACACGCCAGACTCGCTCAAGGTATTGTATGGTGCATTTCCAAACCATAGAAAAATATGCGTGCTTGGAAACACTGGTGGTGGACGCGACACTTGGAAACGCTCTGTTATGGGTAAAATAGCAGATGAAATGTGTGATGAAATTATTCTTACAAACGAGGATCCTTATGACGAAGACCCGGGTAGTATAGTAAAAGAAATGGCATCTGCGATGCAAAAAAAACCACACATAATTATGGACAGGAGAGAGGCTATTAAAAAAGCTGTTGCTCTTGCGAAAAAAGATGATGTTGTGCTCATCTCTGGCAAGGGGACAGATCCTTTTATTATGGGTCCAAACAACACAAAAATACCGTGGAGCGACAGCGCTGTTACGAGAGAGATTTTATCAAGCAATGTTAATATAAAAATATGAACGACGCTTTCTTTTTCCTCGGAATCTTCGCTTTTATTTTTATTTTCTGGATGACCAGTGGTGGGCCAAACCGACCTTTATCACTTTCAGGACCAGTGTTGCAAGGTACGAGTACAATGTTCCCTCACTCAAAAAATACAATTTATACGAGCGGTTTCTCGAACACAGTACATACTTACAAAAAAACTACGGTGCCGTCTAACACAACGAGTCTGACAGGTTTTGAAATGTTTTCTCCTTACAAAGAATTCGTAACTCTCGGGCATTATGTTTCTGGAGCAGATGCAACAAATCCGGACAACGAATACCTAACCTTGCGGGTATCGAGTAATTCAAAACCGGTCAATATTACCGGGTGGACACTCAAAAGCTCCACGACCGGTGTTTCCGCTACAATTCCAAAAGGCACAGAGACCCCTCACTCAGGAATAATAAACGCTGTGCAATCTATAATTTTAAAACCCGGAGATACAGCGATAATTTCTTCCGGTCGATCCCCTATCGGCGCATCATTCAGGGAAAATATGTGCATCGGGTACTTCGCGGAATTTCAATCTTTCTACCCACCTCTTCCGCTAAATTGCCCCATTCCTTACAACGAGCTACAAACAAACTATCCCGGAGGAAACTATATGAGAGATCTTTCGTGTATTGATTACGTTAAAAGCTTAAACAGGTGCTCGCTTGTTACTTCACCTCCTGTAAACCTAAGCACTTCGTGTGATGCTTTTTTAACAAAAAACCTTAATTATAATGGGTGTGTAAACATACACGAAAACGGTGAACATTTTCAAAACAGTGTTTGGAGGATTTATCTTGGACGTAACAAAAGTATGTGGAGGACTAGATACGAAATAATAAAATTGCTTGATAATAAAGGGAAACTTGTGGACACTTTCTCTTATTAAAAGCGTTTTTGTTAAAATTGTGTTATAAATTTACACATATCCGTCCCTAGCTCAATTGGTAGAGCAGTGGCCTTTTAAGCCATTGGTTCTGGGTTCGAGTCCCAGGGGGCGGACTGATTCGTGGTTTGCGAAATGGTTTGGTATTTGTTCGAAACAATTATTTTTCTACGCTAAGCGCAAAAAATTCGAGCGCTCGAGATAAGTCGGTTCCTGTTCTACGGGCTTCTCCGATAATTGTTATGAGTTTAATCGACTGCGCGCGCGCTTGCTCCGGCGACCATGCACGACTACCCTTCTCCATTAAATTTCGCGCTTTCCAGTGCAAAAGACCGTGAAGCATCTCCGGAGTGTCGCCGGAGCGTAGCGCGCGCGCAATCTCAAGCCATAATTTTTTAGAGTCCTTTGCCCCGAGAGCATTTACAAGTGCGCTGTTAAACCCGCGCGCGGGCTTCGCCCGCGCGCCATCGAACCGGTATTCTTTCACAGCCATGGCTGTGATTTTCTTTACAGTTACAGCGGTAGCTTCCGGAGCAAGAACAACGACTACGTTGTCACTATTCGCAAGAATTTCCATGTACTCCATAAAAACAGCTCCCGTATCTTCAACCGCGCCCAAACCGCCTTTGCGGGCTTTTGGAAACGGATTGTCCACCAAAACCAAAAGCTTGTTTACAAAAAGACTTTTTGCAACAGAAATTTCTGAAAGAGAGTCTTTTGTTATTTCATTTGCTGACAACCGTACATACACAAGGTTTGGTTCCTTCTTCCGCGCCATAGAAACCCAAGCAAAAGCTTTTTTTCGTACTGTATCCGTATCTGAACCGTAAAAGAAATAAATCATTATTTTTTATATATCCAAAAGATTCATCTCTCCCCAATTTTTCCCATACTTCCCCTCTGTAAGAATAGGGACATTGTATGTTTGGTCACTTGTTAAAATATTTTCCATTATTGTTTGGATTTCTTTTGCAACTTCATAAAGTTTTTCCGTACGTATTTCATATATTAATTCGTCATGTACTTGAAGTAACAAGTACGCGTCTTTTTCATACTTTTTATGTGAAAACATTTCATCTATACGAACCATTGCGAGTTTTATTATATCCGCTTCAGTTCCTTGAATCGGAGCATTGATAGCCATGCGTTCGGCTTGCGCCACGACATACCGGAGCGAAGATTTTATATTTGAAAACTGTCTGCGTCGCCCAAACATTGTTTCTGTATACCCATATTTTCGTGCAAAACCTTTTGTACTTTCGAGGTACTCTAAAAGTTTGGGAAATTGTTCGAAATAGTTTTCATAAAATTCATGGGCTTCTGCTGTGGTTGTGCCGAGCTGTGCACGAAGTGCGTTTATTCCCATACCATACAAAATTCCAAAATTAATAACCTTTGCACGCCTACGCATTTCCTTGTCAACAGAATCTGGGGAAACACCAAAAACATACGACGCGACCTCACTATGAACATCACGTCCACTTCTAAAAATTTCCAGAAATTTTTCATCTTTTGAAAGTATCGCGGCGAGTCTCAACTCTATTTGAGAATAATCAAAACCAACCAGTGTAAAACCTTTTGAAGCAACGAAGGCGTTTCTTATAACCCTTCCACGCACGGAGTGTACTGGTATGTTTTGTAGATTTGGATTTTGTGACGCCATACGTCCGGTCGTTGTTCCTGTCTGCAAAAACTGCGCATGAAGCCTACTGCCAGCGTCAAGCAATGGTGGTAAATTATCAATATATGTGGATAGTAATTTTTGTATCTCGCGATACTCGAGAATGTCATTTATAATCGGGTGAATGTCGCGCAGTTTTTCAAGCTCCGATTCTCGTGTCGAGCGTTGTCCTGTAGATGTATGTTTTTGATTTTTAGGTTTAAGTCCAAGCTCGTCAAAAAGTATGGTGCCCAGCTGTTTTGGTGAGTTTATATTAAAATCATGTCCGACAATTTTATATATTTTCGCCTCAAAAGAAGCGAGTTCTGTGTGGTATTTTTTTGCCAATTTACTTAATACTTCTGTATCGATACAGACACCCCGCGCTTCCATTTTCTTTACCACACCCATCAAAGGTTTTTCTATATTTTCATAAAGCTCTTTCAATCTCCCGGTCTCATTTATCTGATTTTCTAAAACAACATACGCTTCGTCGAACTTACGCGTCTTTGTATATGCCAGTACATCGTCAAGTGTGGGGTTTGTTATGTCTGAAGCTAAAAGCCACAGTATTACACCCGCCTCAGTAAGACGCTCTGGAGAAACGTTCTCTTCTTCTAGTGCGTCTTGCGATTTTTCGACAGAAGTTTCTTTTTCACCAAAAGTATTACGGACACGTTCCTTTAAAGTACGAAAACCAAGCTCGTCAAACAGCGCGAAAATTATTTCCGTATGAATTTGTTTACGCCAATCTTTTTTTGGCAACCCAAAAACAATCGGTGCATCTGTTCGAATCGTTGCAAGCGTTTTTGAAAACAGCGCATCGTCTTCGTGCTCCTTAAGGAGGTTTATGATGCGGGGTTTAATCCCTTTATCAAGAAGTGTTTTTTCGTCTTTTTTAAGAGTTTCATAAATTTTTTCAATTGTTCCAAAACCTGTTATTAAACTTGTGGCTGTTTTGTCTCCGATACCCGGCACTCCAATTATATTGTCCGAAGGATCTCCACGAAGCCCTTTATAATCCGGAATTAAAGATGGCGAAAAACCAAAACGCGCTTCAACAGCGTCCTCATTGTATAAAATAGTATCGTTTATGCCTTTTTTAAGGGTGTATACCTGCACTTTTTTACCGTCGACCAGCTGAAGAGTGTCCATGTCTCCGGACGCAATGATTATTTCGATATCTTTTCTATCACGCAATTCATACGCGATAGTTCCGAGGATATCATCTGCTTCAAAACCCTCTCTTTCATAAATTGGGATTGAAAACACCTCGAACAATTCTCTTGAACGCTCTATCTGCGAGGTTAGTTCATCATCGGATTTTTGACGATTTGCTTTATACCCCTCGTATGCCTCGTGGCGGATTGTCGGTTTCGGTAGGTCGTAACAAGAAAAAAGATAGTCCGGTGAAAGTTCCTGTACTATTTTAAGAAGCATTGTAACAACACCATAAAGCGCTCCGGTCGGTTCACCGCTCGGGCCGGTAAACCCAGGGAGTGCGTGGTACGCACGATGGATGATAGCGTGTGCATCCAACAGCACGAGGCGCTTCTTTTTTTCAGATGCTGTTTTTTTATTCATATACAATGTTTCTGCTTTCATCTGGAAATGATTCTATTTTAATACTAACCGCCGGCTCCGGAAGAAAACCTTTCAAACTCTCCGGCCACTCGAGCAAGATTAAGTTTTTTGAGTCGCGCATTAAACTATCGAAACCTATCGTATCTAGATCGGAACCTTTTTCGAGCCTGTATGCGTCTATGTGCACGAGGCGCGAAAACGCTTTGGCGTTTTCGCGCCTCGTGTCATCCGCCGGAATTTGATAAATCTTTTCCAGAACAAAAGTTGGGCTGGTAACGAGCTCTTTAATACCGAACGCTTTTGCAACTGCTTTTGTAAAAGCCGTCTTCCCCGCCCCGAGCTCTCCGGAAAGAGTTATGAGAGTCGCTTCGTTTTCGCGCGGAGAAAGTTCTCTCGCAAGACGAAAGGCTTCTTTATTTGTTTCCTCAATGGTTGCACACTGCGTATTCATATATTCATTGTACCAATTTGTATTAAAAAAGCCCCACTGTGTAAAAAACAGTGGGGCTGGTTCGGCGCAACAGACAAGGCAAAATCTTATCGGCTGTGCCAAAACCATGTTGTGGTTACAGGAGTGCTGTCCTCAAGCGGGATAGACACACAGGTTCGAACCCTGCGGTAACCAAGAGGTGTTCGAATCGTAACAATAGCCGGGGTACACACTGGTATTTGTATCTTCATCATTTGATTAGAATACAGATACGGGTACATACCCGGATACCCGATACGTGGGTATGTCTGGTATGTCGGCTGCTGCACAACCACAACCGTGGTGTGTGCCCCGGAAGAGGCAATAATAGCTCCGACAATACTCGCTCCGAGTATTGGAAGCAAATCATTGTTCCCTGCTTTTGCTGGTGTTGCGATAAAGCAACTACCGACAAAAACAAAGACTGCGGTTATTAAAACAGTAAGTATTTTTTTCATAACTCCTCCTCGCCTATTCGGCTTGTTTTGGTTTTTTCTGTTCGCAAGGTGCTTAAACTCCTTTGCTTTTATACCGTGATATGACTGTTTTGTCAATACAGGCGCTGAAAACAACATTGTGGTTGTGGCGCACGGAACCTTAGCACGTTATTATATTTAGACATGCCACTTCCATTTAACACAGACGCGGAGGACGAAAAAATACAGCGTGCGCGGGAATACGAAGAAGAAGACGTTGTTCGGATTTTATCCGAAAAATACCGTATGACGTACACAGACCTTTCAATACAAACAATTGACAGTGATGCTCTCCGTCTTATTCCCGAGGATGTTGCAAAAAAAACAGGAGCTGTTGCTTTTGATAAAAAAATGCGAAATGTATCACTAGCAATTACAAACCCGAACAATCCTCAACTTGTTACTCTGATTAAAAGTCTTGAGTCTCGCGGATACCATCTTTCTAAGTTTTTAATTTCACACAAAAGTCTCGCTCATGCGATTTCGCGCTACTCGGAGCTTTCATTTGCATCAGAATCAAAAGCAGGGCTGTTCGACGTTTCGGAAGAAGAGCTTTCTAAAATCTCGAAAAAGCTCGGTAGTGTCTCCGCCATAAGAACTTTTATAGAAAAAGCCACGAGCGCAACCGATACTGCAAACGTTTCTCGTTTACTGGAATACATTCTTGCAGGAGCGTTTGGGATACACGCATCTGACATTCACTTGGAACCTGAGGCAGAAAAAATACGGCTTCGTTTTCGCATTGACGGACTTCTCACAGATATTGCTAACTTCGACGCCAAGCTTTATCGTCTGATGGATTCGCGCATTAAGATACTTTCCGGTCTAAAACTAAACGTACACGACCGAGCACAAGACGGGCGTTTTAGTGTGGTACTTAACGGAGAGGAAATTGAAATACGAACGTCCTTAATTCCGAACGCATACGGCGAATCCTTTGTTATGCGAGTACTCGACCCGAAAGCAACTCAAGTCTCATTCGAGACTCTTGGTATCCATAAAAAGCTTTTTGCGCGCCTCGAGAAAGAAATCAAACGTCCAAATGGAATGCTACTTACGACAGGACCTACTGGAAGCGGTAAAACAACTACACTTTATTCATTTCTCCGCAAAATACAGTCACCAGATATAAAAATAATTACAATAGAAGACCCTGTCGAATATCACCTTAAAGGTGTTGTGCAAACACAGGTTTCGGGCACTCACTATACATTTGCTTCAGGATTGCGCTCCATTGTTCGCCAAGATCCAGACATTATAATGGTTGGTGAAATTCGAGATAATGAGACCGCAAGTATTGCCATACAAGCTGCACTTACAGGTCACTTCGTGTTTTCGACACTCCACACAAACAACGCAGCGGGAACATTCCCCCGTTTTGCAGATCTCGGTATTGACCCAAAAGAGTTTGCTTCGGCGATTACAGTATCAATGGCACAACGTCTTGTGAGACGACTTAAACCGGATAACAAAAAACAAATACCTATTCCAGAAGAACATAAAAAAAATGTAGACAAAATTCTATCCACAGTGGAAGACAAATCTCTTTTACCGGAGTCTACCGATATGGCATGGGTACCTGAAAATGTTTCCGAAAACGACACTGGTTATCGTGGGCGAGTCGGTCTTTATGAAGCTGTCTTTATGGATGATGAGATGGGGACTTTCCTTCGAGATAATCCGAGTGAATCTGATATTGCAAAAAAAGCGCTGTCTCAAGGGTACCTGACAATGGCGCAAGATGGTGTCATAAAAGCTCTTGCCGGAGAAACAAGCCTTGAAGAAGTGTTTCGTACGGTTAGTATTGATTAAGGAAACCAAAAAACGCGCCGTTTTAACGGCGCGTTTTTTTAATCCTGCTATCTCCCGCACATAACCCTCCAAACATCATTCTCAAAAAAGAGAAGGTGAACGAAACACCTGAGGGTAATCCCAGCAAATCCGCTCTAAGGCGGGAACCGGAAAGCCCTTGGAGAAACGCCCAAAAGCCGTCAAGCCTTGCTTGGAGGGTTATGGGAAGGATGATAAAGGAGCAGGGATTAATGGAAAACTTTTCCCATTAATCGTTACGAGTTTCTCGCTCGTATGGTATGATGGTATCATACAGCTCACATATGTCAAGCCCTACAGAAAAACCGCTCGCAAAAGACTCTTCTCTTGATTCGGCACTGCGCCCGTCTTCATGGGAAAATTATATAGGTCAAAAACAAGTCAAAAACAACGTAAACATTGTACTTGAGGCTGCAAAAAAACGGGGCGATATGCCAGAACACCTTCTTTTTTATGGTCCTCCGGGTGTTGGAAAAACAACACTTGCACACCTTATCGCAAAATCTCTCGATGCCCCGTTAAAAAGCACTTCTGGTGTTGCTATAGAACGCGCAGGAGATCTCGCCGCAATATTAACAAATTTGGACCCCGGTACTGTTTTGTTTATTGATGAGATCCACCAACTTTCGCACAAAATAGAAGAACTTCTATACCCGGCTCTTGAAAACGGTTCCTTAGATTTAATCCTTGGCAAAGGACCTTCCGCACGTACAGTAGAGCTAGCACTTCCACCATTTACCCTTGTTGGAGCAACCACTCGTGTAGCACAAATATCTGGGCCACTCCGCTCACGGTTCGGTGGTGGAGTATATCAATTGGATTTTTATACAAACAACGACATCTCTCAAATTATCAAACGATCTGCGTCCGTTCTCTCTCTCGATCCTACTAATGAGGTGATTGATGATATTGCTATGAGGAGTCGTGCAACTCCGCGTATAGCAAACACTCTACTTAAACGAGTACGTGATTTTGCGCAAGTAAGTGAGAAACCAATGTCTGGAGATGTGTGCGATGAAGCCTGCACTCTTTTTGGGATAGACCGTACAGGTCTTACGAAAGACGATCGGCGTTATCTTGAAACAATCTCTGTGAGTTTCCGAGGAGGTCCAGCTGGGGTAAGAGCTCTTGCGGCAGCACTTCATGAGGATACAGACACAATTGAATACGTGTACGAACCCTTTTTACTACGACTTGGATTAATAGAGCGTTCCTTGCGTGGGCGAATACTCACACAAAAAGGAAAAGAGTATCTTTCGAAATAATCATTTTTATAGTATCGTTATAGCTATGTCGGGACACAGTAAATGGGCACAGATTAAGCGACAAAAAGCGGTTACAGATACCGCGAGAAGCAAAGCTTTTGCTCGCTTCGCTCGCTTCATTGCCATGGAATCTAAAAAAGCCGGTGGTGACGTATCTTCCCCATCCTTAAAGGTCGCTATAGAACGCGCAAAAGCGATAAACATGCCAAAAGACAGCATTTCCAGAGCTGTTGCAAAAGGCGCTTCAAAAGACTCTGATTCTCTCGAGCAAGTGGTTTATGAATGTTACGGTCCTGCAGGAGTAGCTGTTGTAATAGATGCACTAACAGACAACCGAAACCGCACGACACAAGAAATAAAACACTTACTCTCCAAACAAGGATATGAATTATCCACACCAGGCTCAGCTTCGTGGGCTTTTACAAAAAAACAAGACGGCGCCTACACTCCAAACAAAGAAACTGAAACAGATGTGTCGGGAGAAGACGAGGAGAAACTCGGAAATCTTTTGTCTTTACTGGACGAACACGATGACGTACAGATAGTTTATACAAATGCACAGGGCTATGAGAGTACTGGCGGTTGATCCTGGCTTCGATCGTCTTGGGATAGCTGTTGTTGAGGGTGATCCGTCAAAACCCATACTTGTACACAGTACTTGTGTACAACCTCCAAAAAACAATCACAGCATACGTCTTGCCGATGTTTTTTTGGCGATTACCGAGGCAATTCAAAAATACGAACCTGACGTACTCGCTATTGAAACTCTTTTTTTCAGTACAAATAAGAAAACAGCTATTAAAGTAGCAGAAGCGCGCGGGGCGATACTTTCGGCTTCGGGGTGCAAGCAAATACCAGTACAAGAACACTCTCCACAATCCATCAAACTTGCCGTTACCGGGTACGGAAGCGCCGACAAAAAAGCTGTTATGGCAATGGTTCCAAAACTCATAAAACTTTCCGAAAAGAAGCGTTTAGACGACGAATATGACGCGATAGCTCTCGGTATTTCAGCTCTCTCCAATAGATATCCACAAGAGGGGTACTAAAGGTCTTGCAAAATGTTTTCTGATTTATAACAATAGAGTCGCTCTGTATTTTATGAGCAGAAATTATATCTAATATCTTAAATATTATGTCTGATTATTTTAACGAAAATACTCCTGACGATTCTGGTGAATACAGTGATTCTTACAGTGAGTTTGGTTCACATGGATTTCATCTTGAAGACGAAGATGAGGAGGATTTTTAAACCATTTTAACAAGTGGCACTGCTGATACTAACCACACGAAACCTCTTACAGAGGCTTGTTGTGTTAGCATTATTTAATAATGTCGCACACAAAAAAAACAGCCCTTAACTACACCCGTCCAAGACCTTTTTTGGTAGCTTCTTTGATTATTATCGGAATTATGTTTTTCATAGTCGGTTCCGGTGTTTTATGGGTAGCGTTTAGCCCAATTCCGGATATAAGCTCTTTTGGAAACCGAGAAGTAACACAGTCTACAAAAATCTATGACCGCTCAGGAACGGTACTTTTATATGATTATAACCGTGATAAAAAAAGAGACTCCGTCCCTCTTTCCGAAATTTCCCCTTTCATACAAAAGGCAACAATCGCTATAGAAGATTCAGATTTCTACAGTCATGGGGGCATACGTATTTCATCTATTATACGTGCAATGCTTACAGATATTCTTGGCGGGTCTTTTGAACAAGGTGGTTCCACAATCACTCAGCAGGTTGTAAAAAACACAATGCTCACAAACAGAAAAAATGTTGTGCGCAAAGTTCACGAATGGGTTCTTGCAATACGGCTGGAACAAGTTTATTCAAAAGACAAAATCTTGCAAACATACCTGAACGAGATGCCGTACGGAGGAACTCTTTACGGTGTTGAAGCGGCAAGCGAAGCTTTTTTTGGTAAGGAAGCAAAAAATGTGGATCTCGCCCAAGCGTCTTACTTGGCGTCATTACTTCAAGCCCCGTCATACTATTCCCCGTACGGAAAAAACCGAGAAGCTCTCGAAGAGAGGCATCGTATTGTTCTAAAAAGAATGCTCGAGCTTCAACTAATTACAAAAAAACAATATCTATCAGCCCTCGAAGAAAAAATTGTGTTTAATCCTCAAGGAAATTCTTCTATTATAGCCCCTCATTTTGTTTTTTATATTATAAGTCAACTTAAACAAAAATATGGGGATCAAATGATTCAAAATGGTTTAAATGTTATAACAACACTTAATATTGATTTACAAAACAAGATGCAGGATGTTATAAGCACCTACGGAAAAACAAATGTTAAAAATTTCAAAGCCTCAAACGCAGCGTCTGTTGCCATAGACCCTAAAACAGGTCAAATACTCGCAATGGTTGGTTCCAGAGATTATTTTAATACTGAAATTGACGGAAGTTATAACGATACACTTGCCATGCGCCAACCGGGTTCTACTTTCAAGCCGTTTGTATATGCAGTGGCACTTGAAAAAGGGTTTACTCGTAGAACAACTATTTTCGACTTACCTACACAATTTTCTACAGCTTGCTCTCCGTCCGACACAAAAAACAACACCCCTCCTTGTTATGCTCCGAGTAATTTCGATGACTCTTTTAGAGGTCCTATGACGTTTACAACAGCGCTTGCTCAATCGATAAACATCCCTGCTGTCAAAACACTTTATCTAACAGGAATTAAACCTGTAATAAATCTGGCAACAGCGTCCGGAATAACCTCTATTCAAGGTGACACTGGGCAGTATGGGCTCTCTTTTGCTCTTGGTGCCGCAGACGTAAGTCTTCTTGATATAACAGACGCATATGGAACTTTTGCAAATAGCGGGGTGCACAATCCTCCAACAGGGATACTTTCAGTAACAGATGCGGGGGGCAAAATACTTAGTCAATATAGACAACAGTCTGTCCGTGTTATGCCACCGTCAGTGGCAAACGATATTTCAGCGATGCTTTCTGACAACAAAGCTCGTTTCCCTGAATACCCACCGATAAACCCTCTTAACTTCCCCGGGTATGACGTTGCTGTAAAAACAGGTACTACAGATGATTACAGAGACGCATGGACAATAGGATATACACCATCAATAGTTATAGGTACGTGGGCAGGAAACAACGACAATTCCCCAATGGTAAAACAGATAGCTGGTTATATTGTTGCTCCTATGTGGCACCAAATAATGAAATACGCGTTAACAGTTTATCCAAAAACATATTTCGGAGAGCCTTCACAAATAAACAAAAATCTACCACCTGTTTTGCGCGGACAATACCTTATAAATCAAAACGGAAATATTTCCGTACATAATTTGCTTTACTGGGTGAACAAAAACGATCCGAAAGAACCCCAACCAAAAAACCCTTCTAAAGATCCTCAGTTTTCATACTGGGAATACCCTATAGCTGTATGGGAATCCACACACACAAACAATATTGTAAAAACTAACGTATCGACGACACTTTAATACCGCTAAGCGAAAGTGCTTTTATAAATTTTTTTTGATGTACAAGAATTTCTGTTTTAATAATTGTAGGTACAGAAAAAGATACGCACCCATCATTAAAATCGACTTGGCTCGGTTTAATTTTAATATGGGTTATCTGAGAAGCTATAGACGCACATTGATGGCGGGTTTCTGATAATTCCGAGCCGGGGATTTTGTGTTTATTGAGAATATCTTTAAGAGATTTCATTGATTCATCGGCATCACAAGATAAAGTAAGGAAGTATCTCCAACACCGTGCACAAGAAGAGGTCTGCCGATACCGCTTGCAGTTAAAGTAATACTTTCTGTTGTTATTAAAGAAAGTGCTGTTTGTAAATAACGATAATTAAAAGAAAGTTCTATTGGTTTTCCTGAAACATTAGCTTTTACAATTTCTTCCGATTCTCCAGTGTCTGCGTTTCGTGAAAAAAGAGTTACTGTGTTTTCCTGTACATCAAAACCTATACGTATTTTTTGAAACATATCGGAAAAAATAGTTGTGTGTCGTAGAGCTGTTTCAAAATCTTTTCTAAGAATAGTTACTTCTGTAAAAACTTCTTTTGGAATTATCTGTTTATAATCCGGATACGCCCCTGAAATTAAACGCGAAGTTAGTATATTCCCTTCCCAAACGAAAGCTATTTGATGTTCGTCACTATAAACAGTTATTTGGGCATCTGGTAATGTTTGTAAAATTTCTGCGCTGTTTTTTGCAGGAATTAATATCGATATATTTTTTGTTGTCTGGGACAATGTTTGTTTTTTTTCAGCCAGTCTAAAAGAATCCGTAGCGACGGTTGTCAAAGTACCTCCTTCTATCAAAAAAAAGATACTAGCAAGATCTGCTCGTATTGTTGATGTTGAAGCACAAGGAACCACTGACTCTAGTGCGGATTTTAAAACACTCCCCTGCAATGTTAGTGTTTGTTCTGATTTTTCAGGAACAGGGATTGATGGAAAATCTTCATACGGAATTGTTTTAATAACACTTTTCGCACCACCGGCTGTAATAGTTAAAACTTCGCCAGTTTGTTCAAGTGTAACAACCCCTTCTTTTGACAAAGAACCTGCTACTTGTTGCAGTAGGTGGGCGGGCACCGCAACAACCCCATTGTCTTTGTTTTTCCCGGATACTTTAAAATCGATACTTATTTCAAGATTTGTAGCTCGAAACTTTATTCCATCATCACCAGAAACAATAAGCACGCACGAAAGCACAGGGAGTGTTGCTGAACTCTTTTCTGCAAACCGTACGGTCTTTTGCACAGCCTCGATGAATTCCTTTTTTTCTATTGAAAGAAACATATTTTTATAAGAAGTCTTTATTAGGGGTGTTCATTGTGTGGATTTCTCCTAAAACCCTTTACTGTAATAATATACTACATATCGACATGAACCTAACTTGTGGATAATATGTGTGGATTGTTTGTAGTAAAAACTTCTAACGATTTTAGAAGTGGAAAACCTTAAAGTTTTACACACGAAATACAAATGTTTTACATAAGTTATACACAATTTTAGACGAGAAGACTGCGTATATATTCTATATCCTTCACAAGCTCTTGACTCTCTAAAAGATCGCGTTTAATCTTGTCACAAGAATGAATAACTGTTGTGTGGTCACGTCCACCCAGTTTAGAACCTATTGTTGGGTATGAAATATTAAAGTCTTCACGAAGTATATACATAATTATTTGTCTCGGACGAACAATCTCTCTCCTGCGCGTTTTTTCATAGATATTGTCAGAATCGATGCCGTAAAAATCTGCAACTTTAGATACAACATTTTTAACAGATATATTTTTAGTTGGTTTTGAAAAAGTACGTAAAAGCTGGCGTACTTCCGAAATATCAGGAGGAGTTCCTTTCGATTGTGTGTGGCACACAATACTGTTTATAACCCCTTCAAGCTCCCTTATACTTCCTGGAACAGATGTGGCTATGTGTTCGATAACCTCTTTAGATAAAACAACATTATTGAGAGCGGTTTTCTTTTTTATAATAGATATTCTGGATTCTGTGTCAGGTTCACCTATATCAACCATCATACCCATAGAAAATCTACTACGAAGTCTCCCCGCAATATCAGGAATTGCAACAGGAGGTTTGTCTGAAGAAAAAACAATTTGTTTATTATTGTCGTAGAGTGCATTAAAAAGATGAAACAACTCTTCTTGTGATTTTTCTTTGTGCGAGAAAAAATGGATATCATCCATAATAAGTAAATCATATTGTCTGTACTTATCTTTGAATCTGTTTGTGGTTCCTGATTGAAGAGAGTCAGTGTAGTCAACAGCAAATTTTTCAGATGTAAGATAAAAAACTTTTCTATTCGGATAGATTTTTTTGAAATTATTTCCAACAGCTTGTATTAAATGCGTCTTCCCTCTTCCTGTATCACCATAAACAAATAATGGGTTATAGGTTATTCCAGGGCGGTCTATCGCTGCTTTTGCCGCCGTGTAGGCGAGTTCATTAAAAGAACCAACAACAAAAGATTCGAATGTATATCGCGGGTTCAAATTATCGCTTTTGTTTATGTAAAAATCATTTAAAGGTAGCTTGATTGTCGATTTATTGCTTTTTTTATCTCTAATTTGTTTACGTTTTGTGTCTTTAACTATTACATATTCGATATTACGAAATTCATAAGAAACAGATCGAATTATTTTAAGGAGTAATGAATTAAATTTTTTCAAATACCATTCACGAAAAAATTGACTCGGGACTCCTATATAAATAACATTGTTCTCTATTTTAATAATAGAACTTGACTGAAACCAAGTATTAAAATTAGCAGTTGATATCGAAAGTTCAACCTGACTTAATATGTATTCCCAAAGTTCATGGGGTTCTGAAGTGGAAAGCGTACTCATGTGCTCGCAATTATACCGCTTTTTTCGTTTTGATGACACTTGTTGGCAGGTATGGTCTCCTTGCACTTATTAGTGTAAACTGTTAATATCCTTTGAACATATGCCAAAACGAACATACCAACCAAACAAAAGAAAACGCGCCAAAACACATGGTTTCCTTTCTCGTTCAAAAACTCCAGGCGGACGTAAAGTAATTCTAAGACGAGCACGTAAAGGTCGTGAAAAACTCACAGTATAATATCACCAAAAGACGCTGTAAAAGACTTGCGCGCCGTGATTTCCCGGCTGTTATGGAACACGGAGTTCGTGCAACAACAAAATACTTCTCGGTAGTTTATTCAAAGAATAATAGTGGATATGCTGTTGTTGTTTCAAAAAAAGTTGCACAAAAAGCTGTGGCAAGACATCGTATAAAACGGCGCGTAAGATCTATAATTAAATCAGTTAATCTAACAGAAGGGTGTATTATATTTGCACGCCCGGGTGTACATAAACTTACTTATAATGATATGGATTCTGAAATAAAAGAGCTTATATCGCGCGTTAAATAAAAACATGATTTCAAATCTTTTTCACCTTTTTTTCTATAATCCGATATACAATACACTTGTTCTTTTAATACATATCATCCCTGGAGGTGATGTTGGTGTCGCTGTTATTATAATTACAGTTCTTACGAGGATTATTCTCCTCCCTTTCTCTATCTCCGCGGCGCGTACCCAGCATGCTATGGGTACAATAGAACCAAAACTAAAAGAGATTCGAGAAAAACATAAAGACGACAAAGAAAAACAAGCTAAGAAAACAATGGAGGTTTACCGTGAAGCCCAAATCAATCCATTTTCAAGTATCATAACAACTTTTTTACAAATACCTATATTGTTGGCGCTGTACATGGTTTTTAGGTACGAAGCATTTCCTTTAATAGATACTCATTTGCTCTACTCGTTCATAACAGCCCCAATAAACGTATCAACACATTTTCTAGGACTTATAAACGTATCGAACAAAAGTATTGTGCTTGCAGTGCTCGCAGGTATAACACAATATGTTCAGGCTACGTTTATGATTGCAAGAACAGATTTAAGCAAAGCTTCTCATAAACCAGGTGATGCAAAGAAAACAGATTTTACAAAAATGTTGAATACGCAAATGCGTTATATGTTCCCTTTTATCATTGCCATCGTTGCCTACACCACTTCAGGAGCCATAGCGCTATACTTTGCGACAACAAATGCTTTTGGAGCATTACAAGAAGTATATTTGCGTCGTAAGCTTATGCAACAATCGGATATTGTAAACGATAATGAGGAGAAGTAATCCAGTAGTTTTTTGTAAAAAAATACGTGAGACTTGCACGTAGAATTACGTTTAATCATGAAATAATACCCTACTAGCTGGAACGTTTAACAACATAAACACACTGACTTAATTTATAAAAGTAAGTCAGTGTGTTTATAAAGAGATATGATATGCCCACAAAGAATCGTCTTTCTTATTAAGGAATGTTAGTATCTTTTTTGATTTATCTATAGACAAAGAGGTCATGTCAGATGCTTCCCCACCAATCTTTTCAGGGTTAAGTATCATTTGTGCATAACGGTTTTTTATATCAATACGCCATATTTTGTCTGTAAAAGAAACAGTTCCTTGATACCAACTGTCTGGGTACTCCTCGTTTGTTGGAGAGGTTGGTACTGCACAATAAACAGATTCGCTATCAGGTGTCCAAGCGCATTTATCGGCTATTGTGGAGATAGGCAAGGGTGTCGTTGTGTGTTTTTTGATATCTACTAAAGAACTTTGCATTTCTCCCCGATCGTCAACATACCCAATAAGTATTTTTGTTCCGTCTGGGCTTATTCGCGCAGTAAGTCCTTTGTATGGACCTGAAACCTGCTCAAAATTACCCTGGTTAACAACAAAAGCGTATCCATATTGCGTGGAAGAAGGTTTTGTATATACAAAATATTTATTATTTCCAGCAAAACTTGCTACAATTTTTGTTAAAGGTGTCTGAAAAATTGTTCTCGGTCTACCGTATGTCTCTCCAGAGAGTGTGGCAATAGACCCGTTTACACCAGAGGCAATAGTGAGAACGGATTTATTTCCTCTGGTTACTGTTTGGGTAATCCCTTGAGGAAAGAACAGTCCATCAGAACCATTTGCTTTCAAAGAATATGTAGCAACCGAAGAAACGTCTTTTTCTGTTCCAAAATAGCGTAAATAAGCTCGCGAACCGTCGGAAAGCCATGACGCTGAAAATACACCAGGGATTGTTTTGTTAGAAAGTCTCGATAGTGAATTAATAGATGTGTTGTATGAATATATGTTTCCATTTTTACGATTTACGTACCGTATAATTACTGTTTGTTCTGTACTCGTCGCCTTGATATCAAAAACCACTATTCCTGGTGCTACTGGACCTTTTGTAATCTCATATAATTGCTTTTGAGAAGGTGCGCTTGTAGATGTATTTGTTTGGCTTGATGTCGCTGTGTTTCCAGTGTAATCACCTGCCTCCCCAGTAGCGTTTCTTGTTGTGCTTGCTGTTGGGAATACTCCAGACGATGGAACGATTGAAACATTTGCTTTTTTTGTGAAAAACACAAAATAAATAACTGTAGAAACAAGTATCAGTACCAAGACGGAGCCGGATATAAATATTATGCGTTTCATAGAGGAAGGGCTGGCGCTGACGGTATTCCTGGTATCGACTGACTCTGTACTAGTGGTTTTTGGAATTTCAATTTTTCAATTTCAATTTTCGATTCCTCAGTAGCTTTTTCTTTGGCAGTAAGGACTTTTATTTTTGAAGAGTCAGTGGTTTTTTTAGAATTTGGTTGGGTTATTTCCATTTTGTCGGTACCAAGCCTGAGTGAAAGGACTTGAGGATTTATTATATTGAAAATAATTACTGGTGAAAGTACAAGTACAAGTCCTATAATCGCCTGCTCAATCTTTTTTTTGCCAGACTCTTTACTTGTAACGCTTGCCCCGCTTCCCATCCACAAAAAACCTCCCCAAATAATTTCGGATATTGTAAGCACTACAGCAATCCCAATAAGATATGTGTAAAGCGAGTTAATAAAAATACTTAAAGAACCTGCTCCGGAAGAATTAAACGCAGGAAAACCACTTATTGATACAAAGCTATTGTTTGCAGAAACAAGTAAAGGCACAGCAGAGAGAAACACAAAAAACACCCCAGGAACAATATTATGTGTGTTTTTTTTCAAAAAATGTTTAAGCGACATATGTAATATTATTATAGCTTAAAAAACCACGAGGACTTTTTTGTTGCCCCAAACAGTAAATCAAAGCCAGTGGAGGCGTTAGCTGATGTTTCCTCGTCTGTTGCTGAAACCGAAAGGGTTTCCCTGCCTGCACCATCACCTTTTGGTCGCAAGGTTATTTTGTTACCTTTTTGTACAGACTGGTCGTTTAAAAACCAGTTAAACAAAGGAGCGCCGGAGTTTTTTGTAAAACCGTAAGGTTCCGCGATAAAAGAAGTTTCATTATTTGAAATTGAATATGAGTCTGTAAGGGCTTTGTTGTATAAAATCCCCATAAGCGGATCGTCTTTATATACTAGAACGAACGGGTCAGTACCTGTTATGTCGATCTCGCGTGAAATAGCTATTGTCGCGGATTTATTTTGCACTAATACAGAAATTGTTTTTGTTCGAAAAGGTAGTTGCGGAGCATGTACTGTAATTGCATCCCGCCCTATTCCGGATGCAATAAGCATATTTTGTGAGCTCGTTACCCGCCATGTGTACGACAGTGTTTTTGGGTTGATTACTTTTCCGTGCAGTGTTCGGAAATCGGGTATGGCGACCAGCCGTACTTCACCGGATACTGGGGTGTTCGTTTTGCCAGGATACAATGGCGGTGCACTTGATATGGGTTCTGTTATAACAGCAAGTCCGAGAGGGCGTATATAAACAGTTTTTGTATATGTTTTACCGACGGAATAAACGTTTGTTTTTATAGACATAAGAGTACCTGCTCCGGTAGCTCGTGTAGAGACTGTTTTTTGTGACGAGGTGTTTATTTTTTTTCCGTTTAAAAATATCGAAAAAGTGCTATTTGATAAATCAACAGAACCATCAGTAATAGATATTGTAAAAGGCTCGTACGGTGTTGGGGACGAAGGCGAAATTGTTATTGAGAAAGGGTTGACGTTCATTTGGTCTGCACTTACGTTTGTTGGAAGTGCATAGACCCCGACAAAAGCAAGCAAAAAAACAATAGCCGTAATAGAACTTCTCATATATCGATAGTATAGCGCGCTTCTTGTCGTTCAAAAATACAAACTTTATTTTTCGTGGATTACTAAAATCACGCGTGTTGAAGAGTCCGCGCCGGCTTTTTTTCTGCAAGGCTTTCTTCATACTCTTTTTTTGCTTCATGATCCTCTTTCATTGTCTGTAAAACGGTTAGTGTCACACCGATTAAAACAGTAGGCAAAATGTTTATAAAAGGTATCATTCCAGCAATAGAACTTCCTGCATTTATAAAAAAGCGGTTAACAGCGCGTTTGTTCCCTGTTAATTTTATACCGACAACCAACAGCCAAAAATAAAACACACACCATGCGACTATGTTTATTGCGGTTGCAGCTACTTCTCCGACAACATCAACAGCAATATCGGCTCCTGTGAAAATCTCTACCGCGCCTGTCGCTGCTCCAGCTACGATACCGACAGTGTTTGCTATAAAACCACCGCCAATGTAGCTACTGACAGTAGCCTCGGCTCCTGCTCCGACCATTAAAGGCAGTGTAAAAGGAAGTGTCGAGAAAATAAGTATAATAACGCTGAAAAACAAAGCGGTAACCATCATCAAAACAGCTCGCAGAGGTGGCATTTTCTTTTTTGGCGGACCTTGTTCTTTCATAAATGATTACCCTTGCGCGTCAAGGCGTTCTTTTTCTTGCTTAATTGCCAGTAGCTGAGAAGGATCGGATGTTATTATCTGGTCTTCCGTATAAGAGGCTATTATTTTGATAGCAACGTGCTTTAACCCCGCAAAGAACAACCCCTCCCCTACACCAGACTCAAGTAGTAAATATTTTTCCTCATCGGTTAGGTTAAATGTTTTTTGCAAAATATCGACAGTTGTTGGAGATTGTTTTAGCAGTAACTGAATAGATGAGTTTGTTAGAATCGGTCTCCCGTATGGTGATCGCAAGAAGTCCTCAACGTCTTGTGTGATAGTACATACTCCAAGATAGTATTTGCGACCTCGCTTGGCGAGCGAATACAGGAAAGATGCAGTGTCTTCCGACTTCATCATCCACCACGCCTCATCGATAATAAGAAGTCGTTTTTTAAGATTGCGACGAACAGCGTTCCAAATATAGTGGGAAATAATATACATCGCTACCGGCTTCAGCTCGTCTTCCATGTCTCTTACGGAAAATACAATAAATTGGCGGTTGATATCAATATTTGTAGCTTGATTGATGAAACCGGACCATGAACCACTCGTGTATTTTGCCAGCCTCTCCACCAAAGATTCACTTCCGTCCATACCTGTTAGTACAGCTTCAAAATCTGAAAGAATCGGCGGTTCGATACTGGAGAAATCAACGTCCCCCGTAATGTCTTTAAGAGCGTATGTCTCGGTAATGGCACGATCGATAAGGGCGTCTTCTTCAGGAGTAAGTCCCCCAAGCATGATACGGAACAACCCCACCAAGGTTATAATATTGTTTCGAAGAAGGTCGCGAGGATCCTCCCCTTCTTGCACGATAGGTAAATCGAAAGGGTTGATATGGTGATCAGATGATAAAGAAATATTAAAAGAGCGCCCGTCGGTTGCTTCTGTAAGTTTTTCATATTCTCTCTCAGGATCGATAACGATAATATCCGTACCAAACATTAAGGAGCGAATAATCTCCAACTTCATAGCGTAGGATTTTCCGGAACCGGATTTTGCAAAGACAACAGAATTATAATTTTCGAGAGAGAACCTGTCGAAAAGTATCAAAGAAGCGTTGTGTCTATTAATCCCGTACAAAATACCACTATCGCTTGTAAGGTCGAATGACACGAATGGGAAAATAGACGAGAGGGGTTCCGAGTTAAGTTTTGACTCGACCATAAGTTCATCGGTGCCAAGCGGTAGGGTTGTGCGGAAACCTTGTTCTTGTTGGAAAAGCGCAGGTTTTGTATAGACCAATTGTGCGTCCAATATTCCACGGATAGACCCCTCGACTTTATCGATAGCGTCTTTCGATTCCCCATAAAGAGTTAGGTACAATCCAACATTAAAAAGTTTTTCACGAGCCTGTTGCAGTCGGCTTCGTAGGTCTTCAAGGTTTTGATAAGCAGTGTCTAATTTTGGGTCTCGCACCAAACCTTTCGACTCACGCTCGTTTATTTGGCTTTGAACCTCCGCCACTTTTTTCTGGAAGGTGTGCAAGACTTCCTCGGTATCAATCGGGTGTATGAATATTGCGATATCAAGCACTTGATCAAGGTTAATGATAGGAGTAAACCATCCATCTGAAAGAAACGCGGGGTATGAAACCGTATAAAAAGTGCGAGCAAACTTCTCACCAATTTCAATTTCCCGCGCGCTTATTTTAAGTGCCGCGGGAGCTATTGTATCCACAAGATTGAGCTTGTTTTTAGAATAAACATTATTTGGAAGAACTGGCGTCACAGACGTTTGTTCCGGTTGTTGTTTTTTGTTGAAGAAATCGAGAAGTGACATATTTTTTTATTGGTCTAGGCGAATAGGGTTTTCAAGCTCGCCAGGGTTAAATGAACGATAAAAAAGCTCTATAATTTCTTCCGTCCCTAGGGCTGTGGCGCGAATACCGGAAGCTCCAAGCCCCGATGAAATAAGTTCGAGGCGCTGACTAAGCTGTACGCGGTATTCGTCAAAGGAGATACTATGAGCTTTGGATTCACTATCTGCATCTTTTTTACCAAACATGTGACTGACAACATTTTTTGCATTACTCGTACCGGTAGGTGAATACGGTACAACAACATAAAACGATTTCGTCATGATGTTTGTGTTTTCTGTAAAAGACCTTATAAAAGATATGTACTCGCGTAGCTGTAGGCGCAACAGTTCAGTCTGTTGGTCTTTCTCTTTCTTTTTCAGAAGCGCCAAGTATGGGCGAATGTCCATTTTGCGTGACTGGATTACTATTTCTATTGGAAAGTCCAAAGTGTTTAGGAATGTTTGGAAGCCTCCTATAATGGCGCGCTGTTCGTCTTCAGATTTGAGTCCAAAGTTAACAGATGAGCAAAGAAGTATCCCGCGGTAGCTACCGTCTTTTAATGTGACTACGCCATCGCGTATTTCTTTTACAGGTACAAATGATTGGGCTGGGGTTGAGTGAGGTGTGTTCATGATGATGAGGAAAAACCAGTTGGTTTTTGTTTGTCTGCGTCAAGTGCTCCTGCAAGTGAATGCAAATTTTCTCGGGTCAGGTGTTTTGTCACTATTTTTGGTTCTTGTTGGGCGGAATTTTCTTCCCGAGTTCGTTTTAGCGGAGCTTCTTTGTGCCACAAGAAAAGTTTTGATGATGTGTAAAAATGTACCGCAGCCTCAAGAATGGATATAAAAGGCTTATTGTTTATTTTGTAAAACGCGAGCGCTCCAGAAAGACTTACGACAGGAATACACAAAATAAGAGCGATAAATATCGGAAGGTATCGTAAAAGAGCAATACATAAACCGGCGCCCCCTGAAATATAAATGAATTGTTTCAAGGTAAGAGGCCCGACAATCTTACTTTCTATCTCAACAAATTGAGGTACTTGATACTCCATATTATTTAGTATACCCGAATTATGCTCGGAAAATACACATGTTCTCCCCTAATGTCGGGAAAACAATATTTTGTTAGTTTATTCTTCAATCGGTTCGTGATATGGATCAACAGCGTATTCTTTAACAAGTGGTTTTTTAAATGTCTTCGGAGCATTTTCTTGATTAGGCTCTGTTTGTGTTTCGGCATTTTTGGGTAGAGTATTTTTAGGACCTTCTTTATCTGTGTGTGTGGTTGAGTTTTTTTGCATAAACTCCCCTGCACTTTTCGAGTCTTGTCCGGGCAGGCTCGGTGTGTTTGTTTCTTGTAAAGAATCCTTTGTGGGCACTTCTTCTTTAACAGGATTTTCTATTTTTATATGCATCGGTTCAAAAACAAGATGGTTTAGTTCGAAAAAAATCTGCCGAATCTCGTTTTTTGAAATATGGGCCATATTTTCTAAGGAATCAGAAAAACCTTTTGCTGTTTCTGTACCAAGCAACATGAGTAAAAGCTCGCGCTCAAAAAGGTCAGCTTGGTACTTGGAGAGTTTGTAAGACTTCGAAAGTTCCGCAACAACCTGTTCATATTTTTTCTCACGCAGAAATTTTTTTATTGTTTTCGGTGCTGTATGAAGAATCATCCGTATACTTTCTGTAAACGTAGGTTCTCTACCACTGTCGTTTTGTTCGGTATCGTTCATAATAGTTGTTTTTGATTATAATCCATTTATCTAAGCCTGTTCTTTTTCTCCCTCCTCCTCATCCGTAGTTTCTTCAGCAGGGGTTTCTTTAAGGATTTTTTCAATAGCGAGTTTAACTTTGTCCGAATCCGATTGACGAGCCTCGTTACTTATCTTCGAAGCCGCTTTCTTGCGCCACGTGCTACCAAATAGCTTTCCGAAACTCGCCCCAAGTGCTGCACCTGTTGCACTACCGATAACAGTGCCTATGCCCGGCAATACCACTGTTCCAACGGCGGCGCCGAGTGTTGCACCGCTTCCAGCACCTGCTACAGCGGACGTATTATGACTCTCTAATCTCTGAGCATATCTTTCTTGGGCAATTGCGTCAGAAGGTCTGCCGTCCTTTCCAAGACGTGATTTAATATCCTCACCAACCTGTTTGAATGCCATTGCGGCTGCTTTCGAAGAGTTTTCAGCGGTCTTTAGTTCGCTGGTTTGTGTTGTTTGCATTGTGGATCTTTGCTGGCGGAGCTCTTTAAGAATCTTTTCTTGAGCGCTTGTGTCAACCCCGTTCTCTTTGCCAAAGGAAATTGTCTTTAATGTTTTTGCAATATTCTCATCTATTTCCGCTGTTTCTGTTGCTTGTCGTTTTTTAACGGCTTTAACACGAGCTTCCTTTTGTTCAGCATCTTTTTTTGCAATGTCATTCCCCTTGTTGTTTTTCGCTTCCTCTGCTCGCTTTTCTTTTTCACTGAGTCCAAGCGACTTGCCATATGTAGCCTGTTTCTTGATATCTTCCTCTTCTTGTTTGCGATAACCGCCTTTTTTAGCTTTACCAGCATCTATTCCTTGGGATTTCAGCAATCCTCCGCCAGCTTTTGTTGCTCGAACATCGAAGCTCGATGTAGCTACTTTATCAAGAGCTCCGGCAAAACGACGCCCTACGATAGGAACGCGAGAGAGTTTCGATTTCCTGAACCTTTCAGAAGCGCGTTGTCCAGCCCATCCAACAGTTCCCCGCCCCATTCTCGCGGAAAGTCCAAACAACAAAGCCCCGCTTTTCTTTGTTGCAAAAGCCGCTGTCTTCCCTGAAAGGCTTTTTGCTATAACCAGAGTGGAGAGTACAAGACCTATAACAATACTGAATCCGAGCAGGATATTTGCAATCCCCGTAACTCCTCCTGACAAGTTTCCGTGGTCTGCAAAACTTCGTATCGTTGGAGATTGTATTACTTTTACAACTACCAGCAAAAGCAAAAGAAGAACAGGAGCAAATAATGTTTGGTCTGTAAGAGTACTCCACCATTTTTTTCCGTATTTACTAATAACAGGTATTCCGGCAAGCCCCACAAAACCAACTGGAGATGTTATAAGTAAAATTAGCAGTATGACAAAACGTATAACAAGCATTATCGCTATAGCTCCGAGCGTAAACGCAGTTATTACAAAAAGTATAATTGATGCAAAAAATGTTACAGCCCAGTTGTCTTGGTTTGTGATATCGGCTGACCCCTGCTTCATTTTATTTGTACTAAAGTCATATACTTTTGTAAGCCCGATTGCGTTCATTATAGAAGAAGATATAGGCTCCTCACTCACATTAAAACTCCCTGTCAGCATTTTCCCCCCGTTTATTTGTGTATAAAATTGCGTCGCAAACATATTGCCCGTGTCGATTATAAAACCAGCGATAAAGAACGAAAAATTAAGAGTAATCGCCACCATCAAAAGCTTCGGGAGTGTTTTTTTTGCACCGTATGTGGCGTTGTCTAGTATTGTTGCTATCCCGATAAGAATAAAACCGAATACAAGAAGGATGTTTCCAAGGTCTCGAAATACTTCCCATGCAGATTGTATCGCAGGGATACTGTGTACCAAATACCCCATTTTTACGACGGTTTGATATATGACATTTGCCATAAGGACCCCCATTGCCCCAGTAAGCCATGCAAAAAGCGACATTATGGTCGACAGTGCGGAAGACATAGCAGACTTTATTCCGGCAAAAGCGACAACAGGAAGAGCGACTGAGAGAATGACCGCGTAAACTCCGGGCGTGAATATTTTATGTCTTTTAAAGAACAGAGTGATTTTTTTCAATGTCATATATTATATTGTCGTTTGCGCGGGGGTTGTTGTTGCTGGTTGAACATAGACAACAGGTTGGCATTTGGAAATCATCGCGGAGGCGTTTTTGTTTATGAGAATCAGTCTATCGACCAGTGTTCCGCTTGAAATAGACAGTGAGCCTGTTGGGTTGTCTGATGCTCCGTGGAGTACTGTAGCGTCTCCTTGGACGGTGTTTACATCCTCTGAAGTCGGAGGTGTTTTGGAAACAGAAAGAAGGTCTGAAGTGTATGCATTTGCATCTGCAGAGGTAGTACCGTTACTGGCAATTTTTATTTTTTCGAGAAGCGCATTTGCGTTCGTTATTGTTTCCGCAACTGTTGTTTCTTTTGCAAGCACTGGTGCCACTTGTTTTTTTAGCGCGGAAGTAGCCGACGCCTTGTTCGCATTGCACGTATTAACAAGCGCGGACAAATAGCCTGTATTATATAGACCTGAGCTTGGCAGTATGGAACTGTTAGTACTTGTACTCGTAGGCAAGGCAAAATTAAGAGAAATAAGCTTATTTAGCGTGGTGGATGCGGTATTTGCATTGCTGAGTATGGTATTCCAGTATGAAGAGTACTTGCTTATATTCTTTTTGAAAAGATCTGTTACAGAAGAGTTGCTCGCAACACTTGCTTGGAGGACTTTGTTTGTTGTCTGTCCAAAGTATCCTGACGAGTTTGCATACTGATCTACCCAAGAGCTTCCGTTTGAAGAGGGTGAGCTAAGCCCCAAAAGACCTCCTGCACCGTTTGCTCCGGCGATAACCTCTTTGGAAAGCTGTACTGTTTTCATAATGGTCGATATACTTCCGAGCATCTTGTTTATTTCTCCGGTCATTGCCCATTTGTCTACATTTGTTCCTAGTATTTTATGTAATTGGTCTTTTATTACGGACCCTGGTGTTTTTATTGTTCCAGGAGTGCCGTCTTTGTTTGTACAAGGATCGCCTGCGGAGTTTCCGATTTTTGAATTATATTTGTAATTTCCACCGATACTTTTTTGCGAAGTTTTGTATTTTACGGAAACTGTTTGTTTTTTTGCTGAATCTTTTTTTACTGAATCCGAGGTTTTTCCGCACCACGAAAGGAAACCATTGCCCCACGAAAGTTTGTTAAGTGCAGAGGCAGTAGCATCCGCAACTGTATTTGACATTTTAGATTGCGCTTTATATACAAGACAGTACGGATCATTTTCGCACTTGGTTGTTAAAGAAAGCCACGTACTCCAGCCACCTTTTCCGAAATTACCACCGACAAACGCAGGAGTGTTTTTCCCAAGAGAGCAACTGAGGGTTTTCAAGAATCCGTCCATGCTTGAATTTTGCGCGTAGTTGGAAAGTAGTGATTTTCGAATAGAGTCTGCAAACGGAGAGTTTGATTGGTTACCGAATTTGTTTGCAAAGCGTAGGGCTTGATTGTCTCTCGTGCCGCGTTTATAGTTTGACAAAGACGTTACAAACATTGCAACCCCTTTACCGTTTTTTCCATTAATAAACTTAATAATCCCTGCGGTAACAGACTTTAGAAGGTTGCCAGACTCTGCAAAAACAAGAGGTTTTAAAACGTAGGTATCAAGCCAGAGAGCGTATTCTGCCGCGGTGGAAAGGACTGAGTTTGCAGCTATTAGTGCAGTTTTTGCTTTTGTAGCAATGTTTGCAAACGTACTCATTATACTTGTCCACGAAACATCAGCTACCACAACAGTGGCGCCCGAAGCCTGTACTGGCTTCGGGGATATAAAAATAGATGCGGGAATAGCAAAAGAAAAAACAATTATTATCGCAAAGAGTTTTTGTACGAATACGTTTCTCATGGCTTTGTTGCTGTTTTTGGTTTGGGGAAAATCACGTTTGAGAAGTTTGCAAACATTGCACCAGGAGTGTTTGGTGGCAATATCACGTTCGCCTCTGCATACACCTTGTGAATACCTATAAAGGCTTCCCCAAGGTTTTGCACCGCTATCGGGTATTGTTTGAGAGCTATTATCGCGGTGAATGGGTCGGAATTAACACGAGTGAAATCTCCTATTACATTTCCAATTCTATAAAGTGCGTTAATAAGTTCCAAATCTGCTCCGGCAAGGCTTTTTGGAACAGGAAGTACGGAAAGTCCGGAAGCTATGTTTTTGTACATATTTGAAATCGAATTGAGATTTTTTATATCAGAGGCGATACTTGTTTTGTTCGTGCTCGTGGAGAGAGCGTCTTTCAGGTAGTCTAGCTCGCCAAACCTTGCCCCGCGCGGGTTTGCTCGGAAAACAGTGTCTGCGGAAACAGCGAAGCTTTTAAGGGTTCCATGTCCGAACGCAGATATGTGAAGACTGCCGGCTGTTTTAAAATCAGGTTTAACAGAAACCGATTTTGATAGCAATTCTATTGCCTGCATTGCAATGCTGTGCAGTTCTTTCTGTGATAGCGGTGCCCCACCGTTTTGTTGTTTTGCACTCATGTACAGCTCGAAAAGGTTTTGTGCAAATGCGGATGTTAAGGTTCCTTCCGCAGGAGCGTTTGGTAGCCCTGGGTTGGTAGAGGTGCTTTGCGAGGAAACGCTGGAGGTTTTTGATTGGGCTGGGGTTGTTGCTTTTGGAACAATAAGTCCTTTTGCGACGGCTTCGCCGTCGGTCATTCCGAGCCCGCGAGTATCTGCTTTGTGCGGGTTTGTTCCGTAAAGAGTTTCTTCCCAGTCTGGCAAGCCGTCGTTATCGCTGTCGCGAGTAGCAATAGCTTGTAAAAGTGCACTTGTAGAAGACGCATCTGCACGATGCGCATTTAATGAACCATTTGCAAGAAAATATGCACCGCCAATCAGTAGTACCGCAATAAATATTGCTGAAACTATCCCCCACTGTTTAGTAAACCAAGCCATATTACATTACAGTATACCAGTTTACATCTCTCATTTGTGAGTATGTACACAAGTTTGTGTATTAATCATCGCTATATATTTATAACTATACGCGAGGTTTCTACCATTATTTTGTAGCTAGATATTTTCAGCGAGCTTTTTCCAAGATTCGATACTAACGTCTTCCGCACGCGAGTCTCTGCTAACCCCAGTACTCTCAAAAGCTTCGGTAATGTCAGATTCGGAAAGTAAGGAAAGATTTTTAAGAAGCTTTTTTCTTTTGTGTGCAAATCCGGCGTGCAATATGTCGAAAAAATGTTTTTTATCGGTATCTGTTGCGAAAGGGTTTTTTATGTTTGAAATTACTAAAACAGCGGAATCAACATTCGGAGCGGGGAAAAACGCTCCGCGAGGTACTGTAAAAGCGTATTTTGGAGAACCGTATGTCTTTACAGCAACCGAGAGAACGCTTTCTTTTTTAGATCGCGCGACACGTTCCGCAAGTTCTTTTTGAACAAGTATCGCTATCGTCCGAGGAGGTTTTTTGTCATCAAGAAATTTCCTTATGATTTCTCCGGTAATGTAGTACGGGATATTTGCAACAAGCATGTAATCGCCTTTTATGTTTGTCGTATCGAATGAGCGTATATCTCCTTCATTAAGCTCGAGTTTTCCTGTAGCCAACTCGTCTTTAAACAGCCCGCGTAATTTTTTTACGAGTTCACTATCCAGCTCGACCGCGACTACTTTTTTTGCCCGCTTCAAAAGAGCTTTTGTAAGCATTCCTGTGCCTGGGCCGATTTCAAGAACAGTGTCGTTTTCCGTAATGTTTGCAACGTGCGCTATGCGGTCGGCTATTTGCGGATGCATTAGAAAGTTTTGACCGAGGGATTTTTTTGCAGACATAAAAAGGTTTGTATACGTATTATAAATAGACTATAGGACCTTTTTCAGCCTCCACACATTTAACGTTTTTTGAATCGATGTCTTGCAAAAAACATGATTGGTCTTGTGCATAATCTGTTCCGTATATTTTACGCACATGTGCGAGAGTTAGGATTAAGCGTTTTCGCGCGCGGGTTACTGCAACGTAAAAAAGCCTGCGCTCTTCTTCCTCGTCTCGTTCCGCATTTCCCATGCCTTCATGAGGGAAAAGCCCCTCCTCCATTCCTGTAACGAACACTGTGTCGAACTCGAGCCCTTTTGCCGCATGCACAGTCATAAGAGTGACTCCTCCAGGTTCATCTTTTCTATCAAGCTCATCTTGATCACCTGCCAGTGCCGTGTCTGCAAGGAAAGCAGAGATGCCTTCTTTCCCTGAAACAGCGTCGTATCTGGAAGCGAGTGTTGCAAGTTCCCGAATGTTTTCAAGACGCTCACGCTCCTCTTCAGTGCCTTTTGAAAGGGTGTCTTCCAGCCCGCTTTTTTCAATAACAAACTGAACAAACTTTGAAGGCGCGGTGTCTCGTGTAAGTTCGGAAAGATCCTCGACTATTTTGTTGAATTTCTCTACTTTTGCGCGTTCCCCGGGACGCAATTGGTCGTACTGTCCCGCAACAAGCTTCCCAAGAGTTACCTTCCCTATTCCGCGCAACGGAGCTTGCACCGCGCGCATACGGTCGGATTCGCGAGATGGCTCAAGTGCAAGTTTTATCCATGACAAAACATCTTTCACTTCTTTTCGGTCAAAGAATCGGGTTCCGAGCAATTTGTACGGTACTCCACCGTGTAGCAATGCTTCTTCCAACCCCCGTGATTGAAAATTCGTGCGGAAAAGCACAGCGATGTTTTCCGGAGATTTACCCTCCGCGATTTCTTTTTTGATTTCTTGTGCAATCCACCTCGCTTCCCCTTCAGCGTTTGGTGCGGAACATATTGTAATACGTTTTCCAGCAGGGTTTTCGGTTACGGAGCGTTTTTCTTTACGGTTTTTATTTTGTTCGATGATAGCGTTTGCTGTGTCGACTATTATGCCCGAGGAGCGATAGTTTTGTTCCAGCACAACGGTTTTTGCTTCGTCGTGGTTTTTGTCAAAAGCCAAAAGGTTTTCTATGGTAGCTCCTCGCCATGTGTAGATACATTGGTCGATATCGCCAACAACAAAAAGATTGTGATACTTTCCAGAAATAATGTTGGCAAGCCTTCCTTGGAGCTCGTTCGTATCTTGGTACTCGTCAATATGCACATAATGAAAACGCTCCTGCACAGCATCGCGCACCTCTTTATGCTCTTCCAATAGGCGTACAGGCAGTGTGATTAAATCATCAAAATCCAAAGCCTTTTCTTCTTTCAGTGTTTTTTCGTAGCGTTGCCATACTTCGCTTGCAACACGTGCGCGAAAACTTTCACGACCATGCTTCTCTCGAAAATGTGTAGATGTCATACCCAGCCCTTTTGCTTTTGAAATACGAGAAAGAATAGCTCGAGGAGGAACCTCTTTCGGGTCGATATCCATAGCTTTAAGAGCTTTTTTAACAGCGCGCTCAGAATCATCGCGAGCAAAAATAGAGAAATAACGAGGTACGTCGATTACGCGACCGTACTCTTCAAGCAAAATACGTCCAAGTCCGTGAAAGGTCGCGATGGTTGGCATGGGAGAGTTTTCGCCAAGTTGGGTTTGCAAACGTGCGCGCATTTCGCGCGAGGCTTTGTTTGTGAAAGTTACCGCCAGTATGTTTTCAACAGGAATGTTTTTGCGAATAAGGTGATAGATGCGTGTGGTGAGTACGCGTGTTTTTCCAGATCCCGCTCCCGCCAATACAGAAACAGGACCGTCAATCGCAAGCACCGCCTCTTTTTGGCGGTCGTTTAATCCATCAAGGTAATTCATTTAATGTACTATACCGCGAAACACGAAAAAAAGGTTTTAAACAGCTCTGTGCAAAAACGGGTTGACCTTAGCGTATTAACGCGTATAATCGCGGTACTGGACGTTACGGATGGATTGAATAAACGGCTTAGTTAAGCCCTTTTATGTTACGGATGAACTCTTGAATACCTATACTGATTTATATTGTCACAACTTAATTCTTCCGGTGTATCTCGCAAATTGCGTACACTTCGGAACGCATACCGAAAAGTTGGCTTTGTGGTAATCACAATGCTTTCAATCGGACTAATGGTAACAATTCTTCCGCACCGCGCGGGAGCCTTTTGGTTTTTCTCAAATGTTTCTGCAGATTCCGGTGAAAATATCCCTTTAATGCATAACAGTCATATGGTTTTGCTTCGTGCCGCAACAAATACGAATCCAAACCCAATAGACACACATTCTACAGTTATTATTACAAGTGGTTCCGCACTTATTGCTCAGTCGGGGCCCGAGGGTACGGTGGCGGACATAAACCCTTCTGCAGGTAATGGTCAGATTTCTTTATATGTGGTACGCGCGGGCGATTCCCTTTCTGAAATTGCACAGATGTTCGGTGTCTCGACAAACACTATTTTATGGGCTAACAATATTAAAAATGCAGGGCTTATAAAGCCTGGAGATACTCTTTTAATACTTCCCGTCTCGGGTTTGCGACACACTGTTAAAAAAGGAGAGACAATTGCATCTATTGCAAAAGAATATCATGCAAACGCCGGAGATATTGCTCTTTATAACGGGCTTGATGATGGAAAAACACTTAAATACGGTACAACAATAATTCTCCCTGGGGGCGAGATGCCTGTTCGTATAGCTCGCCATGCGCGCAGTATCCGTATAGGAGCTCGTGTAGCTCGATACCGACGTATTAGAAAAGCCCCGTTAAACCCATATCGTGGTGGAGGAGGTCCGTCTCTACATGGATTCTTTACGGACCCTCTTCCTGGAGAGATAGTAACCCAAGGATTACACGGGTGGAATGCTTTTGATATAGGCGCGCGAAGCGGTACTCCAATACATGCCGCTGCAGCGGGGCGTGTAATAGTTTCTCGTGTTGGGGGTTGGAATGGTGGCTATGGAAACTATGTTGTTATTGATCACGGAAACGGTACCCAGAGTCTTTACGCTCATATGAGTCGTGACGTTTCAAGTGTTGGGGAGTTTGTGACCAGAGGGCACATCATCGGGTATGTCGGCGAGACCGGTGAAGCGACCGGACCGCACCTTCATTTTGAGGTACGTGGAGCGGAAAATCCTTTTGCAAAATGTCGCGAGGGCGAGATTGATACCAGGTGCTTCTTAAGGTAGATACTGGGGCACGCAAAACAGCACAGGGTCGGCGGGTT
>CAZYRK010000008.1:0-34242 GCA_964650475.1 uncultured Candidatus Saccharibacteria bacterium
TAACGATAACAGTGCCTCCGGCAAGATATGCGTTTTCAAGCGGGGCGATAGGTTTGGTAAATACCAGATTTTGCGCAGTCGCCGTCGTCGCCGCGAAGACCCCAAAAGGCACAAGCATTAAAGCGACGATTATTGCAACACGATTCATATTTCGAGTATACCTCGCACAAAACACAATGCAAAGGAGCAAAGCCCCGACCTTTTAAGGTCGGGGCTTTGCTCCTTTGCAAATTCTTCACGCGAGCAGGAAAACCGCGCCCTGGTTTTTACAAAAAAAATTAATAGTATCCTCCACAAGGAGCTAGTGGCCTAGACCAACCGCGCGGAGTACAAATACTTCCACAATGAGGATAATTACCGTTACCTGCAGTACAGGCTGTCCAAGCAGAGGACGTTCCACCCCAGCTTCCACATGTGCCACGACAAGTAAAACTGCTACTTCCTCCCAACTGACTCGCCCACTTGCCGATTTTTCCAATCCAAACATCATTGGAAGCTATAATATTTCCAGATGCCCAAATATTGCCAGAAGTAATAACACCTCCCGTCCAAACAGTGCCGAAGTTAAAGCCACCGGTGCCAGTTATAAGGTTCTTAACAGTAAGATTCCCAGACTTCGTTTGCGCAGACGAGCCGGTGTTTAGTGGAGCGTTTACATTTGCGTTTGGTGGGGTTGTGTTTGGTTCCCTAAAGGAAGCATAACCCTGTACCGCAACAGAGAGGAAGAACACTGCGACCAGAAGCCCTATTTGTGAAATTAGTCTGCGAGACATAAAAGAAAAGTGGATATTAATATTAAGTTAATGTCTTGATTGTATATCAGATGTGTTGTGCGGGGTGGGTTGTTTGTGTGTGGGTGTGGATAACGCGGGCAAAAGCCGGAACAGCCTCATCGGCAACGAGAATATCCAACCTTACGACATCTGCAGGTCTTTCCTCAAGAAACTCATACGAAAGCGATGCGTAACCAGAAGAAGCATTTTTTACACGATCGAAAAAACCTCGCATAAGCTCACGAAGGGGCATCTCTATTTCTTTTTGTTTCTGAGAAAAAACAAACTGCACGTCATTGTGCAGAATCGACACCATTGCCGACAGTATTTAAGGTGTCCGAACCCCCACCCCCTGCAAGTGGAAAACTATTTCATCAAATCAAGAACATTGTCGATGCGGATTTGCTCAAAGAATTCGGGAACGTGCGAGACGAGAATCATCGCTCCTTTGTAAGAACTAAGTGCTTCGGCAATGAGCGGAAGGTGACGGAAATTTATATGGTTCGTCGGCTCGTCGAGAATCAAGAGCCCCGGACGCTCAAGCACAAGTGACGCAAAAGCTACGAGACCTTTCTGTCCTTCCGAGAGACTTCCTATTTTCGTATGAACAACCGAATCAGTAATTAAAAATCCCGCAGCCACCGAACGCAAACGCTGTTCGTCTGGTCTACTTTGAGCTATCTGCAAAGCTTCAAATACTGTCTGGTCAAAATCGAGAGTAGAAAAATCCTGACGATAATAACCGACCTTCACGCCCTCACCAATCGTCGTACCTTCAGACAAATGTGCAACACCAGGTGTTGCACCCTTCACTATCGATTCGAGCAACGTACTCTTGCCAATACCATTTGGACCTTTTAACAAAAGGTGTCCACCTCTTCGGAGCGAGATGTTCGCCTTTTTTTCTACTGGCTTGCCTTTCTTCAAAACAGAATATGACTTGAGAGAAAAAATCTCTCCGCTTAATTCTTCTTGTACAGGAATTGTAAAAGGTCTAATAGTGCGATCTTCCTTGCGGACGTTGACTTTTGATTCTTCCATCTCTTCGACCTCTGTGCGCATCTTCTTGGCGACGAGGCGCATCTTGCCACCCTTCTGAGCAAAGAAGTTCGCTTTGTCTTTGTTCTCCTGTATCTTTTTCGCGAGCTGGGCGTTCTTCCTATTTTCCTTTTCTATACGAATTAAAATATCACGTTGCACATCAAGATAATTTCCGGGATACTGCTCAATATTTCTCGTGAAGACATCGAGATAAAGCACTCCCGTTGTAAAAGCATTTAAGAATTCAGCATCATGGGAAATGACGACGACTGTTTTGTTGTATCCTACGAGAAACTTTGTGAGATGTTCGATGCCTTCTTTGTCGAGATTATTCGTCGGCTCGTCGAGCAAAAGCAGGTCGGGGTCTTGAATAAGCGCCGAGGCGAGCAAGAGTCGCGCTTGCTGACCCCCAGAAAAACTCTTCACGATGCGATCATGCAATTTATCGCTGTCTTTCAAATTCACCGCCTCAAGCGCAGCATCGATTCTTGGGTCGATGTTATATATTTTCGTATCAAAATACGAAGAGAAGAAATCGCGCACAGTGAGTTCAAGCTTGTCGCGAGGTATCACTTGCGATGCCGTCGCCACTTTCATGCCATGCGACATGTGTATCTCACCATCTTCTGGCTTAAGCTCTCCAGTCATAAGAGTGAAGAGTGTAGACTTCCCCGCGCCGTTCTGACCCATCACCGCCATCTTCATCCCCCAGCGCAAAGTAAAACTCACCTCCTCGAGGATTGGTTTATTGTGCCCATATTCAAACGATACTTCGTCGAAATGTATTATGCTCTCTTCGCGTGCCATCGAGACACAGTACCGTATTTCTGTTGAAATAGAAATACGGTACTGTTTTAACAGTGCCTGTTTTCCCTCCATGTACTGGACTTTTCATGACTACAATGTATAGTCAAAACATTATAAAAACTCCTCTGGAGCCAGAAGGCTACCCGATGCGCATCAACAAATACCTAGCAAAAGAAGGCGTCGCTACGCGCCGTGGCGCCGACGATCTCATAGTTAAAGGAAAAGTTCTCATCAACGGGCACACTGCTGTGCTCGGAGACAAAATTTTAGAAACTGATAAAGTCGAGCTCGCTGGCACAATTACACCAAAGAAATACCTATACTTCGCATTCAACAAACCCATCGGCGTCATTACACATTCTCCGCAACTCGGAGAGAAAAACATCAAAAAAAGCGTTGAAAAAGGAAAAGAAATACAAGATGTTTTCCCTATCGGCCGATTAGACAAAGACTCGCACGGACTCATTATCCTCACCAACGACGGACGTGTGACAGACCGACTCCTAAACCCAAACTATGCCCACAACAAAGAGTATCGAGTACGTACAAACGAACCACTCCGCGAAAGTTTCAAGAAATATATGGAAGCTGGCGTCGACATCGAAGGATACCTAACTGCTCCCTGCAAAATACGCAAGACTGGACCAAACAGTTTCAACATAACGCTCACCGAGGGCAAAAAGCATCAGATACGTCGTACGGTCTCAGCACTTCACAACTCAGTCTCCGACTTGCAGAGAGTGCGAATAGTAAACATTCGTCTCGAAGACTTAAAACAAGGTTCATGGCGACCAATAGTCGGTGAAGAGCTCGCAACATTCCTCAAAACAATCGGAATAAAGTAGAAATTAAATGTCTGACATTTAGTTTGATTCTACGATACGGCGCAGGAGAGCATCGCCGACAAATTTCGTCCCAGGCTCTGTGAGCTTCACGAAAAGATGGTCGTCGCAGACAAGCGCAACCACTTTGCCATCTACGTAGAGCGCGTACTCGCCAAACATCTTCCGGGCGCGGGCTTCGCCCGCGCCCGCCACTTGGTCAAGAAATCAATAGCCGCTTGTTGTGTTGCCATATATTGATTCTGCCACGCAAAAACTACATGTCTACACAGACTCCCCGGCAAAAAGTTCGGCTTGTTTCAGAACAGTTTCTGTCGCGAACGCTTGCGCGTCAGGCGGATAACCGTATTGATTCAAGAGCCTTTTCACCATCACACGCATCTTTGCACGTGTACTCTCTCGCACGCTCCAGTCGATCGTGGCGTTCTCTCGCACGCGCCCAACAAGAATACGTGCGAGCTCTTTAAGCTTATCGTCGCCAAGTACCTGTCCTGCGCTCTCATTTTCTGCGAGAGCATCATAGAACGACACCTCGTCATCAGAAAGTCCAAGACCCTCACCGCGCATATCGGTCTCCTTCACCTCTCGTGCGATTTTGATCAATTCATCGATTACCTGCGCTGCGGTGAGCAAATTATTTTGATATCGTTTAATGGTCGCATGAAGCATCTCGGAGAATCGCTTCGCCTGTACCGCGTTTTTCTTCCCCCGCACCCGCAACTCATTGTTCAGAATTTTCTTTAAGAGTTCGAGTGCGATGTTTTGCCGCTTCATCGTGCGCACTTCCTCCAAGAAGTCCTCCGAGAGGATCGAGATATCCGGCTTCTTGATACCCGCTGCGTCGAAGATGTCGATCACGCCCTGCGATACGACAGCCTTGTCGACGATCTGTCGGATGGTCGACTTAATGTCGACGTCACGGCTACCACCATCAGACGCAAGTTTCCCGAGTCGCGCTTTCACCGCCTGGAAGAACGCAACTTCTTCGCGAATTTCAACCGCGCGTAAATTTGGCATCGCAAGTGCGAAGAGTTTCGAAAGAGCAACGACTTCTTTCATAAAACGCGCTTTTTCCTCATGATGCCCAAGCAAGTAATCCTCAGCTTCGAGTATCGCTTCGAGCTTGCCTTGCGAGCAACATCCATAAAGACTCGTTTTTTCTCGCGAGAGGAAGCATCGCGAAAAAACCGCGAAAACTCGCTTGAGTTTTTTTCCTTGCTAAAAGTAAAGAGTTTCATAAAATTTCGAGTGCGACTCGTAACGTATCCTTACGGATAACGCTCTGGTATGTGGCCGTCAACGTTATCCACATTCTCTTTGTATCTAAAATCTGTACCATCCATATTCTTGACAATCAGGTCGATTTTTATTTGCTTTCCAAGCTCCTTCTTCAATAGGTTAACATTCTCGCGAGCCGTGAAATATTTTTCGATAAAAGCATCTCTCGGGATTGTGCGGCCATCTTTAGCTTCGCGTTCAAGCACAAACTTCCATGCCTGTAATGGATTTTGGTATACATAGAGTACCTGCACGACCCGATCATGCTTAATGCTCCGCATGATATCCTCACGCGCGCGCTGGATTACGCGTTACTCCCAGCGACGAAGCCTGTAGTCCAACAAAGTTGTAGCGAGTAACCGCCCGAGGGACGCTCGATGTTCAGCAAGTCCCCCGTCACAAAAAGATTTTTATAACGCAAGCTACGCATCGTGTGCATGTCGACTTCAGTAAGCGGAAGTCCTCCATCAGCGACAACTGCACGGTCGAGACCCATAAGTCCCGTAATCGTGAGCGGTAACCATTTCAAAAGCGCGACAATTTTCTTGCGGTCTCCCTTTGTAACGCTATGCACTTTTATTTCTGGGTCAATGCTCGGGACAAGAGCGATGATTGTGTCAGATATGCCATGTAGCACAATTTCTTTCAGAACATTTTTAAGTGATTTATTTTTATTCGCATCAAAAGTCTCTGTCACTTTTCTATCAACTGCACCCTGATCAACTCCAGGAAAAAGGTCTAGAGCTACTGTGACAACTCCCTCCTTCAACAAAGAAGACACCTTCCCTGCACTATTTAAAACAGTTGGTCCAGAGATGCCAAAGTGAGTGAAAAGCAACGGACCCTTGCGAGAAAATTTCTTTTCTTTATCAACAAAGAAAGTAATCTGCACCATCGGGAGAGAAACTCCCAGAAGTTTTTTTGCCCATGTTTCGTGCACTTTAAGTGGCACGAGTGTCGGGGACGGAGCGACGACAGTGTGCCCGAGCGCTCTCAACCACGAGAAGCCGTCTCCAGTCGAACCGGTTTCTGGATGCGACACACCACCAGTAGCAAGCACGAAAGAGTGCGCAGAAAAATCTCCTGCGTCTGTCTGCACTTTCCCTATGTATTGATTCTCTGCAACAAAACCCTTTACAGTGACGCCTGTGCGCACACTCACCTTCCCTTTAGCGAGATACCTCTCAAACGATTCGATCACGTCTGTCGCACGCTCGGTCTCGGGAAAAACTCTTTTGTATTCCTCTACTTTAAGAGGTAATCCTTTTGATTTAAAAAATGAAAACGTATCCTTCGAGCTAAACTGAGCAAACGCAGAGTGCAAGAACTTGCCCGTCGCGCCATATTTAGAAACAAACAACCTCACGTCTTCTTCTGCGTTTGTTATGTTGCATCGCCCACCACCTGTCAAAGCAAGCTTCACTCCAAGCTGATTATTTTTTTCTAACAAAAGCACGCGCTTACCCAACTCTGCCGAGCAACCAGCCACCATCATTCCCGACGCTCCTCCGCCAACCACAATTACATCATACAGAATTGGCTTCATAGTAGCCTGCCGTAAACGTTATTTCCCTACCGAAGACAACACACGTGTCTGAGCTTCGATAGCTGAGATGAGCCGATCGAGTTTTGTGTTGAGAATAGTGAACTGCTTTTTCAAATCACCTGAGCCTACATCATCTGCATTGAACTCCGTAGGACGAGAAAATGACTGCCTTGTAAAAGACGCCGTAGTATCTTTGCCTTTGTAGCAATTACGGCAATAAACAGGCTTCTTTCCATTTGGTATGAACGGAACCTCGCAAGGCTTGTGGCACCCGTCGCAAATTGTCTGATGACTTTCATTTGACCTGTCAGAACTATGACCACCAAATGGTGACATGCGTTTAGAAGCGAAACCCGCACGCCCACCAAAGTCTCTTTTGCCAAAATTGTGTGCTTTCTTGAAATCTTTCATAGTGTTTAATTAAATCGCAAAATAACATACTTTTCCAGAAAAAGCAACCTCCCAATTTTCAGATTACATGAAGTGTTGCAATTTGCTTATTGAACTAACAATTGAGCTCCTGTTGAAAAAACGCACCAAATACCGCATCATAACTCCTACTGCCAGATCATCTAATGGTAGGATGCGCCTCTCTGAAAGTCGCCGTTTTGGTTTGAATCCAAGTCTGGCAGCCAAGTTTCAGAATTCATTTTTTCGCCAAAATACGGAGCGTCGCAAGGAGACGCGACAGGGGGTTCCGAGAGAATAGCCCAAGGGTTTTTGAAATCCAAAAGAAGCGCACGGGAGGCGAGGCGGGGATTTATGATGAGTACATCATTCAAAACTTCGTTTTGCGAGCCAGTCTTTTTAAGAAAATCTCTTTTGGCTTCGAGATTTTCTTCGGAAGCGATAATTATTATGGCTTGGTTACTGCCTAAAATAAATTGACGAGAAAGTTCGAACCAGCGATTGTCTTTTCGTTCAAAATCTTTCAATTTCTCTGAAAAAGGCCCCCTTCCCGCAGTAAGCTGACGAGGTATCAAAATAGCACCAACTGATCGGAATGGAGTTTAACGTATTCTTTCTCTTTGCCTTGTGATTTGACGTATGCGAGCACAGTCTGTTCTGAGTTTGAAGTGGTCAACAGTATTCATGAAACAGCCCTTGGTCCAGAACTCTCCGCCCCAGAGTTTCAGTTTGACCTCGGGCACCTGTTTGAACACTTCTCGAGCTGTGATGCTTTTCACTATTTGTGCGATTCGCTGGGGACGATACATGGGTACCGATTGTATGAGGAAATGCACATTGTCTTTATCGGTATCAATTTCAAGAAAATGTATTTCATACCGTTTGGTAATCTCCAGACAGGTTGTTTTGATACAGCCGTCCACTGCCTGATCGATTACTATCCTGCGGTATTTTGCAGAACAGACCAGATGGTACAGGAGGACCGTGACGTTATGGCTCTTATGCAAATATATGCTCACCCTTCAACTCTAATCTAACATCGCAGCAAACTGCGGGGTATGTACCCTAAGAGAGAATCAAAAGAAAAGATTCTCAATAAATTTCTAGGATGTTCATTTAACAAACCCAAATATTCAGGGTCTTCCAGGTTTAGAAAAAAGGAAGTTTCTCCTTTTGATTTTGACTGTATCTGCTTTAGGATTGTTGTTTTACCGGCTTGTCTTGCTCCTACAAAAATTAAAATGTCCTCAGTGTCTAAATATCTGAATGCTTTTATTGTTATGTCTCTAATTATGCTCATAAATACAAAATATCCGATATCTTGTATTTGGCATGCTCCGTAGGGCGCGCGCCTCTGGCGCGCGCATACTGCTTGTTTGTGCGGATAGGGAGAATCGAACTCCCGCCTGATGCTTGGGAAGCATCCATTCTGCCACTAAACTATATCCGCATTGCTTACTTTTTTACTTTGTTAAAACTCTATCCATTTTAGAGCCTGCCTCCACCACGAAGTTTTCGGTTTTACACTTACTGTCGGTTTAGACGGCACAACGATAATAACCTGCTCACCGGGACGTGCAACCCCAAAAGCTGTTCTTATTGCAGCTTCTCGCCCGCGAGGTGTATTTAATATCTCAATCCTCTTTTCAAGAGAGTGTTTCCGCGCTACAAGCGCCTGCGCTTGTAGCGCGGTTATGTTTGCTGTTTGCCATGCAAAAACAGCCTTCCCCGCCAAACTCCATATTAACGACACAAGCCAAAAAGCAACGAGCATCAAAAATGCTACCGTAATCCCCTTTCGCACACTGTGCGTTTTTTTTCGTTTGCTTTTTAGCATTGTGTTTATAATAAAGCATCGGGACAATTTCCGCACCGATTAAGACATTAGTGCTCACTTTCTTGAACCATTTTCATAAAGACATCTTCCGGTATGTCTATTTTGCCATGCGCCGCCATGCGTTTTTTCCCGCGTTTTTGTTTTTCAAGAAGTTTCTTTTTGCGCGTTACATCGCCACCATACAGATAACCGGTTACATCTTTACGCATCGCAGAAAGTGTTCGCGAAGCGATAATACGCCCAAGGGCTTCCGCTTGAATCTTTGCTACAAAAAGCTGTTTTGGTAAAACGCCGTGAAGCTTTTCAACCATTCGAGAAGCTTCCTCTTGCACGCGTCTGCGCGCAACTATGCGGGCAAAAGCCGGAACAGCCTCATCGGCAACGAGAATATCCAACTTTACGACATCTGCAGGTCTTTCCTCAAGAAACTCATACGAAAGCGATGCGTAACCAGAAGAAGCATTTTTTACACGATCGAAAAAACCTCGCATAAGCTCACGAAGAGGCATCTCTATTGTAAGCTCTGTCCTACCGTCGGTATAGTTTTCGGTCGACATAACAACAGCTTCATGCTCGTGAAATACCTGCATCAATACCGATATTGCAGACGGCGGAGTAATAAGCGCCACGCGCACCCAAGGCTCTTCCACTGCGGTAATATCTCCAAAAGCTGGAAATTTTGATGGAGTATAAACAGTCTCGCGTTTTCCTTGTTTTGTCACAACCGTGTAAGAAATGGTTGGTATCGTCACAATAAGATGCAGACCGAATTCACGTCGCAAACGCTCCGTTATAATCTCCAAATGAAGCATTCCAAGGAAACCGCACCGAAAACCACGCCCGAGCACACCGGAAGATTCTTCTTCAAAAGAAAGAGACGAATCTGATAAGCGCAAGCGTAAAAGTGCTTGCCGGAGATCCGAAAAGTCGTCTTGGCTTTCCGGATAAACTGAAGCCCACACGACTGGTCGTGGAGTATCAAATCCTGAAAGCTCCGGAAGAGCTCCTCGTCTGGCACCGATAGTATCGCCAACAGCGACAATCCCTGGTTCTTTTACACCCGTAACCACATAGCCTATTTCTCCAGCGCAAAGAGAAGCTACCGGAGTTTCGTCCGGAGCAAAAATACCTACTTCAAGAGCCGTAAACTGCTTTCCTGCCACACGAAAAACAAGAGGGTCTCCTTTCTTAAGCTCTCCATCAAACATACGCACAAAAACCGCAATGCCACGATGAGTGGAATATGAAAAATCAAAAATGAGTGAACGCGACTCGTCTGCTTGCGAAGGGCGCGGAGGCGGTATCTTTTTAACTATTGCCTCCAAAAGCAAATCCACCCCCTCACCTGTGCGCCCTGAAACCGCCATGACCGAATCTGCAGGTACCCCAAGAAGTTTTCCGAGTTCCGTTTTCACCTCGTCCGGACGTGCGTACGGAGAATCAATCTTTGAAATAACAGGAATAATCGTACACTTCGCTTTTTTTGCCATTGAAAGAGTTGTGAGAGTTTGCGCTTGAACACCCTGTGTGGAATCCACTAAAAGCAATACTCCTTCGACAGCTTTCAAAGCCCTCGATACCTCATAAGCAAAGTCGATATGCCCGGGAGTGTCTATTAAATTCAAAACAAACTCTTTGGTGTGCTCCGCGCTTTTGTCTTCCACCGGCGCTTGGTACACCATTCGTGCAGGTTGCATTTTTATCGTTATGCCTCTTTCGCGCTCAAGCTCCATTTTGTCTAGAACCTGGTCGCGCATTTTACGCGATTCGATAGTACCTGTGCGCTCCAAAAGCCTATCCGCCAAAGTGGATTTACCATGATCTATATGCGCAATAATGCTGAAATTGCGGATATTTTCAGTATTCATAAACTAACAATACCTTTTATGTTCACCGATTGAAAGTTAGACGCGCTCTGTGTTTTTTTACAAAGCGATATACCGAAGAGCGCAAATCAAGAAACTCCGCATTGCGCAAGAGAGAGAGCGTAAATATGATAACTATAAGCGCCACAAAACCAGCAACAATTCCTTGTGTTAAAACAGCCAGAAGCGTTGTCAACGGAGCGATATTTCCGAATATCGCAAGAGTAAAGTATGCAAAAACCGCTCCAGCAAAAGAAGCCACTGTTCCATCACGAAGTGGACGCAATAAAGTACGGTTGAAACCTGGAGCAACACTTCGCATCGCCCACAAAAGAAGACTTGCAGTAACGAGCTGACCTAAAACAACAGAAAGAGCAAACACGAGGACAATATTTCCAGTGACATCGCCAACCCGAAGAAGAATGCCCAGAGAATAAAGTATATTCGTAGCGCGGTGCAAATAATACATTCCTATGGCGGCAAAAGTTACCGCGGTTGCTCCACCAACAACCTGATACATAAGCGGACGCCATGACTGCTTCGCTGCATATAGCGCGCGCGAAAGCAAAAGTATCATTGCCTGCGCGCCAAGAGCAATGATAAGAACAGCAAAAGTTGCGGAAGTAAGTCTGGTATCGTTCCAATTAAAATTACCTGTGCCCAGAATAACTCGAACAATATGCGCTCGAAGTACCAACGACGTACCGAAAATTATTACAGACCAAAGCACAATGTGTCGTGCAGCAGATGAAAGTACCGCTGCAAATTCTTTTTTATCTCCCTTTCCAAAAAGTTCTGAAAGCACGGGGAAAGCTGCGACCGCGTAGGAAGAACCAATGAGGGCAAGAGGTACCGCTTCAAGATTGGTGGCAAAAGTAAACACAGAGATTATTCCGTGCCCTGCGCGAGCTGCAAGTATTGTAATGGCAAACGCAACGGCAGAGCCCACACCGAGTGCAAGGGTTCGCGGAACCGATTCGCGGATAACAGGCAACATTATGCGCGGTGAAGGTATTGTAAGCCGAGGGAAAAGCCCTGCGCGCCAAACAACTGGCACATGAATTGCCAAATAGCCCATAGCACCCAGTGCGACTCCGTAACCGATACCGACGAGACCGAAAATCGGATACAAAACAACAGCTCCAAATATAATTCCAAGATTATATATAACCGGAGAAAGAGCAAATAGTATAAACCGCCTATGCACTTGCGTTACGCTCGAAAAAATACCGGAAAGCCCGAGCAACAAAGGCTGGAGCAAAAGTAAACGAGTGAGCATAACAAAAGCACCTGCTTGCGGTAAGGTGGAAAACGTCGGGAAAATAACAAACAGTATCCGCGGTGCAAAAAACCCAACAACGACAGCTATAAACCCTCCAACAACAAGCAAGAAAGATGTTGCGTGGGAGATAAGCTCTCGCGAAGTCTTTTGTGAGTCTTTTGCAATTCGCGGTATCAAAACATACGCAGACACCAATGACGCCACAAGAGTAAACACAAGATCCGGAACCTTAAACGCTGCGTAGTAAAGATCGAGTGTCGACGACGCTCCAAAAAGGTGCGCAAATGTACGGTCGCGAATAAGCGCGAGCGCCTGAGAAGCGAGTGTGAGTGTGGCGAGCAAGTACGCAGCTTGATGTAAACCACGTATCGGCTTTGCAATACGTCTTAGAAATCTGCGTACCATTCTATTGTTTTGTACTTAAGTTTACTTTCCCGAGGGAACTACTTTCCCGAAAGATTCGGAAGAGTTGTTCCGTTTGTCGTTGTTGAACCCTTTGCTTTCATTGTTATCACAAAAGGATTCTTACCCACCTTCAAAACTTCGATGTATTTTGCAACCGCTTTTGCGTTTGCATCAGACAATTTCGATATCGCTTCCATTTGCGCAAGAGCCTTATCGTATTCTTTTTGGTGAGCATACGCTGTCGCCAAGAAGTATCGAGCATTTGCGTACTTCGGACTTACAGCAACAGCTTGTGAGAGCGACGCAATAGCACCTTTGAAATCACCGCTCGCTTCTCGTAATACACCCACCTGAAAAAGCACCGCCGGGTCGTTTGGAACAAAATACGCCACAGCTTCTGCTGCCATAAGAGCTTCTTTTGCTTTACCTAAGCGAACATCGAGCTGTGAAAGTGTAAATATTGCCTGCGTATAATCTGGTTTCAATGCCACAGCTTTATGCAGATACGTCTCTGCGTCTTTATATGACTTATTCGCAATAGCGAGTTGAGCCATAGTAAACGGAATAACCGCGCTTGTCGGGTTTAATTCCTCCGCTTTTTTATATGCAGATATCGCTTTTTTATAAACTCCAGATACTTTCAATGGGACAACCAGTTTATATACGTTTCCAAGTACGTACCAGTTTTTATAATTGTTCGGATTTAGTTTTGTCGCTTCACTTGCCACGGCAACGCTACGCGAAACGACCGTTTGAAGCTTTTTGTAAGTGCCACTTGTTGGCTTGGTGCTTGTGCTTTGAAGTAGGCGTACGATACGGTTCATGCCTATTACAGCTTCCATACGGTAAGCACTGTCACTTGAAACAAACAGGAGTGATTGTGCTGTAGCTTTATCTGCTACGTCCAAATTTCCTGTGGAAAGAGCTTGCCCCGCATGAGCCAGATCGGCTTGTGCAACATAACGCTCCACCACGACATAAGCAGAACCGATAGAGGCAAGAAGCAATAGTGTTAAAACGAAAACTATTGCAAAGCCGGCGCGTGGGCTCTGTGAAAAAGATATCCCAAACTGCTCGCGAGGCTCAAAGTAACGCAATGTCGAAGCAAATACTCCAACCAAAACAAAAGTGAGAGCTACAAGAACCGCCCCCGGAATATTAAAGATTAACTGCAACAACAAGTACGAAGCCCCGACAAACACAACCACCGCCACTCCGCGTATCGTTTCGCTATCAGATTCACGCAGGATAAGCGCGCGCAACCCAATGAAAAGAAACAGCCCGAGAAACGCCAGCCACGCCACCATACCTACAACACCAGTTGTAACAAACGATGTCGGAATAGTACCTATGCCTTTGTTAAAATCTGCATTCCAAAACTGAGTTTTGTTAACTGATGCATTACGAAACTTAAGCCACTGTTGTCCAAATGTGTTTGGCCCAGAACCAAATACCGCATTATCTTTATATGTGTTTCTGCCTACGTTTATTGTCGACTGCCATGAAGGACGAACACTTGCGATGTTTACATGGAGAGCGCTATCAAACATACCTGCAACCGACGATCCACCAACTACAAAGAAAATAGATACCGCCAAGACCAAAAGAGGAATCCCGATACCGTTTTGAGAACTGTCCGACTCAACTGAAATTTCTTCTTCCGAAGAATACATTTCTAGAGAACCTTCTTCCGTGTCAATCTCTATAGACTCTTCAGACCCGCCTCGTGAAATCCGACGCATAACACTTTCCACAAACACTCCGAGCGCCGTAACTCCTACGAGTATCCATGTAAATGCCGAATTTGCGATTATTAAGAAAATTAATTCCGCTACGATAGTGGCGCCAAGAATGGTCTGCGTACGTTTTGAAAGTGGCATAAAACGCATTGCGAGTAACGACATAACAACTCCGAGCCCTGCAAATATTGTAAAATCTCCGAACGAACCCATGATAGACGATGCGGGATTTATAAATTTGGTTGTTGCTCCAACCACGAGAATGATTGTTTGCACAGCAAGAACACCGCCCGCAAGCCACGCGCCAGCACGTAAAAACGAACTATGTTGGTCTATACGGCGCACGATAAGAGCCGAAAGAGTGCCGAGAACGCCCACAAGAAGCATGAACCCGAAAGTGTCCGTTTCAAACAGTTTTCCAAATACAGACACCGCCGTCGGAGCGCTTGAAAAGATTGTGGATATACCGTACGCAAGAGGCACAAGCCATATCGCTCCTATTAAAGCGAGAGGAGGGGTTACTATATTGCCTCGCGTCAAGCGGGCAAGCACATAGCTTATGAAAGTAGCGACTGTCATAAGCGCGAGCACTGCTACTTTTGTATACAAAAGAGGAACAGATGCAAAGGGAACAAAAGCAACAACAGAAAATACTACTGTGGCTATCAATAACCAAAACGATGATGACTCAAACGACCAGTGTCTTCCGGAAAACAAATTGCTCAAAAAATTCATAAATTAAATACTATATATTAGCGACTAATACTGTACCAATGATTATACAGTATTTATGCCTGTTTGTTCTGCGATATTATACACAGGAAACGCCAAAACCCGCGCCGTTAAGGCGCGGGTTTTGTATGATGAGCCGAAAATACGGTTCGTTTAGACCAAGCTGGTAAGCCGAATTCTGTTGCGGTGAAAACGCGAAGCGTTTTCACCGCAGACGACCATTTATCTGGCAATGTCGTTACCGACATGCTCAAGCGGCACTCCGGACAAAATGCCCGGCACGACCTTGCACAGGGGTAAGGATTTTGCCGTTTCACCCATACGTTTCCGTATGATTGCTCTTGAAAATTCGTAAACGAATTTTCAAGAGCTCGCACTCTTTCGAGATTGACGTCACTGCTCGCACCTCTCGCCTCACGGCGGACGGGCGTTACCCGCTACCTTTCTGCAGGGCTATTGCCCTGCCTGTGTTCGGACTTTCCTCACACGGAAAAAACCGCGTGCGATCGTCTTGCTTGGTCTGGACTCTACTATGCCACACGGTGCGATAATACGCAAGAATATATGTGGAAAAACTTTGGGAAGGTCTAACCTTCCCAACTAAAAACCACGCGGTACGTTGCGAATGTGATAAAACACTTGCGGACACTTAAAACACTTGCGGACACAACACTTGCGGACACTTAGTGTCCGCAAGTGTTAGCGCGGGGTTTTGCGGACACTAAGTGTCCGCAAAAAGTGTCCGCAGAAATTAACAGCTAAAAACCTAAGCGTTGCGATGAGTATGATAAGACTCGGGTGAGCTTCCCTATTCGCGTTTCGTCCGCGCCGTGCTGTTTTGTAACGTGGTGCGGGGTTTTGCGGACACTAAGTGTCCGCAAAAGAAACCAGCTGACATTTTGGGAAGGTTAGACCTTCCCAAATAAAAAACGCGCAACACATAAACTATGTGTTGCGCGCCATGAACAAATCTGTAATTACCGATATCATTATCCTAGTTACAAACCTGCTCTCTTTTTTTAATGACAAGAGCCACCAATGCACCGAGCACCACACCTATAAAAGGTATAGACACGGTGCAACGGAAAACGAACGATTCTTTTTTATCTTCGTCATCGTTCCAAAAAGCTCCCGTAAACAAAATAGAAAGAATTGTCGCGATTGCTCCGAGTATCCATACGTTTTGCCATATATTTCCGCCCCTGTTTTCCAACCCACAAACTACCGGTGAGCTCATTACCGTTATTAGCGCTATCGGTAAAACGATGCCGACAACAAACTCCCCGGCTCCAAACAAAAACGCACCGGAACCAAACAAAACCACAGCTCCGAGAGCGTAATAATACGCGAACTCAATTGCATAGTGTTGCAAAACGAGCACTATCGCCACAGCAAGTGTGGAAAAAATCGCGTTCCACTTCCAAAGCTTATACGTTTTGGTGTTTTTACTCATAACGCTTCTCCTTTTTTTGTGTCGCAAAAGCGACTTTGTTTTATTTATATGTACAAAACTCCCAAAACTAACTCTACATAAGATTAAAGACCTTTTTGTGAGTTATGTAAAGGGGCGCCGGCACTAAAGTGCCGGCGCCCCTTTACATATTCACACACCAGCTAAGAAATAATTTAGAAAATATCGCACGAGCCACTTACGCAAGCGGGTTCTTTTTTGACCTCTGTCTCATCTTTTTTCTCATAAAGAAAAAGTTTTGCGTAGTCGATTTTCGGAAAATCCCGTGAAAGTTCTTCATACTGTTTCTTTGTAATCTCTTGATACGGAGCGAGGCGGTACACATGATTTGAACGAGGAAGGAAAGAAAGCCCTCCAACGATATCCCAGTTTTCATATACCCAGTTTGCAACTTGTATCCATTCATCATCACCAACAGAAACAGTAACGGACGGATTGTGTTCTGTATAATTTTGCTTTACAAGTTTCCAGTGCTCAAGCTGATCTAGTGCTGTGAGATCGTTTTTAACAACAGCTCCGTCTGGAGATTTTACTGGAAATTCCAAAACATAAGTGTTTGCATCTTCCATTGTCTGCCCAACTTCCGGATGATACGGTACTCCGTGATCTCTCAACATCTTAAAAAGAGAGTCTGTGGCACTGATACGAATTCGTCGAATATAGTATGCGGAGTGTCGTGGATGCATACCGCTTGAAACATCAAAAGTCTGCGAAACTGTACCGGAAGGCTTCACAGAAGTTACAGCTGTCGATGGTGCAGTTCCAAAGCGTTTTGCATATTTTTTATTCGTTTTAACAGCTTCAGCGCGCATCGCTTTAAGAGTGTCTGTGTCGCGCACCGCCTCACTGTCCCATTGTCCTGTTACAGAGACTCCGAGCAAACGCTCACTTTCACAATTTGTTTTCCACTCTTTCGAAAGATAGTTAAAATTCGTAAGCGTAGACTGGTACGTGCCGAGCATCGAAGCAAGGTGTATTTTTTTTACGAGAGTTTCTTTCGTATCATCTGCACGAGCAATAACTTCAGAAAGATTACAAAATTGTTTGGACTTCAAAATAACTTCTCCGCACGGATTTACACCTGCAGGACCAACAACATGCCCGTTTTGTATATATTTTGTTTCCTCCCATTGTTTTATACGGCGTGCAGGAATCTGCTTCATAAGACCTCCTCGGTTAAAAATACCCCGCTCGCCGGAATTGCTTTTCATAAGAGCTACCCATTCATCCATAAAAGCTGTATTGCTTGGTTTTTCTGTATATACCGCGGAATTATTTGCAATGGAGCGATGCGGATCTGTCATATAAAAAGCACCTTTTTTAGCATCTCGCATAGCGTCATCGTCTAAATCGGAAAGTGAAATCATCGCGCTCCTGCGCACACCTCCAGCAACAACACACTCACCTATTTTACAAATAGTATCGTGCACATCTATGTTTCGAAGACGACGCCCTTGATGCTTTGTGATACGGTCACGAGCAAATTCCAAAAGCGCGCGAAGTGGCTCCGGCCCCGAAGACTTGCCACCCATAACCTTCAAACGAGCTCCTGCGGGGCGCACTTGTGAGAAATCGAACTCCACATCTTTACCGTCGTACCATGTCTTTAGACCGAGAGTTAGAGCGTCACACCATCCTTCTTTCGAATCGCCAACGACATGAGGAGGAAGCTTTTCACCTGTTTTATAAGCAATCTGAGGGAGTTTTTGCACGTTGTTGCTTTCCACAGAATATCCAACACCAGTGCCACTCATAGAAAGATACATGATCTCGGCAAAATCTTTTATTTTTGAAGGAGCGATATACGAGCAGTTATACGCAGCAACATTACACCTGCGCACAGGGTCACCGGCAAATTGCATAAGCCTCATGGAAGGCATTACCTGCTGTGTGAGTATCGCCTCGCGAATTTCTGCGTACTCTTTTTCTGTAAGTTTCTTTCCGAGATTTTCGCGCATAAAATCCATATACCTGTCTACGGTCTCAACCCACATTTCTCGGCGTCCTTCCTCAGGAACCCATCTGGAATACGAACGAAGATATACAAACTCTCCGAGTGAATTATTTTTGAAATAGCTATTACTTTCTTTTGCCAGTTCGCGAACATTTTCCGGTATCTCTCGTTGCTCTGCACGCATCTTTGAGCGTTTGTCTCTGTATAAAATATACGCCTTTGCGGACGCCGTAAAATCATTCAACATAAGCTGTTTCTCGACAGCGTCTTGTACGCCCTCCACTGTTGGAAGAAAGTTTTTGTATTTTTTTGCAAACCTTGCAAGCTCGCCAGCAACCTGATGCGCAACCAACACCGCATCTTCCTCGCTTCCTTCACTGGTTTCAAGCATTGCTTTATGAATTGCGTTATGGATTTTATCAAACGAAAACGAAACAATACTACCGTCTCGTTTTTCAAGCTTTGGAACAAGCTCTCGATATCTTTTCGTCTCTTTCGACTCGATAACAGCTTTCGTTTCTTTTTGAATTACTGTTTTTGTAACAGGAGTTACTGTTGCCGATTTTGATTTTGCCATAGTTTTACAGAGATAAATTGGTTGTTGATAATTACGCCATTGGCGCGGTGTTATACGATTGTACACCATACACCATGCACGTGCATAACTGTTTTCATGCATAAGCAAAAAGCAAAACGTTACTTGCCGTATGGCAAAGGAAGTGTCACGCAAGAACCAGTATCAAGACCTCGCGCGCGGGCGAAGCCCGCGCGCGTCTCAAGGACATACCTCACCGGACGTGGCGAATAAAAGACATTCGGGTACGTACTTGTGGAAACAGAGCCCTCTACGCCCAAAACGCTTCCCGTGTCCGATAGCCATATAATATCTATCGGTGTAAGCATATCTTTCATCCAGAAACCGTATTTCTCTTTCTTTTTAAAAACAAAAAGCATTCCGTAATCGTTTGGTATGTTTATACGCCCACCAAGACCACGCACTTGTGCTTTGGTCGTTGTGGCAATCTCAAAACGAAAACCGGTAACGCACCCCTCGTTGCGAGCTGATGTCCTATACAAAAAATTATTAAAAAAGTTTCTTTGAGTTGCAAATATGCTCACTGCAAAAATGACACTGGCAAGACTTGCCCATATTAAATATTTCATAATTTATTTATTAAGTATCGCACACCTTTGAAAGTACTCTTGCGAATACGCCCCGGTACGGCTACGCTTACGGAATATGCTTTATCTAATCGCACTTGCCGTATTTTTAGCGACTTTTTCGGGAGGTTCATTCGCGCTCAAACTTAAAGATCGTCTGCACCTCATACTTGGCTTTAGTGCAGGCGCCGTAGTTGCGATAGCTTTTTTCGATTTGCTTCCGGAAGCACTCAGACTTTCCGGTACACATTATTCGAGCATGACAGTGCTTTCCGTTACAGCGCTCGGATTTATGACTTACCTGATACTTGACCGAACACTGTTACTGCACGGAGCGCACAAACACGAAAGTGCGGATACGGAACACGGGGTAAAAAACGATACCCGAGGAGTCGCGGGGGCCGGGAGTCTTTCATTTCATAGCTTCCTTGACGGTATCGGCATAGGTCTCGCTTTTCAAGTGTCTCCTTCTGTCGGAGCGATTGTCGCCTCTGCTGTGCTCGCACACGATTTCTCAGACGGAATCAATACCGTAAACTTTATTTTAAAAGAAGGAGGTTCGCGCAAAAAAGCTCGTAAGTGGCTTTTGATAGATGCAATAACTCCGGTTATCGGAATATTTACAGCAACCTTTTTCGCTATTGAAGAAAAAACTCTCGCTCTTTTGCTTGCACTCTTTGCAGGGTTTTTCCTTTACCTTGGAGCAAGCGATTTAATCCCCGAAAGCTACCACAGCCACCCTATGCGCTGGACAACTTATTCTACCGTTTTAGGTGTCGTCGTTTTGTATACAATAATCAAACTTGCCGGAGGGTAAAATAAAAATTACCACACCGCGAGACACGCGATATGGTAAAAAACATTAACCTTTGGGGTTGCTGAATTAACATCTGAAATACACTTCAGGTGTTAATTCAGCAATATCGGTTGTCAGAACACTTCTTGTGTATTTGTTATTACACCTATTATCGTCCCTTGCGCCACTCGTCTATATCTGCGTGGTTTCCGGTCTGCAAAACTTTCGGCACGCGGTACTTTTTCCCTTTCCATTCGACAGTCTCCGGTCTGGTGTAAACCTCGTGCGCAGAAATACGTCTCTCTTCTATCGACTCGTCTTTACCGAGAACCCCGGGAAGTCTGCGCGTTAGCACGTCTACCACGGTCATAGCCGGAAGCTCTCCGCCCGTAAGCACATACGAACCAGTTGAGTATTTTTTTACAGGTGCGATTGTTTTTAAGATTTTTACAGCGCGCTCATCTATTCCTTCATAGCGACCCGCAATGAGCACGATGTCATCGTACTTTGCAAGCTTGTCCGCTTCGGCATTTGTAAATTCTTTACCGCCGGGAGTAAACCATACAATCACTTTCTTGGCGTTTGCTCTGCGAGAAAGTGATTTCTTCACAGCTTTTACAACAGGCAATGCGGTCATTACCATTCCCGGACCACCACCATAAGGTCTCTCGTCCACCTTACCCCATTTATTTGTTACAAAATCGCGAGGGTTTTGATAATCAACACGAATATGTTTTTCTTTCTGAGCGCGCCCCAAAATAGATACGTCCAGATACGCACTGCAAGCTTCCTGAAAAAGCGTAATAATATGAAAACGTAGTGCCGTGCGGTTTTTTGTCATCGCGCGCTTATGCGCCCATGTCGTCGATTGCTTCGTCGACTGTTTTAAATTCACGCTCTCGCTTACCTCCAACCGGCTCCTTAATTTTTAGATTTACGCGTGCGTTGTTTTTCATACCGACAACATGCAAAAGAACGCGGAGAGCGTTCGCTGTCGCTCCGTCCTTTCCGATAATCTTTCCCATATCATCTGCGTGTACTGTAAGAGTAAGCAAAACGCCCATCTCGTCTACAGAGCGAACAACCTGCACAGCTTCTGTATTGTCTACAAGAGATTTGACAACGTACTCGAGAAAAGCTTGATCGTATTCCATATATTAAAAGATATTATTTAAATTATCGTTTTCATGTATCGCACAAACACAAAGGCGCTACCGAAAAACTACGTTGCGGATTCTGCAGGTACCTCCTCCGCTTTAGCAGGTTCGGAATCTTCTTTTTTACTGTCTGTCGCAACTTCATCGGTGGAAGTAGGCTTTTCTTTTGTCTCCTCTTCTGCACCTTCTTTTTTAATAGGGCTTTTTTTCGGAAGAACGTTTACTTTTTTACCTTCAATGATGCCTTTGTTGATAAGAAGATTACTCAAAGAAGGCGAGAGCTGTGCTCCGTTTCCAACCCATTTTTTAATACGATCGGCGTCCGCTGTAATCGCTTTTGTTTTCGGATTGTATGTACCAACCAAATCAACAAACTTACCTGCCTTCGGACCTGCAGTCTTTTCTGTAACTACCATACGAAATGCGGCGTCGCCTTTGCGACCGATGCGCTGGAATCGAATCATCAACATATATGACGGCTACAATACCAGAGTGTAGCCTCAAGGTCAATCAAATCATCTAAAAATCACGTGCTGTACGTTTGGGAAGGTCTAACCTTCCCAATTTATCCACAGCTAAAAAGCACGCGGTACGTTGCGATGAATGTGATAAAACTCGGTCGAGCCTCACTCCGCGCCATGTCCATTGTTTTGCGGACACTAAGTGTCCGCAGACTCGTGTCCGCAGAAAAAAATGTAGCGCGGGGTTTTGCGGACACTTAGTGTCCGCAAAAATAGTGTCGGCAGAAATTGGCTGGGGGACTAGGACTCGAACCTAAATTGACGGGACCAAAACCCGTTGTCCTACCATTAGACGATCCCCCATGGCATTACACTTTCTAACGATACCAAAAAATACGCTACGCGCCAGAGCCTCGGCGAGAAAAACTTAGATACCGCGCAAATGACTTACGTCATTTGCGCGCTCTACACGCCAAACAACCCCTCTACTTTTATCATACGTAAACTCCGTGATGCTACCGTTTAACATGTGACCAAAACCCGCAAAATACAAAAAAGTATACGGTAAGCTTTTGAAATTGTGTTTTATTTCGAAACAAAGACCATTGATAACTCCTCGATGAGTAACAACAACGATATTCTCGCCATCGACCTCCTCAAGCATGGACAATGCCTTTCTTAACCTCCTTCGGAATTCGCTTACGTTCTCCCCGTTTCCAAAATGCCACGTTTTGTTTCCGGACTTCAAAAAAAGCAACCCCGCGCCTTTTATTGACTTCCAACCAAAATGCTTCGACCCTTCCATTAAAACGCCACGATGAAGCTCCCGCAAGAGTTTGTTCACCTGCACAGCGACGCCCGTACTCTCCGATATCGCCTTTGCGGTTTCTTGTGTGCGTATAGCATCACTTGCCATAAGAGAGTCTATCTTTATACTTGAAAGCTCTTTTGCCACAGCAGAAGCTTGTTTTTGCCCGCGTGCGTCGAGAGGTACGTTTATTGATTGATGCACCAAACTTCGATTATCCGCAGTCTCTCCGTGCCGAACAAAATATATGTGTTTTACGGGCATAAAATTATTTACCGTCAAAAATCTCCATCACAGCAAGCTCGAGCGGAAGGGTCGGAATTGGCGAAAAACGCATACGCTCCGAAGCATTAAGAAAAGAAAGCAACATCGTATGCCCTATGCCAGGTTTCAAATCACTTCCGGAATATTTTAAGAGCTCAGTATACTCGTCATTTCCGAGTTCTTTTGACAATGTTTCTTTCAGATCCGGAGCGTAGCGCAACAAAAGCGTGGTGCGGAGCGCTTCCAGCAGAAGGGTTAGGAACAGCGTCATATCGGTATCGGTGGTTCGTGCGCGCTCTATTGCAGAGAGAGCTTCGGAGCGCGAGCCTTTGGCGAGCGCGTTTATTAAACTGTATATCAATTCTCGCTTCGGTGCTCCTGTCGTCTCTTCGACCATTTCTCGAGAAAGTTTTGAACCTTTAGATGCGGTGAGCACTCTTTGCAAAACAGACAATGCGTCTCGATACGAGCCGTCAGCTAACATCGCCACCAACTCCGCGGAATCCGGAGTTATTTCGTACCCCTCTTTTTTCGCGACCTTTGTCACTACGTTTGCAAGTACGGATCGTGTCGGTTTTTTGAACTCAAAAACCTGGCAACGTGACTGCACAGTTTCCGGAACTTTCTGAAGCTCTGTGGTAGCAAGGATAAACACAACATACGATGGCGGTTCCTCGAGAGTCTTCAAGAAAGCGTTCCATGCGGATTTTGAAAGCATGTGTACCTCGTCGAGAATGTAAACTTTATACGGAGATTCAAAAGGCATTGTATATACGCCTTCGGTTAGAACTCGGATATCCTCAACACTATTATTACTCGCGGCGTCTATTTCATATAAATCTTTTTCAGAACAACCCGCCTCGCGCGCAAGGATACGCGCGACACTTGTTTTACCAAGCCCTCGTGTTCCTGCAAAAAGATAAGCATGCCCTATCTTTTTGCTTGCAACTTGTTCTGCAAGAGGCGCTGTTACTTGCGGCTGCGCTTCCACTTCCGCAAAAGTTTGCGGTCGATATTTAAGATAAAGTGATTGTTGCGACATATTTATATTTGATTATATCAGACCCGAAACCGTTACGCCCAGCACAGTGATCTAAAACTAACAACTAAAAACCTAAGCGGTACGTTGCGATGAATAGGGAAAGACCCGGTCGAGCCTCACTCCGCGCCCTGTCCATTGTTTTGCGGACACTTAGTGTCCGCAAAAGTGTAGCGCGGGGTTTTGCGGACACTAAGTGTCCGCAGAAAGTGTCCGCAGAAATTAACAACTAAAAACCTAAGCGGTACGTTGCGATGGTACAGGGTAAATCTTGGCCAAGCGGCCCCGAGCGCCCTGTCCATTGTAATGTAGCGTGTGGTTTTGATATCTAAAAAACCAGCTAACATTTTGGGAAGGTCTAACCTTCCCAAATAAAAAGCGTGGTGCTTAACCGAGACTTGCACTAACTATTTCGGAAACTTCATCTGCAGATTTTGCATCCATGAGTTTCGCACGTAATTCACCGGCTCCGGAAAAGCCACTTACAAATGCTTTGATATGCTTTTTAAATATGTGGAAAGATTTTGGTGGGGTTATTTCCTCGAAGTAGCGCGCGAGCGTAGCGAGCGCGTTTAAGCGTTCTTTTACCGAGACATCATTGTACGCACGCCCCGTAAAAAACCACGGGTTACCAAATACCCCACGGCCAATCATAATCCCGTCTGCGCCGGTCTCTAAAGCTTTTTTACGCCCATCAGACATATCACGAACATCACCATTTCCGATAATCAACGTAGAAACCCCTATTGTATCTCGCAAATTAACTACTCGACCCATTAAATCCCAATGCGCAGGAGCGAGCGAAAGCTCTTTACGCGTGCGCAAATGAACAGTGAGCGCAGCAGGTTCTGTTTCTAAAATTTTCGGTATCCATTCATCGATAGTCTCACTCGCATATCCGATACGAGTCTTTACGGAAACAGGCAACGAACGCCCCGCATACGTGCTGTTTTCTTTTGCTGTTTTAATCAACGAAACGGCGAGCTCGGGGTTTTTAATAAGAGCAGAACCGGCACCTTGCTTTTCAATTGATTTATCCGGGCAACCCATATTGATATCTATCCCGTCAAAACCGAGCTCTGCGATAAGCTTCGAAGTATACGCAACGGTTTCTACGTTACTACCGAAAAGCTGAGCAACAATCGGACGCTCGTCATCTGTAAACAACAAGTCCCGCATGAGCGGATTCTCCGAATCGGACATCTTTGCGATTTCACGTGTGTGATATAAACCATCCGCCGAAACAAACTCTGTCCATGTTACGTCGGGTTTTCCCACCTGCGCAATAAGTTTGCGGTACGCAGAATCTGTCACGTCCGCCATCGGCGCAAGTACGAAAAAAGGTTTCTGTAGTTTTTGCCAAAACGAATTCATATCGCTACAGTAGCTTTCGTTTAGTTTTGGCGCAAGAGTATTTGCAATACCTTAAACGCGAGGTTGTTTTTTATAGACACATGCCGTATACTCATAGCAGTTGCACTTTTGACCTCCTTTTCCCCGCCCCAACAGGCGTGACTCCTCCCAAGTCACGCCTGTTTTTTATTTGTATTAAAAAACTTTTGCGGACACTAAGTGTCCGCAAAAGTGTCGGCAGAAATTAACAGCTAAAAAAGCACGCGGTACGTTGCGATGGATAGGGGAAGACCCGGTCGAGCCTCACTCCGCGCCCTGTCCATTATTTTGCGGACATTGCGGACACTTAGTGTCCGCAAAAAGTGGAGCGCTGGGTTTTGAGGTCTAATAGCATTAGTTTTTTAATTATGGATAAGTTAGAAAGCGAAGCCTTTTTATTTTTCAACGTACGCGCTTTTTGAAATAAACCTTTCCTTTAAATCGTAAATCAACGTAGCTAAGAGATCCGTCGCTGAGCGATATCTTGTTCCTTACCGCATACAAAAGTGAAAATGCATTTTGTTCGTCACCAAGGACATAAGTTATTCGCGTGCCGTTATCAAGAAAAAAATCAACTTCATCCGCACGCAATACGACAGATTTAACACGCGCTCCGAGAGTCTTTATTTTACGTGCAAAATCAAATACATTTGGAAATTTACCTGCACTTTTTACACTTGCTCCTATCGTTGAAGACGAAGACACTGATACAAGCTGGGAATATACTTTATACGAAACAAGAGGTATGTCATTTATATTTTCACTTGCAATCGTTGTGCTCGAAGACTTACCGAAAACTTGCTGAAAGACAAAACCCGATCCGTCAAAAAAATAACAGTCTCCACCTATGGTCGGAGTAGTTTCCAACTCCAAAGTATTTGCCGGGGTCGATGAAGAAACACCCCCGCACCACAGAGCAAGAGGAACTCTGGGCAACGGCCTAATTACAATAGAATTAAATCCTGTACGAGAAATTGAAACGGTGGCGATATCCGGTCGCGCAGATAAAATAATTTTGCGAATCTCATCTTTCGCGAGAAAAATTATTGAGTCTTTTGGAACCACGCGCGCATAAGTACCGGAAATAGCTTCGCGCGCCAACATAGCGATACCTGTATCACCTGTTGTAACAATAATATGGCTTACACGTACACGCGGTTGCCATAAACCTATACAGATAATAATTACCAGAAATACAGACAACACCAACACAAGTGCCGTCCGTTTGTTTTTCATCAAACGCCGTCGTTCACTCAAACGTTTTACACCGATAGGTTTTTTTATACGCGTGCGCGCAGACTTCGATATCTTAATGCGACTAGACGTCATGCCCAGACCAATCTCCCTTTCCAATAATCTCTTTGCCCATAAAAGGCACAAGGGCTTCCGGTACACGGATTGTTCCGTCTGCTTGCTGATAGTTTTCTACAATGGAAACAAGAATTCGCGGTGTCGGAATTGCCGTAGAGTTAAGCGAGTGCGCAAATTTCAATGTTCCGTCTGCATCACGATAACGAGTGTTGAGTCTTCGTGTTTGGAAATCGTGAAAATATGACGCTGAACTTATTTCGCGATATTTCTGCTCTCCCGGAACCCATAACTCAACATCGTATTTTTTAACTTGCCCCAGACCCAAATCACCACCGCAGTTTGCCACCGTATGATACGGAATCTTTAGAAGCTCGATAAACTCCTCCGTATTTCTGTTCAACCATTCGTGCATGCGCACAGACTCGCCATGCTCTGCTTTGCAAAGGACAACCTGCTCCCATTTATAAAACTCGTGAACTCGAATAAGCCCTTTCACGTCTTTACTGTGACTTCCCGCTTCCCTGCGGAAGCACGGAGAAAATGAAATGAAGCGCACGGGTAGTTGTTCTGCATCAAGCGTTTCATCCATGTAGTAGCCCATCGTTGCCACCTCTGCTGTTCCTGCGAGAAAAGAATCGTCCTGAGTCTTATATAAATCTTCCTCACCTTGTGGGAGATACCCAGTACCTAAAAATGTCTCGCGTCGTACAAGAGACGGAACAAACATCGGCGAAAAGCCTTTACCACTCCAATGCTTAAGGGCGAGTTGCCAAACAGCGTTCGAAAGCAATACTCCATCGTTTTTCAAAAAATATCCGCGGAAACCAGCAACTTTTGCGCCTCGCTCAAGATCAAGCATGTCGAGATCTGTCATAAGCTCAATATGGTTTTTTAATTCAAAATCAAATTGCGTCTTTTCTCCCCACACTTTAACCTCTTTATTGTCTTCATCGCTTTTGCCTTTCGGTACGGAGATATCGGGAACGTTCGGCACAGAGAGCATAAGCACATGCCACTCTTTCATTACCTCTTTATATTTTTCATCAATCTCCAATAGCCCGTCTTTCAGATATCGCATACTTTCGATATAACGCTCACGCTCATCACCCTTGGCAAGAGAGATTGTATTGCTCATACGATTCTGCTCTGCGCGCTTATCGTCCAGCCTTTTGCGCAAACTGCGACGCTTTTTATCAAGAGTGACTAAACGGTCTATATCAACATCGATATGTTTTTTCACCGCTCCGGCTTTCACAAGTTCGACATTTTCCCTAATGAATTTGATATCTAGCATATATAATAAAGAAGCATAATATGCAAAACGATATCATACAACTCCCCCCTGAGGATTATCCTTCTCGTTTAAGAGAAATTCCACAGCCACCAAAGCGTTTATGGATATGCGGAAAGCTACCGAAACCAGGAACAAAGGTGCTCGCTGTTGTCGGTTCGCGCGCTGCGAGCTCTTACGGAAAAGAGGCAACTGCCATGCTACTTGGCGGGCTTGCAGGCTATCCCGTGTCTATCATTTCCGGTCTTGCTCTTGGCATAGATGCGGAAGCGCACAAAAGTGCGCTTCGCGCCGGACTACACACAATCGCAATCCCCGGTTCCGGTCTTGACGAGAGTGTAATCTACCCGAGAACAAACCGTGCACTCGCACGCGAGATTTATAATTCCGGAGGTGCGCTTATTTCCGAACACGAGCCAACACACACAGCCCGAGCATACGACTTCCCTTCAAGAAATCGGATTATGGTCGGGTTTGCACACGCAGTACTTGTCGTTGAAGCTGCGGAGCGCTCCGGCACGCTTATCACTGCGCGCCTCGCCGGAGAATACAATCGCGATCTTTTATGTGTTCCGCACCGCATTGCCGACCCGCACGGTTTTGGAGCGCATTTATTTATTCGTCTTGGAGCAGAGTCTGTTACAAGTCCGCTACATATTTTAGAAGCGCTTCACATAGCTCCGCGCGAAGAAGGCACCGAAAGACCCACACCTCAAGGACTTTCAGAATCCGAACAAATAATTTACAAAGCGCTTAAAGAAGCGTGCCCGCGAGATGAGCTAATCCGCAAGATACCTATTCCGACAAACGAAGTATTAACAGCACTTGTGTCACTGGAACTGCGCGGAGTTATAAAGGAAGAGTTTGGAACATGGCATCGCATATAAAAACACTAATTTACTTTGTTTATTAAACCTCCATATCCATTTTTTAAGGCCTTTTAATTGCACACTACCAACACCAAAGACTTGACCTAACCACTGTACTCGCGGTATGAGTGAGAACGTGGCAAAGAAACTACTAATCGTCGAATCCCCGACAAAATCCAGAACCATTGGTAAATACCTCGGCAAAGAATACGAGGTACTTGCATCTGTGGGTCATGTCCGCGACTTGCCAAAAAGCAACAAAGACGCTGTCGATATTGCACACGGCTTCACCCCAAACTATGTTGTGCCGGCGGGAAAACGAGAAATTATAGAACGTATAAAAAAAGCGAGCGAGAAAGCAAGCGAGGTGTTTCTTGCAACCGACCCCGACCGTGAAGGAGAGGCTATTGCGTGGCACATCGCAAAGACAACAGGAATGAAAGATCCTAAAAGAGTTGTTTTTCACGAAATAACAAAACAAGCTATAAAAGAAGCTCTTACTCACCCGCGCAAAATAGACCAAAGCCTCCGAAAGGCACAGGAAGCGCGCCGTGTTCTCGACCGTATTGTTGGATACGATCTCTCCGGTATTATTTGGAAAAAGGTTCGTTACGGGCTTTCTGCAGGAAGAGTACAGTCGCCGGCGCTTCGTATTCTTGCAGAACGCGAGCGCGCTATCAAAGCTTTTATACCTGAAACATATTTTTTAATAGACGCTGTGCTCAAAGCACATAAAGAAACCTTCCCTGCCAGATGCAGTGAAGAACCGAAAACCTTCGAGGAAGCGGAGCGCATCGTACTTGCGGGCAAAAAAGCAACTTGGGCTATAGAAAAAATATCCGTGCATGCGGAGGAGCGTAAACCTCGCGCTCCGTTTACAACATCTACATTGCAACAGACAGCCTCTACGCGCCTCGGCTTCTCTCCATCACGCACTATGCGCACGGCGCAAAAACTCTATGAAGCCGGACATATCACATATATGCGTACAGATTCTGTTGTGCTCTCAAAAGAAGCTTTAGCTAAAATTGCGTATGTCGTAGAAAGCGAGTTTGGAAAAGAGTTTGTGCAAGTCCGCGCATACAAAACAAAAAGTAAAAATGCACAAGAAGCTCACGAGGCAGTACGCCCAACCGAGCCGGCACGCGCCACAGCCGGAAGAACCTCAGACGAACAACGGCTGTACGACCTAATCCGCACACGCGCGCTCGCTTCACAAATGGCTTCTGCAAAAATCGAGCGCACATCGGTAACATCAAAAGCAAGTGCGGATATTCCTCTGTTTACAACAAACGGATCGCGTATTCTTTTCTCCGGGTGGCTTGCGCTTGATAAAACAGCTCGTGGCGAAGACGTAGAACTTCCAAAACTTTCAGAAAAAGATTCGCTTGAGCTCGTGTCGCTCGAAGAAACAGAAAAGCAAACCGAGCCCCCAAAACGCTACACCGAGGCAGGTATCATTAAAGAGCTTGAAAAAAGAGGTATCGGTCGCCCTTCAACCTACGCCAGCATAATGAAAACATTGCAAGACCGTGGTTATGTAGAAAAAGTCCGGCGCTCTCTCATTACAACAGCAACAGGCATGGTGGTATCCGGTTGGCTTGAAGAAAATTTTTCATCATACATAAGTGACTCATTTACAGCTGAGATGGAGGATCACCTCGATGAAATATCACGCGGTGAACGAGGTTACAAAGAAACCCTCGAGGAATTTTATGAACCGTTTGAAAAAGCTATAGCGGAAAAAGAAAGTCTTCCGAAAGCGACCTCGCTCGGTGATGGTCCTGATGAATTTCCATGCCCTTTGTGCAAATCGAAAATGGAATATAAGCTCGGGCGCGGAGGAATATTCCTAAGCTGTAAACGCTATCCGGAATGTGACGGAGCACGTCAAGAAGACGGCTCTGAAATACACCCAGATGAGCCCATCGGAAACGACCCGGAAACTGGCCAGCCAATTTACATACGCACAGGCAGATATGGACCTTATGTGGAGATGCCTCTAGCCACTGAAGAAAAAGAGGTGAAAGACTCGCCGAAAAAGAAAGCCAAAAAAACTACCAAAAAACCTTCTAAAAAGAAGAAAAAAGTTAATGCTCGCCGTGCAAGCATCCCCTCCGGAAAAGACCCTTCAGACGTCACACTGAAAGATGCTCTTAAATATTTGTCACTTCCTCGCACACTTGGAGAACACCCAGAAACAGGACTCCCTGTCTCTGTTGCTGTCGGTCGTTTTGGTCCATACATTGCACACAATGGCGAGTTTCGTTCAGTTAAAGAACCGGACGACCCGTACACGATTACATTTGAACGAGCGGTCGAGCTACTGGCTATCCCCAAACCGCCACCAAAAGGCTCTGTCTTTGTTCGCGATATCGGAAAGCACCCAAAGACTGGGCGCATGCTTACTCTCTACAAATCCAAACAAGGCATATTTTTGAAAAAAGGACTCCGAAGAATCTATTTGCCCGAAGGTATCGATGCAGATAAAATGACTCCAGAACAAGCGATGGAGTTCATGAGTTAATGTAAAAAAACCGATAACCTCTTTGCATGAAATATTTCACAGAGTAAGATAAGCAGTAATGGTACCTGTCAAGGAAATACTGTCACATACCAAACACCGCTCTGCGGAAAATGACGCTTTAATACGCAAGGCATATACGTTTGCAGAAAAGGCACACGAAAAACACACTCGAAAATCGGGCGAGCCGTATATGATGCATCCTGCAGAAGTTGCTCTGCAATTAGCAAAAATGGAACTCGGTGCAAAAACAATCGCAGCTGGTCTTTTACATGACGTTCTGAAAGACGAAACGGTGGACAAGGCTACACTCGAGCACGAATTTGGTCAAGAAGTCGCGTTTCTTGTAAACAGTGTTTCAAAACTCGGCAAGCACAAATATCATGGAGCAGAACGACACGCGGAATCCTTGCGAAGACTCCTTGTGGCGACTTCGGCGGATATCCGCGTACTTATCATTAAGATAGTAAACCGCTATCAAAATATGCAAACTCTCGAGTTTTTATCTCCAGAGAAACAACGCCGTATCGCTCTTGAAACTGTAGATATTTTTGCACCTCTGGCAGACCGACTCGGCATGGGAAACTTAAAAAACCAGCTTGAGGATTTGGCTTTCCCTTATATTGATCCAGACGCTTACAGACACACTCTGGAACTTAGAAAACTAAAAAACAAAGAGACTGCGGAAGGACTTGTGCTTGTAAAAAAGATATTGCAACGCGAGCTTTTGAAGAAAGGTTTTACGGATTTTAGTATGGATATTCGAGTAAAAGGCTTGTGGAGTTTGCACCAAAAACTAAAACGTAAACACGATGATATAACACAAATTCACGACCTGGTCGCATTGCGCGTAATTGTAAAAACAGTTGATGATTGCTATCGCGTTGTTGGTGTTATTCATGAACTATGGAAACCGCTTCCGGGTATTTTCAAGGACTATATTTCTTTCAAAAAACCAAACGGGTACCAGTCGCTACACACAACAGTAGTAACAAGCGATGCTGGTGTTGTAGAGATACAAGTGAGAACAAAAGAAATGCACAGGCACGCACAATTTGGTGTCGCTTCACATATGAGCTATAAAACACTTGGCAAAGACGCACCGAAAAGCGCTTTTGAAAACTTTTCGTTTTCTTGGATACGCGGAATGATACCCTCCCTTTTGCAATTTTCTAAAAAGCACCAATCCGGCGCGCCGATAAAAACAACCACTTCTCGCGGTTCAAAGAACACTGCACCTGACTGGATTACCGAGCTCGCAGATGCGCACGCTTCTTTTGCTGGAGCAAAAGAATTTATTACAGGACTGAAAGAAGACTTCTTTTCATATCGTGTGTTTGTATTTACACCGCGCGGTGATGTCGTCGACCTGCCGATAAACTCTACGCCTCTCGATTTTGCATACGCAATACACAGCGATATTGGCAACCATCTGCAAGGGGCAAAAATAAACGGGAAGCTGGTTTCTTTTGATACGCCTCTAAACAACGGAGATATTGTCGAAGCTGTAACACGAAACACAGCACACCCCACAGCGAAATGGCTTGAGTACGCACGCACCTCTTTGGCAAAAAAGAATATTCGAGCTTCGCTTTCTTCTGAAACTAAAAAGTAATTTCAAAAAGAGGCAGAGCCTGCCGTGCTAACCAAAACAGCGGGCGCGGGAACCTTCGGTTCCCGCGCCCGCTGTTTTGAACTCGCACTATTTTTATACAGTGAAATTGCTTATAGAATAAAGATCGTCGTCTTCATCATCGTCAGCTTTTTTTGGTTGTGGCGGTACTGGTTGCTCTTGCGGTTCCGGTTGTTTTGCAGGAGCTACAGGTTCCGATTGTTCCAGCGGTTGTTCTATTGGTTGTTCTGTGACACTCGTTTCAGTCTTTACGATATATTCATCTACAGACTCTTCTTCAGGTATCGGTATTTCCAAAACATCTTCCTGTTTTTCAGGCGTTTTATAAACCTCAAAAACCTCTAGCGTCGTAGACATTACTGGTTCTGTATTTCCATCATCCTCTTTTTCTTCAGAAGTCTCGCTCGTGTCGGTATCGATAGTTTCGTTTTCAGAAGAGACTTTTTCTTTGCCGTCCTGTTCCGGTTGATTCTGCGACTCAAGAGCAACAGCGTCTATTGTTTTTTCTTCCATTATCGAAGAATTTAGATTTGAAGCGGCAGCGTACTTCGCAGCTTCGCGCTCTGCAAAAGCGTCTGCAATGTGCAGAAGATCTTCAGGAGAAAAGAACTCTATTAAAAGCCTGCCACCACGAGGACGGTTTTCTATAACAACCCGCGTGCCGAGAGTCTCTGTAAGAGACTTTTCAAGCTCCATCATTTCTGGAGTTTTGTTTTTCTTGCGGATTTTATCGGTAGCGATACGCCGTGCGAGTTGCTCTGCTATTCGTACAGAAGTTTTTCGAAGCACAATATCACGAAAAAGAGTGTCGCGTTCCTCAGGACGGTCTGTGAGCATCAAAAGAGCCCTTGCGTGACCTTCTGTTATTTCTTTTCCTACAACAGCCTGCTGTATTTTTTCAGGAAGCTGGAGCAGACGAATGCTATTTGAGACATATTCACGGCTTCTACCTATTTTTGCACCAATCTTTGCGTGAGATGTACCAAACTCATCAGCAAGCTGAGCGAGCGCTTTGGCACGATCGATTGCGTTTAGATCTTCGCGCTGTAGGTTTTCGATAACAGCGAGCTCGAGTTTTACACGCCGATCTTCTTTACCTCCGCGGATTACGGCGGGAACCTCGCGCAAACCGATAAGTTTTGAAGCGCGCAAGCGTCTTTCTCCGGCTATAAGCTCGTACTCGGAAGACAGCCCTCCGTCTGATTTTACATGTTCAATACGAGTTACAACGAGGGGTTGCAATACTCCGTACTGGCGAATAGACTCCGCGAGCGCTCTAAGGCGAGCATCATCAAATTCGCGTCTTGGCTGATATGGGTTAGGATGGACTTTCCCCGTTTCTATCCAGAAAACGGAGTCATACTTTGTTGGATCTTGCATGTTCTCGATTGTATCATACGGTGTGTGTTAAATGATTGTAAAGTATACACAACGCATTACATAGAATATAATACCGATATGTTTGTTTGGCATCAAGCGTACATATCGTATTAAATTTACAAATGCCGCGGTGGTGGAATTGGTAGACACGAGGGACTCAAAATCCCTTGCTGGCA
>CAZYRK010000009.1:0-18580 GCA_964650475.1 uncultured Candidatus Saccharibacteria bacterium
TGTCCAAACTGGCTTTTTTGAGTGTCATTGCGTTTGCCACCACTATTACGGTGGAGAGGCTCATGAGCAAGGCTCCCACTTCCGGTTGCAGGAAGAAACCCCAGAAGGCAAAGACGCCCGCCGCTGCCGGTATCGCTACTATGTTGTATCCAAGTGCCCACACAAGGTTCTGTACAATCTTTCGGTTTACTTTCTTGCCGAGCACAATAAGCTTTACAACATCTTGTGGATCGCTTTTTGTAAGTACCACATCCCCGGCGTCTATGGCGACATCTGTTCCGGCTCCGATAGCAACTCCCACGTCAGCTTGTGCTAGAGACGGAGCATCGTTTACACCATCGCCAACCATGAGCACTACGTTTCCTTTGTCCTGAAGCTCTTTTATGTGGCGGTATTTATCTTCCGGAAGAGTCTGTGCAAAATAGGTGTCTATCCCAAGTGTACTCGCTACGTTTTTTGCTACAGCCTCGTTATCTCCTGTGAGCATTGCCACTTTTAGTCCAAGTGAGTGAAGTTTGTTTATTGTCTCATAAGATTCCTGTTTAATTTCATCGGAAAGACCTATCATGCCGATAACACCGGAAGAGTCTGCAACAAGGATCGCCGTGACTCCTTTTTTGGAAATATCATCGTGCGTATTTTTAATTTCATCGGTAAGCATACCTGCGTCTTTCATAAAAGCAGTGTTTCCGACACGGTACTCTTTCCCTGAAATTGTTGCGAGAATTCCTTTCCCTGCGAAGTTTTTGAAATTGTCTATCTGTGCCAATTGAGTTTTTTGTTTTTTGGCATACTTTACTATTGATTGCCCTATGATATGCGATGACTGTTGTTCAATAGAGCTTGCGATACGTAAAACCTCGTCTTTGCTTGTGTCGCCAAACGCTTCTGTTTCTGTAACCCCGAACACGCCTTTTGTGAGCGTTCCGGTTTTATCAAAAACGACATAGCTTACTTTTTTAATCGTCTCAATTTTTGCAAGGTCTTTAATAAAAATACCGTTCTTAACCGCAAGGGAAGTGGTGATGGTTGTAACGGTCGGAATGGCAAGCCCCAGTGCGTGCGGGCAGGCTATTACAAGTACCGTAATGGCGAGTGTTATTGCAAATACAAACGGTTGTCCAAGGAATACAGACCATACGAGCAACGTAAGGAGTGCTGTTCCTCCGGCGACAAAGGTGAGTACGGCGGAAGCTTTGTCGGCAATTCTTTGAGCGCGCGGTTTTGTGCTTTGCGCGGTTGCGATTAGCTTTTGAATTTGACCGATTGTTGAGTTTTCTCCTACTCGAGAGAGCTTTATTGTGAGCGTCCCGTCGGTTACGATAGAGCCGGCTATTACTTTTTCACCTTTCTTTTTTTCAACAGGTTTCGACTCACCGCTTATGAGTGCTTCGTCTACACTGGATACGCCTTGTTCAACCAAACCGTCAGCGGGGATTTTTTCGCCGGATTTTACTATTACCAAGTCTCCCTTAACAAGAGTTTCAATATCAACTTCAATTTCGTTTCCGTGTACAAGTTTGTGTGCTTTTTTCGGAAGGAGTTTTGCCATTTCCGCAAGAGCGTTTCCTGCAGATGAGCTTGATTTCGCTTCAAGATAATGTCCGAAAAGAAGTACCCATACTAATGTCGAGATTTCAATATAAAATTGCACATGTAAAGACGCAATAAATGTAGACGCTACGGAGAAAAGATATCCGGAGCCTACAGCCAGCGAAACGAGCGTCATCATTCCGTATTGGCGAGCTTTTATTTCATGCCATGCGTGCTGGAAAAACACCAAAGAAAAACCGAATATAATTGTCGCAATTCCGAAGCCTATCCATGTACTAAACCCAAAGGTGTTAAGTCCTATAAACTCAGATACCGTTTTGTTGATAAGTACCAGTGGGATGAGCAAAAATGTGACTATCCAAAAACGGCGCAGGTACATTTCTGCAGATCCGTGCCCCATACCGTGACCGCCTGCGTGCGCAGTGTGTTCTCCTTCGCAGTGCTCTTTGTGTTCGGAATGCGCGTGGTGCATGTGTTGTTTGGTATTCATAGGCGGTATTATTTTCTTGTTTTTTGATTATATACGGATAAAATTTCTTCAACGGCTTTTTTGTGATTACCGCTTTTAATCTGGTCTACAACGCATGTTGAAAGGTGTTGTTTTAAAATAATGTCTTCAATGGCTGAGAGGGCATGTCGTATTGCAGAAGTTTGCGTAATAATATCAATACAGTACGCATCGCTCTCAATCATTTTTTGGATACCGCGCATCTGACCCTCGGTTATTTTCAAACGGTGCAATAGGTTTTGTTTGGTTTTCTTTTGCATACCATAATACAATACCCCCACGGGGTAGGGGAGTCAAGAGCGGTACTCTAAAATACCGTCATGTTGTATATTGAACAATATGATAAATATTGATATATGGGGCGATGCTGTTAAAGCTGTGAAGAGGGGAGAGCTTATCGTATTTCCAACAGACACGGTGTACGGAATAGGTTGCGACCCTCGCAACAGCAATGCGTTGGAGCTACTTTTTACAGCGAAAAAGCGACCAAAAGAAAAAAGTATTCCGGTTCTCGTCGACTCCATAAAAACAGCGGAATCTTTAGGAGAGATTTCCTCGCACTGTAAATTTTTATTAAAAAAATACTGGCCCGGGGCTCTCACTGTGGTTGTAAAGAAAAGGGAAGACTCAGGTATTTCAAAAGTACTGTCAAAAAATGACACTATCGCGCTCCGCATGCCTTTTGGAAAAGAGCTACTTGGTTTTTTGTCTTTTGTTGGCGGGGCGCTCGCAGTAACGAGTGCAAATATTTCAGGCGAGCCACCGCTTAGTACCGGTGAAGAAGCGCGCGCTGTTTTTGCAGGCACTGTTTCTGTAATAATCCCCGGCTCTGCACAAACAAAAAAACCCTCAACAATAACAGACTGCACCGGCACAAAACCAAAGCTCTTGCGCCAAGGCGATGTTTTTATCGAAGATATTTTTTAGTCTAGTAACACTATGAAAACAGATACGCCTTCTTTGCTGAATGAAAGAAATGGCACGCGTGTGCGTGTTGGGCGTTCGTCTGCCGGTTTGGGGCTTTTTGCGACAGATCTTTTTAAGAAAGGCGAACGCATAGTGGAATATACCGGGAAGCGTCTTACAGAAATGGAGGTAGGTGAGATTGTTGAAAATCGGTATCTTTTACAAATTAATAACAGATACACTGTCGACGGAAGCTCGCGCGCAAACATTGCGCGCTACGCAAATCATTCTTGTAAACCGAATTCGGAAATGAATACTGTTCGTGGTCGTGCATATTTATCCGCTAAGAAAAAAATATTTCCAGGAGATGAAATAACATGGAATTATGGTCGAGCGTATTTTAATGACTTTATTAAAGATGGAGGTTGCAAGTGCTCCGCATGTCGCGGTGCGTAGTCAGAATTTGTTTTTGAAAAGTTTATAAAAAATCAATCCTCCGGATCGCCTCCGCGCTCCTCAATAACGTGTTTTGAGTCTTCAATAAGCTCCGCGAGGTTTTTAAAAGGTTTGCGCACGTGCGCTCTTTTGCCAAAAAGTACTCCGAGTGCACTTACATATGGCCCCCACGAAACATCCGTATACTGGTCAAGGTTTCTGTGCAGGGCGTATGTTCGCGCTTCTGTAAAAGATAGGGAAGGGTCTTGTTTGCGAAATTCTTGTATGTTTTCAGCAATAGCCGTTAGTAGTTGTTTTACAATAGTCTCTGCGTATTTGTTTTGCACAGCAGATATGCTTTTTGTCACTTCATCATCGGAAAAAGGCGATGCTTTTCCGTACCGTACGGTTTCTCTCGGTGCTATTTTATTTTTTGGAAATTTTTCGTTCATGTGCTTACGCAAGTAGTTCGTCAACAACAGACTTTACATCGGTGCCGTCCGCACGCCCTTTTAGATCTTTCATTATTATGCCGATGAAGCGTCCAGCGGAGTCTTTTCCGGATATATTCATCTCGGTCATTTTTGCTCGTGCAACTTTTTCAATCTCTTCGCGTGGCATTTGTTTTGGTAAAAAAGTTTCTATGATGGCGAGCTCCGCTTTTTCCGGTGTGGCAAGTTCGTTTCGACCCGCTTTTTCAAATTGTTCGATAGAGTCTTTCCTTTGGTTTGCAGAGCGTTTCAATACCGTGAGCGCCTCGTCGTCTTTCAAAAATTCGTTAGGTTTTCGCTTTTTTGCAACAACTTCATTTGTCATGGCTGTTACCAGTGAGCGAAGTGTCGTGAGGCGTACTGTGTCTTTTGCGCGCAGTGCATCCGGAATCTGCGATTTAAGGTTTTCGTGAATAGTCATATATATTAGAGTACCACACTGTTATACTGGAACAATATGGAAAATATAGACTGGTATTCTCGTTCCGTTGCGGAAGCGGTGGAGCGTTTTTCTACGAATATAGAAACAGGGCTTTCCGAAGAGGAAGCAAAAAAACGTCTTGCAAAAGGTGCAAACCGGCTTCCCGAGCCAGAGAGAGACAGCTTGCTTAAGCAGTCTCTAAAACAAGTTAAAAGCCCTATTGCAATGGTGTTGGTTTTTGCTGTGGTGGCATCGGTTTTTGTAGGTACCGGTGCAGATGCGTTTGTTATTGGCGCGGCACTTTTTGTAAACGTGGTTCTCGGTGTGTTTCAGGAGCGCCGATCGGAAAACATATTTGCCGTATTGAAAAGTAAGGGTGAATCACAGGTCTCTGTTTTGAGAGAATGCTCTCCGCGCGAAATACCTTCTGAAGAGGTGGTTCCCGGAGACATAATGCTTCTTTTTGCTGGCGGGTCTGTATTGGCGGACGCTCGTCTTATCGAAGCGCAAAGTTTGACCGCAAACGAATCTACTCTTACCGGTGAGTGGATGTCTGTAAATAAAGGAGCTGAGATTATTCCTGAAAATACAGTGCTCGCAGACCGTACGGCAATGGTATACGCAGGAACACTTATCACCGCCGGTGCTGGTCGCTGTATCGTTGTCGCTACAGGTATAAACACCGAACTTGGTTCGGTTACTCGCGAGCTTCTCACTACAGAATCTGAAGAGACACCACTCGCGCGCGACATGCGTAAGACTGCCCGCATGTTATTTTTTCTGGCGGTTGTGGCAGTTGCTCTCGTATTTTCTTTTGCAATCGCGCGCGGGGTTCCTCTTGGAGAGGCGGCTTTGCTTGCGGTTGCAATAGCTGTGGCATCTGTGCCGGAAGGTCTCCCTGTCGCTATAACAGTGGTGCTTGCTCTTGGTATGGAGCGTATTCTAAAAGCGGGAGGTTTGGTGAAAGGTCTTTTGTCGGCGGAAACACTAGGCACAACAAGTATTGTTTTAACCGATAAAACAGGTACTTTAACCGAGGGAAGGATGCGGGCGGTACGGTTTATAACTTCCGAAGGAGAGTTTAAGGATATTACAAATAAAGAATCAGCACGTGTTATAAGGTCTGCTATTTTAGCATCAGATGGTTATGCGGAGTATTCAGAAAAGCCGGGGCATCAAGAAGAAATAGTCGCGCGCGGGCGCCCGATAGAGCAGGCAGTTGTTTTTGCAGGCATTAAAGCCGGTATCTCAGAATCTGTTATACGAAAAGAATATCCACGGCTCGATATGTTACCTTTTGACGCATCGCGTCGTTATGGCGGTATGCTTGTTTCTGAAAATGGGAAATCAGTGGCGTACATTTCCGGTGCGCCGGAGGTCTTTTTAGGTCTTTTGAAAGAACACCACGGAGCTAATGTAAGTGTATTTGAAAACGCTCTTAAAAACGCCACGCGGGCGAGCGAAATGGTTATTGCCGTTGTGCGCGCCACTTGGAACGAGTCTGTTTTTCCGGTGGAAAAAGATTTGCCAAAACTGCTCGCCCGCGCCGATATCGTTGGGTTAATGACTTTTGGGGATACAATACGCACTGAAGTTGCTGGTGCTATTGCGGAAATACAGAGCGCAGGAGCACGGGTGGTGATGGCAACAGGAGACAATAAAGACACTGCAATGACAATCGCTCGCGAAGTAGGTATTGCGAGTATGCACGATAAGGCGTATACAGGGTCTGATATTAAAAGGCTTTCAGACAACGCTCTTTATAAATTGATAATGACGCAAAATGTTTTTGCTCGTGTCACTCCTTCCGACAAGTTGCGTATGGCGCGCGTGTTGCAAGCGCGCGGTGAGGTCGTAGCAATGACGGGTGATGGTGTAAACGACGCTCCGGCACTTCACGCCGCTACGATAGGTGTTGCTATAGGTAGTGGAACAGACGTTGCAAAAGAAGCTGCCGATATCGTTTTGTTAAAAGACAGCTTCTCTGTAATTACTGTAGCTATCCGCGAAGGCAGACGTTTGCGTGACAATATAAAAAAAATAGTTACTTATCTGGTGGCAACAAATTTTGGAGAGCTGTTCCTTATTATAGGAACTCTTCTGCTAGGACTTCCTCTTCCTGTACTTCCAACGCAAATTCTTTGGGCAAATCTTGTAAATGGAGGTCCTATGAATATTGCGTTTGCGTTTGAGCCACTGTCGTCATCTGCAATGCGCAGGAAACCGCTCGATGATGAAAATGCCCATATATTTTCCGGTAATCTACTCAAGCTCATTTTGCTAATAGGTGTTCTTACCAGCGTACTCCTTATAGGGCTCTTTTTGTTTCTTACTCATCTTGGAATTCCGGAAGATGAATTGCGCACAATCATGTTCGTCGCCCTTACGTTTGATTCTATATTCACGGCGGTTTCGCTTAAAAGCTTCGGGACACCTATTTCGCGCATCCCTATTTTCTCAAACAAATTTCTTATCGGCGCACTTGTCGGGAGTTTCCTTATGGTCGGAGTAGCTATTTTTGTTCCGCCTGTGAGATACATTCTCCACACCGTAGTGCTTCCAGCACACAGTCTCGTTTTACTACTTTTTGTCGGTCTTGCCGACCTGATGTTGGTTGAGCTTGCAAAGTATATTTTTTATATTCGTCCTGCAAAAACGCGCATGTCCGGAGCTCCTCGGGTATAATATATGGATATGGAATATTTTAATGTAATTGTTTTGGTAGGGGCTTTGTTTATTGTGCAGGGAATTGCGCTTTGGTTTATTTTGCGCAAGTTTGCTCCGGTACCGGAGATTGAAAAAGAAGACAATAACAATGAAGGAATAATGCTTCTGCAACAACAAATGCAAGAGCTATCACGCACTTTGGACAAGAGGGTTACAGAGTCTTCAAAAGAAATGCAGACAAACGCGCATCGACAATTCACAGAATCGACACGCCTTATTAAAGAAATAACAAAAGAGGTTACAAGTGTTAAGGAAATTGGGCGTCAAACTCAGAGTTTCGCGGAACAGCTTAAAGGTTTGCAAGATATATTGAAAAACCCAAAGCAACGAGGCGTTCTTGGGGAATATTATCTAGAGACTGTACTCAAAAACGTGTTGCCTCCGGGAATGTATAAAACACAGTATGCTTTTGCAAATGGAGAAATAGTCGATGCGGTCGTTTTTATAAATGAAAAAATAGTACCTATTGATTCGAAGTTTTCGCTTGAAAATTATAACCGTCTTGTAAACGCTCCGGAAGCGGAAAAGCCTGCGCTAGAGAAGGCGTTTGTTGGTGATTTGAAATTGCGTATCCAAGAAACCGCAAAGTACATACGACCGGAAGAAAAAACGATGGACTTCGCTTTTATGTTTATCCCGAGCGAAGCTATTTATTATGATCTCCTTACAAACCGTGTCGGAGCAAGTGACGATGAAAATCTAATTCAACGCGCGGCAGGGAAGTACAAGGTTATTGTGGTCTCGCCGACATCTTTTCTCGCTTATCTGCAGACTGTAATGCAGGGGCTTAAAGCTATGAAAATAGAGAAGCGCGCAGAAGAGATTCAAAAACGCGTTGGAGAGCTAGGTAAACATATCGGTGTTTATGAAGGGTATTATCGTAAAATTGGTAGTACGCTTCGTACAACAGTCTCACATTATAATGCGGGATATAAAGAGCTTAACAAGATAGATAAAGACGTATACCGAGTCTCAGGTTCAAAGATAGGTATCGATCCGGAGGTGCTGGACAAGCCTGTGAGCGACACCGATTAGGTTTGCTTTGCGAGTATGCATACTGCGCAAATGGCAAGACTCTTGCATTTTGCGGTCAGAAACGGTATCATTTTGGGATTATGGAATGCGCAGTAATTAAGACGGGAGGAAAACAATATATCGTTTCTAAAGGCGATGTTGTTGCAGTAGAGAAACTCTCAGACGAACAAAAGACAGGCGACAAGATTGTTTTCGATGAAGTGCTTCTTACGGATAACGGCTCAAAGACAGTAACAGGTGCTCCTACCGTTAAGGGCGTTGAAGTTCACGGAACTGTCGTGGAGATTGGTCGTGCTAAAAAAATTGACGTAGTTAAGTACAAGTCAAAAAGTCGTTATCTAAAACGAAGAGGGCATCGTCAGCCTTTTGTCGGAGTGCGTATTGATGAGATAAAATAATCTCAAACCCGCCCAAATACAAAACAGCGACCGGCTAAAGCCGGTCGCTGTTTTGTATTTGGGCGGGCAATAACAATATCAAGACTCTTTACGGTTTGCAAAAGCGCTTGAAAGTGTTTTTGCGTCAGAGTACTCAAGCTCGCTACCTGTTGAAAGCCCGCGCCCAAGCATTGTGATACGGACTTTGGGGCGGTATTTTGCCAACACTTCTCGCAAATGGTCTGCGGTATATTCTCCTTCAGATGTAGCTCCAAGTGCCAGAATTATCTCCTCGAGCCCGTTTGCAAGACGCGTCTCGATAATATGTAGCAGTTCTTTTTCTCGGATAGCACCTTTTCCGGAAAGAGTTAATACTCCGCCGAGTACAAAATATCGTCCTCGATAATAATTTGCGCGCTCTATGGCTGTTATGTCTTGATCTTTTTCTACAAGCATCAGTAGCTTGTCGTCGCGGTCGTTGGAGGCGCAATATCGACAAATGTTTCCGTTTATACTGTCGAAACGGTAGCATGTTTTGCATTGCTGAACGTCTTGAGATAAAGAGCTGATAAGCTCTGAAAGCACATCGCGATTTTCTTTCGATGTGGCGAGCAGATGATATACAAACCTCTTTGCTTGGCGCGGACCTATCCCCGGGAAGCGTTCAAAGGCTCGCGTCAAACGGTTTACGGTATCAGACATAAAAAATTAGATATAAAGCGAACGGACGATATTTAAAATAGCCATAAGTGCAATGAACGCCCAGATAAGATTGAGCCAGAAAGGTTGATAATCTTTACGATAATATGTTTCGATTGTTACACCGATAGCTCCTGTGAAATTGAGAGCTTGATACAAAAGACTTGTCGGAGAAAGTATAAGGAAACTAACGAGAATATATGCGACTATTGTTGCAACAACTCCATACCAACCGAGAAATTCAATTAGTTTTATTTTTATTGCAGGCATAGACATTTATGCATTAAAGATGCATTAAAAGGCGTCTGCCAATTCGCCGTAACCTTTTTTATCGACCGGCATAAAGGTCGCGCGTTTTTCGTCGAAGTAAAGTTCTGTTTTTCCTGTGGGACCGTTGCGGTGCTTTTCAATTAAAATTTCCGCAATATTCGGACGGTCGCTTTCTTTATTCATTTTGTCCTCACGATGAATAAACATGACAACGTCTGCGTCTTGCTCGATAGAACCGGAGTCGCGAAGGTCGCTAAGACGTGGCTTTCCTCCGCGCTGTTCAACGGCGCGTGAAAGCTGGGATAGGGCAATAACAGGTACCTCGAGCTCTCTAGCAAGGCTCTTGAGGGAGCGAGAGATTTCTGTGACCTGTTGCACCATTGAGTCGGAAGCCTTTGTTCCTATTGGTGTCATGAGCTGTAGATAATCTACTATAATCAGCCCGATACCGCGCTCGCGTTTTAAGCGACGCGCTACAGCACGCATGGCGAGAATATTGTTGCCCGGTTTATCGTCTATAAAGATAGGCGCTTTGGAAAGTACTTCGAGCGCGTCGCGAATACGCGAAAAGTCCTCCTCGTCTCGCACACCACCCGTGCGAAGTTTCCAAGAGTTTACATATGACTCGGCTGCAAGCATACGATCGACAATTTGTTCAGCACTCATTTCGAGGGAGAATATTCCGACAGGAGTATTGTGGCGGACTGCGGCGTTTCGTGCAATATCAAGAGCCAGCGAAGTTTTTCCCACCGATGGACGTGCCGCAAGTATTACAAGATCGGAAGGGTGAAAACCGGAGAGCAATGTGTCTAGATCACTGAAACCACTAGGCACTCCACGGATACCGTCTTCTTGTTTGGACATACTTTCGATGCGATCCCATGCGTCTGTCAATTTGTCTGCGATTGCGGTAAATTTGTGTGTAGCAGTTGCGTTTCCTATAGCATATACAAGTTTCTCGGCCTCATCTAAGACCTCGTTTGTATCCCTGGATTCGTTATATGCGTTTTCAGTAATCTGATATGCAGCATCTATAAGCGAGCGCATAAGACTTTTTCGCGCGACCAATTCTGCATAGTGTGTGATATTGCCGGGGGACGGGGTATTGGCAACGAGCTCCGCAATACCGCTTTTCCCACCAGCCCGTTTTAATAGATCTCTATCAGAAAGCTTCGCTGAAAGTGTAAGGATGTCAATAGGCTCACCGAGCCCAGTAAGCTCTTGCATTGTTTCGAATATGAGCTTGTTTTTTTCTGCATAAAACGAGTCACCGCGTACTATGTCTGAGATATCGTGCATCGCCTCCGGCTTCAGAAGCAAAGCTCCGAGAAGCGCGCTTTCAGCTTCAAGGTTTTGTGGTGGAATACGATTTACTGCCATATTAAATTAATTGTACCACCGCAAAAGCAGGTAGGCACCATTGCTCGCTCTGGTTATGTGTGGCGTATTTTGCAGACGGATGAATTACTTTTTGAAAAGAAGCGTTCCTTTGGAGCTATCTTCAACGCGATAACCTTTATTTGTTATTTCGTTACGAATCTTGTCTGCACTTGAAAAGTCTTTTGAGTCCCGTGCAATATCACGTTTTTTACATAGTTCGCGTACCTCCTTAGGTAGTTCTTCGTTTGAAAGTGGTTTTTCAATGGAAGGCGGGTTTGAAAGCGAAAGCCCAAGAAGAGTATCTGCATCCAGAATAATTTGCCATTTTTGAGAAGGGGAAAGCTCTTCGTCGTGTAGGGCGTCCCAAAGAATACCAATCGCTTGTGGTGTGTTCAAGTCGTCACGCATTACAGACACGAATCGTATCTGAGTCTCTGATTTTTTCGTATGTTTGTCGGACTCTTTCGCAATTTCTCTTGAGAGTCGCCATAATCGTGAAAGGGCTTCGGTGGATGCTTCAAGCGCGTCCCATGAAAAAGAAAGCGGTGTGCGGTAATGTGCTTGATGAAAGAAGTATCGTAGTGCGAGCGGATGTATACCTCGTTTAATCACGTCAGAAAGATATACAACATTTCCAAGAGACTTTGAAGCTTTTTTGCCTTTCATTGTAATGAAAGCATTGTGAAGCCAGTACCGAACAAAAGTTCGGTCGTTTGCTGCTTCAGATTGCGCTATTTCATTATTGTGATGGGTTTGCGCGAGATCTTCACCTCCGGTATGGATATCTATTTCGATACCGAGCAGGGCGCGTGCCATTGCAGAGCACTCGATATGCCAGCCGGGGCAACCGCGTCCCCACGGAGAATCCCATTCTTGCAAGCGGTGTATATCTGCAGGCGTTGTTTTCCAAAGGGCGAAATCAAATGGGTTGTGTTTCTCAGGGTTTGTTTTTACACGTGCCCCAGCTTCAAGTTTTGCTTTTGAAAGCCCTCCGAGTTTGCCGTACCCGGGGAAACTGGCTGTGTCGAAATAAAGCCCATCTTTTATTCGGTACGCGAACTTTTTTTCTTCCAATGTTTTTGCAAGGGATATTTGTTCCTTTATATATTCTGTTGCGCGAGGGAAGGTGATAGAGCGAATATCTACATTTAAAGCGGTCATATCTTCCATAAAAAGTGCCGTATAGCGTTTTGCTATGGATTCTGCGGACACTCCTTCGCGCTTTGCACCGAGTTCCATTTTGTCTTCGCCATCATCGCCGTCGTCTGTAAGATGACCGACATCCGTGATATTCATAACGCGCTGTACGCGATAATCTGCATGTATTAGCACCCGAGCCAGAGTATCTGAAAATATATATGCCCGAAGATTTCCTATATGGACTTTGTTATATACTGTCGGGCCACACGAATACATTGTCACTATCCCGGGCTTAAGAGGAACGAAACGTTCTTTTTTCCCTGTAAGAGTGTTTGTTAGAAAGATGTTTGTTGTCGCGCTCTGTGTAGCGCCTTTCTTTTTTGAAAACAAGTTCCATATCATAGTGCATTTTAGTATACCATCTCGTTTTTTAGGATAAACACTGGCGTTCGCAAGCAGTGGTGATGTATACTAAAAAAATAATGACTACATCACCTGAAGAAAATTCGCCACAAGGTTTATTGCATGAAAAAAACGGGAATACTCGCGCGCTTATAAAACACGCGGTGTCGTACGCGCTTGTTTTGGTCGTGGGTTTTGTTGGTGGCGTTTTGGTTATGCAACCAGCAACACCCTATGCGAATAACGTAATATCTCATTTACCTCTTATAGGTAGCACTCTCGATGCGACGCCAGATACATCCGCAAATCTTACAGATTTTTGGCAAGTGTGGAATGTTTTGAACAAGCGTTTTGTTGAAACACATGCATCGTCTTCTATTCCGGATACAAAAAAGAAATTGTGGGGCACAATCGAAGGGCTGACAGCATCGTATGGCGATCCTTACACCGTATTTATGCCACCGTCTGATGCAAAAGTATTTAAGCAAAACATTGCCGGAAGCTTTAGCGGTGTCGGTATGGAAATTGGGATAAAAAACAATGTTTTAACCGTCATAGCTCCACTTAAAGGAACTCCGGCGGCGCGAGCGGGCATCTTGTCTGGAGACAAGATTATGAGTATCGATAAACATCCGACAGAAGGAATGTCTGCAGATGAAGCTGTTAAACTTATTCGCGGTCCTCGAGGAAAGGTGGTTGTGTTTAATATAATGCGCAACAAAAAGGTGCTTACAATAAAAGTGGCGCGTGGCACTATCCAAGTGCCGGAGATTGATTACGGCATTAGTAAAAAAACCGGAGTGTACCATATTGCGCTTTATACTTTCACCGCAAATTCATCGGAATTGTTTGATAAGGCATTTAAAGCTTTCAAGCGTTCGGGTTCAAAAAAGTTGGTTATAGATTTGCGCGGGAACCCCGGTGGCTATCTCGACGCAGCTGTCGACATTGCAAGCCACTTCTTGCCGAAAGGTGACGTCGTTGTAACGGAAGACTATGCTGGAAAGCGCAGTAATATAGTGCATCGCAGTATCGGGTATGATGATGTTCCAAAAGGAACTAAAATAGCGGTGCTTATCGACCAAGGTTCGGCTTCTGCTGCAGAGATTTTGTCTGGAGCATTACAGGACCATCATCTCGCGACTCTTATCGGAACACGCTCTTTTGGAAAAGGTTCTGTACAAGAGCTTATCAACATAGACGGCGGTTCCCTTAAGGTAACTGTAGCGAGATGGCTCACACCTTCAGGACGCTCGATATCAGACGGAGGACTAACTCCTGAGGTTAAGGTCGGTATTACACGAGCAGATATAATCGCGAGGAAAGACCCTCAAATGGCGCGCGCTGTTAAGTTTCTTTCGGCAGGGAAGTAAGCCGTTAGAAGCATTAAAGTTGCGTAACCGCGTCATAGATAGTAGGATAATTACATTATGAAAATAGTTTTGACAAAAGACGTGCGAGGAATTGGCAGACAGCACGATACGGTGAGTGTTGCTGATGGGCATGCAATGAATTTCCTTATTCCAAAGAAGTTTGCAATTCAAGCAACTCAATCTGCTGTTGCAAATGCCAATGTGCATAAGGCAAAGGCGGAAGCGGAGCGTGCTGTGCAGGAACAGCTTATCGTACAAAATCTTGAAACGCTTGCAAAAGCACGCATCGTTATCACGATGAAAGCGAACGAGAAAGGACATCTTTATGATGCTGTTGGTACCCCTGAAATTGTTTCAGCAATAAAAGAGCAGGCACATGTTGAAATGCCAGATGATACTATCCACCTAGAGCAACCAATAAAAGAGCTCGGAACATTTGAAGTCCCCGTAGCGCACGGAGATAATTTCGGCAAGTTCTCCATCATTATTGAAGAGGAAGTACAGAAGTAGAAAAAGCACCACACACAAATAATAAAAGCCTGTCTTAAAATAAGACAGGCTTTTTTGGTCGTGTCGTAGCATCCGATGGTGCTATGCACATGTTTTGGTTTGACTAAAATACCTGGAAACAAATTCGTCGGCGGATAGTTCCAGCGCCTCCTTTTTTTGAAGTAGCTCCATTGAAGGATTTTTTTGGCATTTCTTAGGAAACTCCCTATCCGGTAATTCAAGTTTTATTTTCCGAAGTAGCTCCGCTGACATGTTGCGAACCTTGTAATGCACAGCTTTATGACAGCTTATAAGGAACTCACGGTCCAGTTGTTCTGGTGTTAACTTTCGAAGCAACTCCGCTGACTTTTCGTGCACTTTTTCAAAATAACTAAACTTCTGGCATTCCATAAGGAAATATTGATCCAGTCGCTCTGAAAAGTGCGCCATGAGCAACTCCGCTGACATGTTTCGTACGTTGCTGTACTTAGATTTCCATTGCTCAAGGAGTAACTCACAATCCAGTTGTTCTCGAGTTAACAGTCGAAGTAGTTCCGCTGACTTTTTGAGAACATTAGAGTCATCATACTTCTGGCATTCCATAAGGAATTCTTGACCCAAATACTCTGAAAAGCGCGCCATTAGCAACTCCGCTGACGTGTAGATAATATTAAAGTCCTCGGATTTACAGCATTCCATAAGAAAGCTGTAGTCCAATTGCTCTCGCGTTAATTTTCGAAACAGCGTCGCTGACTTTTTTTGTACACTTTCGAAGCAATTAGATCTCCGACATTCCATGAGGAAATACTGATCCAGCCGTTCTGAAAAGCGCGCCATTAGCAACTCCGCTGACGTGTTGCGAACACTAAGGTCCTCAGATTTCCATTGCTTCATAAGGAACTCATGGTCCAATTGCTCTCGCGTTAATTTTCGAAACAACTCCGCTGACTTTTCTTGTACGTCAGTGTAGCCGAATTTACGGCATTCCATGAGGAAATACTGATCCAGTCGTTCTGAAAAGTGCGTCATGAGCAACATGGCTGGCATGTAGTGAGTATGGAAGTCATCAGATTTCCATTGCTCCATAAGGAATTCATAGTCCAGAAACTCAGGTTTTTGCAGTAATCCTTGCAGTAATTGTGTCGCCCCGTTTTGAATATCAGAGCAAAGACTTTTTTGGCATTCCATAAGGAACCGTTGGTCCTCATTTGTAAAACAAATTTTTACAATTACCGCTTTTGCTTCCTCTGGATTAGAATCCATCAGAACAAACAGCTTTTTGAATCCTTCTTTTCTTTCTGTCTTCATCGCGAGCTCCTTTTTTGTTTTTAGAAAGTATCAATCAAGTATTTTTTAAACAACAAACTTCTAAAGAAAGTATTGTACACTTATTGCGGTATGTCAAGCGTTTGTGCTGAATTAACACCTGAAGTGCACACCAAGTGTTAATTCAGCCTGTTCTATACCGTCTCACTGTATTTGGGGCTCTCGTTTTTACAAAAAAGTAACTATGTGCTTTTTGGTCGTGTTGGTATAGCAAAAGACCCGCGCGACTCGGAGAGTCGCGCGGGTCTTTTGCTGGGGGTGGGGCGTTTAGCTCACGCTTACAACCTTTTTGCGGATTATGCGCCCGTCGAAGCGTGTCTTACGCATATCGCTATACGACACGATTCCTTCCGCTACGGAAAAAAGTGTATGGTCTTTTCCAACACGAACATTTTTACCTGCTTCAATCTTTGTGCCTCGTTGGCGAACTATCACCATACCCGGACGGGCTTTTTCTCCAGCGTATAGTTTCGTGCCGAGATATTTCGGATTTGAATCCCGTAAGTTTTTTGATGAGCCACCTGCTTTAGTACTTGACATATGTAGTATATTACAATAATGAATATATCAGATATACGTGAGCGAAGCAAGCGCTTTGTAGCGACTTTTCGACATGAGGGCTTTTCAGGTGTTGCAAACCGGATACCTCGTGACGTTGTTATTGTTACAATAATCTTACTTACTGCGGGTACTTTTTTTGGTGCCGGTGTGTTTTACGCAAAGCAGTCTGTGTGGGGAAGTGTCATTATTGAAACGCTTCCGTTTGCAACAAGCACTGCAGATGGGACGAGTGCTAAAAACTCACACAGAAAGAGCGGGGAAGTGGTAGCGTCAAAAAACGGAAGTAAATATTATTTGCCATGGTGCGCAGGTGCTAAACGTTTAAGCTTAAAAACAAAAATACGGTTTGCGTCTGAAAGTATAGCTAAAAAACATGGGTACACTCCTGCCATAAACTGCAAAGGAATTTAATTCTCGCACCAATCTTATTCGTGTTAATCCGGTATTAAATTTCACAAACATCAAGTACAATCACATATATGATAGTACTTGATGTTGAAACAAGCGGAATTATTCCCGGGAAGCACTCTATTTTATCTCTCGGAGCGCTCGACCTAGACAATCCTTCCAATCAGTTTTATGACGAGTGCCGTGTTTGGGATGGTGCGCATATAGATGACGAAGCACTCGCCGTGAACGGTTTTTCGCGCGAAGAGGCTGTAGATAGCACAAAGAAGACAGAGGCGGAGCTTGTAAAAGCTTTTCTTGCGTGGGCACTCGACCGCCCTAAAGAGCGTACTCTCGCAGGACAAAATCCATCGTTTGACCGAGATTTCGTATCTTTTGCGTGTGCTCGCGCCGGCATAGCTTTTCCTTTTGCTTTTCGCACGGTAGATACTCACTCTTTGTGCTGGCTACATATGAACGAAAGGGGATTAACTCCTCCTTCTGCGAAGATGCATACCGCTTTAAATCTAACGGCAGTGCTTAAGTATTGCGGTTTGCCGAAAGAGGTCTCACCGCACAATGCTCTTGGTGGGGCATATGCACATGCGGAAGTTATAGCGCGTATGGCGTATAATAAGAAGTTATTACCGGAGTATGAAAAATATGATATCCCATGGATGATGAAATAAACAAAGACACGCAAGAAAACAAGTCTGTAAAAAATGCAGAGACTGCGAAAAGACTTACCCGCGATATTGAAAAAGGGAGCGTAAGTGTCCCTGAAGATACAGAACCTCTTGTTTGTAAGCCGAGCCACGTAGAGTCATGGCGCGTGTTTAAAATAATGTCAGAGTTTGTTGAAGGGTTCGATTTGATACGTCGCTACACGCTCGCAGTGACTTTCTTTGGCTCTGCCAGAGATACTTTAAAACCGGAGGTATATCAATCTGCCACGAAGCTCGCAGGGCTTCTAGCCAAAGAAAAATATGCTGTTATCACCGGTGGGAGCGCTGGAATTATGAAAGCGGCAAATAAAGGAGCGTATGAAGCCGGAGGTGCGTCGGTCGGGCTTAATATCCGGCTTCCTAACGCGCAAAGTGAAAATGGTTTTTTGACAGAGAAATTCGAGTTTGATCATTTTTTTGTTCGCAAAGTCATATTGACCTATGCCTCAGAGGCATTTGTCTTTTTCCCCGGAGGTTTTGGAACGCTCGATGAGTTTTTCGAGATTGTAACGCTGGTGCAAACAGGAAAGATACGCAACGTGCCTATCGTACTGTTTGATTCTGAGTACTGGAACCCACTACTTTCTTTTATCGAAAAACAACTTCTTGCGAAGTTTAATACTATCGCAAAGAAAGATCTTTCTTTGGTGCATGTTGTGGATACGATAGACGAGGCGATTGATTATATAAATGAGAATGTTAAGAAGCGCAACCTTTAGTTACTTCAGAAAACCTTTATAATAAAAACTGCTTATGGGACTTAATTACAGCCAAAAACGATTAGTCGGTACTCCTATACACGGGAAATCCAAGCACGCGAGGCGCTTGCGCTTGTACGCGGTATTAACAGGCGTTATGGGAATGCTTATTTCTCTTGTGCGCCTTATTGTTACGGTTGTACATAAGTAGTGTGCTTTTCTCCCGGAAGTTTGGAAGTGAAGTGTGGTGCTGGTTTTTTGCGTGCTTGTGGATATTTCATGCTTTTGTAGGGCTTGTACGCGGTATAGTATATTTAATACAGGATGATTGTTATGAATAAAAAATCTACAGCAACACATAAATCTACAACACCGCATAAAAAAGTGTCTCATCACAGAAAAACTTCTGCACGCTCTGCAAGCAGTAAACGCATGGAAGCTTTTAAGCATTTTGGGAGAAACCTCGAAGTGTATGCTTTTTGGACGGGGTTTATAAGTACTTTGATAAGCTTAATTCAGGTTGTTGTCATTGCGATGAAATAAAATCTCCGTGGAGATTAAGAGCCTCCGAGTACAAACCCGCGCGCCGAAGGCGCGCGGGTTTGTACTCGGAGGCTCTCTTTTTTTGCGGGACTAGAGCAGGGAACAGTCCCCCGCAAAAAGCGAAAATAAAATT
>CAZYRK010000009.1:18680-31141 GCA_964650475.1 uncultured Candidatus Saccharibacteria bacterium
TTTTTTGCGGGACTAGAGCAGGGAACAGTCCCCCGCAAAAAGCGAAAATAAAATTAATAATAATAAAAGAAAAACTTGCGCGGAAAACGAAACGAACACGGCGTGCCTCGCAAGGAAGTCTTTTAGTTTTAGAAAGAGAAAGAATTTTAAAACAGAATCTTTGAATACTTTTCTAAGGCAGAGTAAATAGAAGTCTATTCGTACGGGGTAGCGGGGTTTAAAAAAGAATATGTGTGTCGCACAATATATCTTTTACGACATGCTATCTAAAAAATACTTAAACTAAACTGTGGCGATTGGTTTGTATAGTTTGTGCTCGGAGCTACCCCCTTCTTTTCTTTTTTAATTTTAATTCCGTCTAACTTTTAACGTGGTAAATATGAAAGCGGGTTTAGGTACGCTTTAATTTTAGCAACCGGCATTTTTGCATTTGCACAACGAGTACCCGAGACGCCATGGAATTTACCAAGAGTCATAATCTTCGTACCGTCGCTTGCGTAGACTCCGAAATGTATATGAGGACCTGTTGCGTATCCTGTCATGCCCGAGTACCCGATAATCTGCCCTGTAGCAACCTTCTGTCCTTTTGTAACCTCTATCTTCGAAAGGTGCGCGTACATTGTGTTTATGCCGTTTGGGTGAATAAGCATTATCCATTTTCCGAAAGACCAGCATTGGCGACCTTTTGCGTCGTGTGAAAGATCTGTATCGCCCGTATCAAGCACTTTCCCTGTGAGCGCTGCATGAACCGGCGTTCCTATCGGTGCGGCAATATCGATAGCGTTATGACCGTGCCCATTGTAAACCTGCGGGTTGGCGGTTGAAAAAGGAGTGTTTCCAAAGTACTGAGTAATGCAGTCCAGGTTCCCAAAAGTTCTTTTTCTTTTTGTGCAAGCGTGCATAAACGAATTTGAAAACGGCCACGCAAGTATACCGCTACCGGCTTTTGGAAGAGTCCCGGGGTTTACGATAAGATTTAGCTTGCTTTGCAATAGTTGGAGTTCTTGCTCGAAGGATTTTTCAGATGATTTTTTATCTGCAATAAGTTTCTGGTAAGCGCTCTCTTTATTCTTTGTTCTTCTTAAGAGTCTGCGCTGTGTCGCGGAGTTAGCATCGATAGATTTGCGCTCGGAAATCTGTTTGTTATGTAATGACACGAGTTGTTGCTTTGTCGCGTGTACTTGTTCTTTAACTGAAGCCAAGGTCTTTTTTGCTTTTGTAAGTTCCCTCACGTTGTTGTTTAGCGCTTCGTTAAACTGTACGAGTCGGTCTGCTGTTTTCCATGCGTCTGCCAGTCCGTTTGTTTTGAACACGAGAGCAAGCGGAGACTCTGCAGTGGTATCGTTTTGGTCGATAATGCGCAGAGACAGTGCTATCGCCGAGTTGTTTTGATTGATAGTTTTCTGTGTCGTATCTATATTATTGCCGAGCTGTTTAAGTTTTAGGTTCGAAGTGTCTATTTTGTTTTGTGTAACATCCAAAACAGCGTTAAGTTTTCTTCTTGAAAAAGTAAGCGAGCGTATTGTCGATTCCAAAGTAGATTGTTTGGAACCGAGAGCGTCGAGCTGTTTTTGATAGCGTGCGATTTCGTCTTGAAGTTTTAATCTCGCTTCCCTTTTTGTTTCTATTTGAGATTGTATTTCACTTATTGTTGAAGCATGTGTCAATACCGGAACGTAACCCATTCCGATAAGAGCAAATATTGCAAGAAGTGTAATTCCTAGAGTTGTTTTGTGCACAACAGTGTTCATTTTTACAGTATAGCAATTGCTGTACGTATGCGTGTAATCGATTCATCTTTCCCGAGTATCGCAATTAAAGTGAACGGGTCGGGAGAACGTTTCTCTCCGGAAAGAGAGTAGCGAAGTGGCCAAAGTACGGCTCCCCTGCCCTCATTATCTGCGTATGGCATAACAGCACCCTTAACTATTTCGGCATCAATGTTGTCCGGAAGTTTTTCTATAAATGAAATGGTTTTTTCTAGATGCTTGACCGTACTGTTCGGGGCGTCCTCCGGTTCTTTTGCGATAAGTGTATCGCGCTCTATTTTTGGGGTGTTAAATATATACGAAAGTTCTCCGGAAAGCATCTCGCGAGCTTCTTTGAAGGTTTTTGCTCTTTCTTTAAGCACCGGCACAGTTTGTATAAGCCGTGTTGCATTTGAAGATGTTAGATTGCCTCGCAAAACATATTCTTCGTCTGAGAGCTTGCGCATCCAGCGTTGGTTTACCGATGAAAGTTTTTCACGATCCCACATTGCCCCGCTTTTCTGTGCGCATTTAAGTGTAAACTCATCGATAAGTTCTTGCATAGAAAAATCCTCCCTATCATCACCAGGGTTCCACCCGAGCAGTGCAAGATAGTTCACAAGAGCCTCCGGCAAAAAGCCTTCGTCTTTATAATCCATAACACCGGTAGCGTTGTTTCGTTTGGAGATTTTAGCTCGATTTTTGTCTAAAATAAAAGGTAGGTGCGCGTATTGTGGGCGCGGAGCGTTTAGAGCTTCTTGAATTAAGATTTGCCGCGGAGTGTTGGAGATGCCGTCTTCTCCTCGAATCACGTGTGTTACTTTGGAATCCATATCGTCAACAACAACGGCAAAATGATACAGCGCGTCATCGATAGAGCGTGCGATTACAAAATCGCCAAGGTCGGTGGTATCAAAAGTGATATCTCCGCGTATTAAATCTGTAAACGTAATGCTCTTACCGCTGTTGCGTAGGCGGATAATACGCACGGTTTCTTCTGGGTTGTTTTTTGCAGGTTCTTCTGAAACATATGCCTTGTCTTCGTCGATAAGTTTTTCGAGGAGCTCGCGGTATCTTTCTGTGTGTTCGCTTTGTCTTGAAAAAGAGTCCCATGAAATACCGAGCCACGTAAGCCCCTCTATTATTTCATCCTCGTACTTTTTTTCGCTACGCAAGCGGTCGGTGTCCTCGCTTCGAAAAATAATTTTTCCATTGTTGTGTCGTGCAAAAAGATAATTAAAAAGCGCAGTGCGTGCAGTGCCGATATGAAAGCGCCCGGTTGGACTTGGCGGAATACGGGTTATAACTGTTTGGTTGTTCATAGTTCGTGGGAAAGTGCGATGTTTAATGCTTCTTGAGCTATTAGGCGCGAGGCATCACGGTCTGCAAAACCGGAACTTCCCTCGCGCATTTTTTCAGAAATGTCTTTATTTTCCAGTATTCTACGCACCTCGGAGACAAGTAAATTTGGTACGAGATTATGTTCTTCTATTACAACAGCAGCGCCTGTGTGAGCGTATGCGTATGCGTTTGATCGTTGGTCGTGGCTAATCTCTTCCGGAATAGGGATAAGTATTGCAGGCAATTTCCATATTGCAATTTCTGCAATACTACCCGCACCTGCACGTGAAATAACAACATCTGCAACACCGGATGCCATACTCATTGCTTTTGCTGAAAGATATGCGAAAGGATGATATCTGTCTGCATGCTCGTTGCCTTCAAGTATTATGTCTGCGACAAGCTTAGTGCTTTCCAAATTCTTTTTCCCTGTTTGGTGGATTATGTTCATTGTGGAAACCATATGAGGAAGTGCTTCTACAAGTGTTTCGTTTATGCGTACAGAGCCTTGTGACCCTCCAAGCACAAGAAGCGTTGGGAGATTTTGGTCAATGCCAAGAAGAGTCGCAGAGTCTTTTGGTGCGGGAAGAAAAAATGATTTGCGTATTGGGGCTCCTGTTCGGGCAATTTTACCTCGTACTTTTTCCGGAAAGTATTTTGTTGCGCTATCAAACGAAGTGGCAATATGCACGGCAAAGCGCGAGGCTATCAGGTTTGCACGCCCTGGTTTGGCGTCTGATTCGTGAATGATTATCGGTATGCCGATCATTTTTCCGGCAAGTACGGTGGGTATGCTTGCGTACCCACCTTTTGAGATTATAACGTCCGGATAAATGCGTATAAGCTGTATCAAAGACCAAAACAATCCTATTGCTGTTATAAAAGGATCGATTAGGTTGTGGAGTGATGCGTAACGACGCACTTTCCCTGCAGGGCTTCGCAAGAAAATAATGTTATTTTCAAACAGTGCGTTTTTATCAAAAGGTTCCGGAGCAATATAATAGATTTTTGGTTGCACGAGATACTTTTCTCGAACAATGTCGTTTAGCGCCTCCGTTATAGCTATAATCGGGTAGAAATGTCCGCCTGTTCCGCCTCCTGTAAAGACAATTTTCATAATTTATTTATTATAGCATTATCGAATGCGACGGTTGGCCGCTACGTTTAATATAAAACCGGCTTCCGCAAGCGCTATAACAAGAGCGGTTCCTCCATGACTTACAAATGGTAACGGAAGTCCTGTGAGTGGCATAAGTTGAAGCATCGCGCTCATATTTACAAACGCCTGGAAAGCAAGTAGCCAAGAAAAACCGAGTGCGGATAAACCACTAAAAAGATCGCGCGCGTCTCCGGCTATTGTTATGCCACGCGCAGCGAGTGCGAAAAAAAGAGCGACAAGTATTAGCGTTCCTATAAAACCGCACTCTTCAGCAAACACCGCGAATACGGAGTCCCCGTCCGGTTCGGGTAAGTAATTAAACTTCTGTACGCTTTCGCCGAAACCTCGCCCGGTCAGCTTCCCTGTTCCGATTGCGATAAGCGATTGTTTAATCTGATAACCGCTTCCTGTTGAATCAGATGACGGGTGTAGAAATGTTGTGAACCTTTGAAGAGCGTACGGATGAAAAAAAAGCATTCCTCCAAGAGCCACCAAACCTAAAAGGGTTATTATAAAAAAATGACGCCAAGGAGCCCCCGCGGCAATATACATTGCTGTTGCTGTTGCACTTATAAGTAATGCAGTGCTTGTGTTTGGTTGTTTTAACAAAATACCTGCAGGTATTCCCACTATCAAAATGAAAGGAAGTAGCCCATAACGATAGTTTGCGAGCTTGCGGTAGTTTTCGGAAAGAAATTTCGCCATAAAAAGCACAATACCTATTTTCAAAAATTCAGCGGGCTGGATTGTAATTATGCGAAGGTTAAGCCATCGTGTTGCTCCGTGAGAATATGTGCCAATCCACGGAATAAATACGGCAACTGTGAGCAACAAAGAAATGCCGAAAAACCACGGGGCTGTTTTACGAAACCAAGAGACCGGTGTGATGCGAAATGTTATGAAAGCGATACTTCCTACCCCAAGCCCAAGTATAATTTGTGTCATTGCTGAGTAAGCAACGTTTGATCCGGCACGTGCAAGCAACCCGAGCATTGCAGAAGAGAAAATGGCGATACCTCCGAAAGTGAGTACTGCAATAATACCTAAGAAAAGCTTGTCGCCTGAAAATATCTTTGTAAATTTCTGCATACTGATTGACTTATTTTAAGAGCGCGATAGTCATGCCCAAAATCGCGCACACGATTGAAATAATCCAGTAGCGCATTGTAACTTTGTATGGAGGCCAGCCGATGGCTTCGAAATGGTGGTGTAACGGAGCAATACGAAACAGTTTTTTTCCGCGGAATTTTTTAGATAAATGCTGTAAAATATCTGACAAAACGGTAGCTACAAGAGGCAGGGCTATTATCGGGAGCGCAATAATGCCATATCCATTTCCCGGAGTGTCTGTAAAAAAGGCTACGACAGCGAGCGCCATCGTTAAGCCCATTGTTCCTGTTTCTGTCATCCAAAAACGCGCAGGCGGAATATTAAACCATAGAAAAGCGAGAATTGCTCCGACAAGTGTCGCACAAAAGGCTGCAAGATTTATCTGGTTTTGGAAGTACGCTATTCCGGCGTACGCCATGAAAATAGAGCTGAAGACTCCTCCGGACAGACCGTCTATCCCATCGATGACACCACCCGCGTATGTGCCGAGTGAAATTAGTATAAAAAGAGGAATTATAAAAACGCCCAGTGTTAGTATGTGCCCTCCCGGAATTCCTATGGCAACCATTCCGAGTTTTGCATAAAACCACCAGCCTATAAAACCCGATACCGTGGTAACAAAGAGTAGTCTGGTTCGTAAACGAACGCCCCTTTCTCCGGAAGGTCCTATATCGAGGATATCATTTACAAGACCCATAATAGCTCCTGCTATGAGTGTCAAAAAAGGTATCCATGTTTGGCTTCGGCTTAGGAAGTTTAATTTTACTAAAACCTGAATATCGGTTACGCGAGCGAGTAACCACAGAGTAAGAGTAACTATTGCAACTGTAGCCCAAATTATAATGCCACCCATTCGTGGAGTTTTTGTTTCCGTGTCGGTGTGAACTTTTGTGCGTAAATTTTCAAATTCCACAGCGGGCGTGCCGTCCAGGGCTACTTTTTTAGATACTTTTTTCCATGCGTGATATTTGTATAAATAATGCGTTAGAATCGGTGTCAAAAGAATTCCAATTACGAAACTAGCGGTAGCTGGAATAAAAACTTTTATGATATTGAGTGTAATCATAGAGAAGAAACGTTAGCAAAGTGCGCGAGTGTGGCGTCTATTAATGTGTCCACATCTGTAAAACGACCTGTCTCTGTGGACCCTAGCACTACAACCGCAATTGGGTGATTAAAAGAAGCGTCAAATACTACAACCAAATTTCCACCAGCCAATGTTGTGTATCCTGTTTTTGAAAGTAGAATACGCGGGGTTGTTGAAACGTGGGCGTTTGTGTTCTTTTTTGTATGAGAAATGCCTTCGCGTGAAATTTCCGTATCGGAAAGGTGTGTGGTGGCAGATACAATGTTTGGGGCTTCCGAAAGTAGTGCTCCGGCAAGGAGTGCGACATCGTGTGCCGATCCATAACCTCCTGAGATTGTGTTGCTTGTGTCGAGCCCGCTCCCGTCTAGTGCGTATGTTTGTGAAAGGTGTAGCGCGGCGGCGCTCCCCGCGAGCATCTGAGGAATAGCCATGCCTGTGCGCTGTGCCGTTACGCGAGCGAGCGCCGCCGCGCCATCGTTTATCGAGCCGGTAAGCGTGATACGCGCAAGAGCACGCACGCTAAACTTTTCTCCTGGTGAAAAACCGCTGTTCCCTTCCACAGCAATATCATTGTGGGTGATTGTGATAGGCGTGCTTATTCCAAGTTTTTTAACAGCCGTGTACACAGTGAGGAGTTTTGTTATTGATGCTAAAGGTAGTTGCGCGTTTGCATTTTTTGTAAACAATGCTTTGCGTGTGGCAAGGTCGTAGACTATCGCGGACTTTGCACGGAGAGGAATATTGTAATACGCACTTTTGCTTGGAGATGCTACTGCAACAGTAGGTGTTTTTGCAGGTGCACTTTTGTTTGGAAGTGTGTATACTATCGCCAAAATAAATACTCCAAAAAGAAGGGCTACCCCCGCTTCGCGTTTAAAGTTTGTGTTTTTTGTTAGTTTGCTGTTGGTATTCATAATATTTTTACGGAAAGTGTCGCCAGCTATGTTGCAGAAGACATCTCATACTCTACGTCTTTAAGTGCTTTGGAAAATTCCGCATACTGTGGCAGATCTTCGGCTTTTGAGACGCCGAGATGCGCAAGTGCGTCGATAGTCGCAGAATACCTCACACGTCTTTTGTCTGCAGAATCTTCGGCTCCTTTGATGAGCCCGCGAAGAGCAAGCGAGCGCACTGTTGCGGAAGAGTTAACACCTCGCAACCAATCTATTTCACCGCGAGTTGCGCCACCTCTGTACAAAATAATTGAAAGCACCTCAAGTCCTGCTTTCCCGATATCGCGTGAAAGCTCGTTTTCTCGAAGTTTAGATACAATCTCAACCGCCTCCGGCGCAGTGCGTAACTCAAGCTCGTGTTCTGTCTCGATAAGAGTTATCCCTCTTTCGGAAAGATTTTCCGCAAGCCCTTTTATTATAGAAGGTAGCTCTGTCTCTTGTATTTCAAGAAGTTTTGCTACACGGGTTTTATGCATCGGTTTACCGAAAGCAAAAAGCAGTGCCTCCAGATTTGCAACCGGTTTTAATATCATTGTATTAAAGAATACCGCGAATGTGCTAATCGGTAAAACAAGCGTTATTTACAGCCCGGTAGGTTTTACTGTGTTATTAATCTCCGTATTTCGGTACAGCGTTCGCTGTCGTGTTTGTCATACGTATATCCTCGAAAAGACTGTGTTGTGTGGCGTCTACAGAACCCTGCTTCATAAGCTCAAGCAATGCCAGAAAAGATATAACTACATCGACTTTCTCTTTCGTACCGTGCCCAGAGAACTCTTTAAACGAAAGAGTTAAGGTTCTTTGTACGCGTGTTGCTAGATTATTCATTATCTCACTTATTGAAACCGTGTTGCGTACACGCACTTTGGAAAGCGGTTCCTCACTTTCTTCTTGCGCGGAAGAAAGCACGTCGGAAAGAGCGCGCACTATTTCGGACGGCAAAAGGTTTGAGGCCGGAGCAAAAACAGGTCTTAGTGGAATTTCACCGCGCGATACGGATACAAAAACACCAAATATCTTTGCAAGCTCGCCGGAGCTTTTTCGAACATTCTCATATTTTTCAAGTCGTTGTTTTAGCTCCTCAACATCTTCGGTCTCTTCTTCTGTAAGTGCTAAATCCGGAAGAAGTGATTTTGATTTTATCAATATAAGAGTAGCCGCTATACCGATAAAATATGCTGTTTCGTCTACAGGAAAAACTTCTTGAGCACGCACATATGAAATGAAGTCATCTGTGATAGATGCAAGAGCGAGATCGCTTACGAGAAGCTTGCGTTTATTTATCAATTCAAGCGCAAGGTCAAAAGGACCTTCATATGCTTCTGTATGAATAGTGAAGTCAGTCTTTTGATTTTGAAGCGTCGTTTCCATGTAGTAATGTGTCTACGCGGTTTATGTCACGAGGAAATACAGCCGCTTCTTTTACATTTTGCAGACCTAAAAACTTTTGAGTAAGTCTTTCGAGACCCATGCCCCACCCTCCGTGCGGAGGCATTCCATATTTAAATGTCTGTAGATAAAATGAAAACTTTTCCGGATCGAGTCCTTTGTTTTTTATACCAGCGACGATGTCTTCATAGCGATGCCAGCGTTGCCCTCCTGTGGTAATCTCCACCCCGCGAAACAAAAGGTCGTAGCTTTTTGTGTAGCCCTTGTCTTCCGGGTCTTCAAAAGTATACATTGGTCGTTTTGAAACCGGGTAATGTGTAATAAAAATAAAATCGCTCGCCTTCTCTTTTTTTGCCCATTCGCACAGCCATCGTTCGTCTTCCGGTTCCAAATCGGGCTCCTCGCGCTTGTCGGCGCCTGTTTCTTTGAAAATCAGTTCCTGTGCCTCGCGCAATTTCATAAAAGGAACTTCGTCCGGTATCGTTGGAAAGCTCGAGCCAAGCAAAGAAAACTCCTCAGAGCAAGTTTCTTTAAGATGTTCGTTGATATATCGAAGCATTTTTGTTTCGATATCCATAATGTCGTGGTGGTCTTTTATAAAACCCATTTCCAAATCCAACGAGGTGTATTCGTTTATGTGGCGTGTGGTGGCGTGTTTTTCTGCACGAAAAACATTGCCTATTGTATAGACACGCTCAAATACACCAACCATTATCTGTTTGTAAAACTGAGGAGACGTTCCAAGGTGAACGGTCTTTTCGTTAAAATACGGTACATCAAAAACATTTGCACCTCCCTCTGCGTCGTCGCCTGTAATTTTTGGTGATTGAAATTCTACAAAATCTTCCGAGTCTAAAAACGCGCGGTATGCTTTCGTTATCTCCGCTTGCACTTTAAATGTGGCATGCGACTTTTTGCGTCGAAGAGTAAGAGGAAGGTTGTCCAGATACGTATCGAGGTTTAGTTCTGCGCCGAGTTCGAAAGGTAGCTCCTGTGCAGGTGAAAGTATTTCGATAGACACAGCTTCAATTTCAATATTTCCGTTTGCTCCGTTACCACGCATTTTTTCAGGGCGTTCGTTTACAATTCCTGTAATCGAAACAACGCTTTCGGTTCGCAATTCTTGCGCAACAGAAACAGCTTCTGCATGGTTTGGAAGTGCCACTACTTGTACTTTTCCGGAACGGTCGCGAATATCCAAAAAGACAAGCTTTCCATGGTCTCGTCGTACATCTACCCATCCGGAAATTAAAACTTCTTCACCAATATGTTTTGCAAGGTCACTTAGTATCGTTCGGTTTTTCATATATTAATAAAATAACACACTTCCAATAGTTACGTTTTTGTAAAATTCAAAATCAGCAGACCCCTATAGAGCGCTTTACCCGCTCCATTTTTTGTTCCGTTACAGCCCTCGCCTCGTCCGCGCCTTTTGCAAGAATTTCATCTATCAGACCATGCTCTTTTTGAATCTCTTCGTAACGTGTACGTATCGGGAGTAGGTAGTTGTCTAAATCCTCTACAAGTATTTCTTTAAGTATTTTATACTTCCCTTTATTTTCTTTATATATCTGTTCCAATTCTTCCTCGCCCCGAACAAGCTTATGAATAGCGTATACGTTTTCAGGAACATCACCGGAGGAGTCTGTAACGATACTCATTACTCGTCGTGAAAGCTCTTCGCGACTTGAAAAAAGAGGAATAACATTTCCGTAGCTCTTGCTCATTTTTGCTCCGTCGGTGCCTTTTACAACAGATACCTCCGGTACAATATACGGTTCGGGAAGTTTGAAAACATCGTCTTTATAAATATGATTAAACTTTTCCGCAGTATCGCGCGCAATCTCAATATGTTGTTTTTGGTCTTGCCCTACAGGCACCACGGCGGTGTCGTATAAAAGAATATCCGATGCCATAAGCATGGGGTAATTAAATGTGCCTACATTTATCTCTTTATTTTTCGCTTCCGCATCCTTAAATGCGTGCGCGCGCATAAGGTATGGCATTGTGGTTATTGTATCGAAAATCCACGCGAGCTCCGTATGTGCAGGAACATCCGACTGTTTGAAAAGAACAACATCTTCCGCATCGAGACCTATCGCCAGATAGCTCATTACAAGCTCGCGTGTACGACGACGCATTTCTTCTGCGTCTTTCATTGTGTTTAGCGCATGGTAGTCCGCAACCATGATAAAGCACTGGTATTTACCGCTTTTAAAAAGCTCTACTTGCTGTTTCATTGCTCCGAAGTAGTTTCCGATATGCAAATCACCCGTAGGTTTTATTCCTGAAAGTAGTACCGGTTTTTTTGTGGTCATTTTTGTGTTGGTTTATTTAGTGTGCGTTGCTCGTATTTTTCGCAAATATCTTTTATAAGTTTCGGTCCTTCAAAAATCATGCCTGAAATAAGCTGTATCAAATCCGCTCCGGCATCAAATTTTTCCATAGCATGCTCGGGAGAAAGAATGCCACCTGTGCCTATTATTGTAAATCTGTTTCCGTAACGCTCACGCGTTTTGCGTATAAGCTCATTTGAAAGCTTGAAAGTAGGTGCTCCGGAAAGCCCCCCTCTATATTCTTTTGGGGCGTCTTCGGGGTGCTCAAGGTCGCTGTATTTTTTGTTTAGGTTTCCTATAATAACGCCCTGTATTTTATTTTTATCTGCGATTTCCAGAAGCTCGGCAAACTGTTCCCAGGGAGTGTTTATCGGCATTTTCAAATAAACAGGTTTTGCGCACTCGATTTCTCTAAAACGCGGAAGAAGCTTGGCGAGGTAGATCGGGTCGATAAAGGTTTCGCCCGTGTATGAGTTTGGGCAAGAGATGTTGATTGTGTAATAGTCTCCCGTATCTGATGCTACGAGTTTTCGAAACGAATCAACATAGTCATTAATCCCCGCATCTATATCTTCGGAAGCGGAAAGGTCGTTTGTGCGAGCTATCGATACACCAATCACGAAACCGGGAACACGTGGCGTTCTTTTCAATTTTTTTATCAGAGCATCGACGCCGTGATTTTTTAGACCTTTGTATACAATAATGCTTTTATTGCGAACAAGTCGCGTAAGCTGTGGTGAAGGGTTCCCCGCGCAAACCTTTGCTGTGATAGAGCCTATTTCCTCACCTCCGAAAGAAAGCGACGGGAGTATTCGTGTTAGTCTGCCGTCTGTGTCAAAACCTGCGGAAAGCATAACAGGAGTTTTGTAAGTGATGCCGTCTACTGTTTTGCTGATGTCTGCACCTTTATAACCATAAAATAAAGAGAATACGTAGCGAGACAAAGCAAAACGCCCCGCAAACTCCCCCATCGTACTAAACACTGAGTGTACGGCATCCGGTTTAAATTTAAATAAAACAGGCTTCAAAACATGCTTATACACAGCACTCATAAATGACGCCTTATCACTCTGTGCTTTTTCTGACGAACTCATTATGGTAATAATACCACATCACTACAGCGCTTGTTTTGTTCAAATTAAGACAAGTGCTGTGACAACGGCTAAGAAACCCGCTCCTGATTTCTTGCCAAATTATGCAATGATATTTTAAGATGTTTTCTGTACTAAGCGTTGTCTATTCCTAAAGGATTTTTGGAAATCCTTTAACAAAATTACAAAGGAGGGGCAAAATGAAATTACAGGTTCTTCGTATGATGTGCGGCACGTTACAAGCTGT
>CAZYRK010000010.1:0-29174 GCA_964650475.1 uncultured Candidatus Saccharibacteria bacterium
AACAAAATCGTACATCCCTCACAGTGTATCAGAACTTTAATTAAACTAACCCCAACACAAAACAGGTCGAGCATAAATGCTCGACCTGTTTTGTGTTGTTTTGGGATGTGGAGGTGGGGGGGATCGAACCCCCGTCCGAATCCGGACATTGAGATGCTTCTTTAGCGTTTCTTGAATGTCGAGAGGCTTTTAATTGACTTTTGTTTTTTAAAAAGCTATGTCTTATTACAGACGGTCTTTAATAAGACAACTTATAATCTTAGCTAGGAGGATGAAATGGATAAACTACAGATTGTTTATTTGGTATGTGGGGTACTCGCTTTAATGCTTTTAATTTGGTATCGTTCTTTATTCAAAATAAAGTATTTAGGCGGTAAAACAATAGCTAAATGTGGGCACGAAACCAAAACCAAAGGACCTTCTACCGCTTTTGGTAGAACGATTATAGTGAAAATGCCTGTAAATAAAGACGGTTCTATTGAGTACTGTCTTGATTGTATCGGTAAAATGGCGATTCGTTGCGCATGGTGTAAAGAACCGATTTTTATTGGAGATGTAATTACTCTTTACTCTCCCAGAGAGAAAGACAGTTTCGAACTTCCAGAGGACTCTGTGTTTTATGATAAAAGCCAGGCTGTTGTGGTTGGTTGCGGAAGAACGACTTGTGCTGACACGGGATTAGATTATGCCGGATTTTGGTTACCTGGTGAAAATGGTGAAGGCAAAGTTCATCGCCATCTAACTTTGGTTGAACGGTCAATAATAGATTTGTCCAAAGGAGGCGATGGTGTAATAATCCAAACTCACTGAGTTATCAATTTTGATTAAAAGTTTCGGATTCTATTAAAGCTCTTTAAACCCTCATGGCTACGCCATGAGGGTTTAATTATTGGGTCTTACACCAACACTAAACGCTACCTATCTAACTATTTCATAGACTTTTATTTTGCTAGAGGCGTTGTATTTACTTATTGAACTCAAGGAGGGCGGTATTGACATATATTGTGTTATATGGTATATATATCGATAGATGTAAATATGCTTTTTTAAATTAAACTAACTTAAAATTTATGAGGAGGAAGTAATGTTTACGAAACATTGTAAATATCTCGATATCTCCAATGAGTACGGAGACATCGAAACATATTTCTCAGATACGGAAAATAATTCCGTATCTGAGATTGAAAGAGAAGAAGCATACCTTGAAAAGATAATAACAAGGTATGAAACGAGCGCTCTGGAAAGAGCAATTAAAGTTTTAAAGCTCTTAAACTTAGAAATGTGTTTCGATGGGTTATCAAAATCATCGATCTATATCTTGGTTGCAGAAGCAATTAATTTTGCGGCCAAGGTTTACGACGAGAGTATATACCTTCTCAAGGAAGAGCTCGTGTATGAGGCTGTCGAAGTTTCTCTCGATGAGGATGAGGATCTGGTGTATGGATTGAGCGGAGGAATCTACTATCTGTACACAGAACAAGTGGGCGCAGCATCTTTCCATATTTTTGACTGGAAGATGTTGCGTTCAAATCACTCCTTGTCTAAGGAGTGGGTATATGGCTGGTCAGGAATATACCGGCAGGATCACGCTTTTGAGCTACTCAAGGACGAGTGCTTAAGAGAGGAAATGGCTAAAGCAACCGCCATTTCCTATTCCTAAATATTCTAAATATCTGCTTAGTTTAAGTAGATATGTTCAAAACCCCATGGCGTAGCCACGGGGTTTTATTATTAAGTCTCAAGCAATTTTTTTCGATATCACGCGCCAAGTTTCTTTTTTATAGACAAAACAGTTTTACTCGACAGAAAAATATCTCTTGTTTTGCACGACATAGTGCCCCGCACCACGCCACCACATCATCAAATGCGCCACGCCACCACCAAGCCCTCGCCACCACATAGCAAGCTCATATATCTTTAAATAACATTGCTGTATACTGTCAATAATGAAAAAGGGAGTACAAACAGAGATTATAAAATCAAAAAAAAGAGTTCGTGACCATGGAGAGGTTTTCACTCCGGATTTTATCGTTGACGATATGCTTGATTTGGTAAAGAACGAAACAGAAAATATAGAGTCTCGTTTTCTGGAGCCAGCTTGTGGTAACGGCAATTTTTTAATAAAAATCTTGGAAAGAAAGTTGAGGGTTGTTAAAAGGGTTTACAGTAAAAGTCAATTTGATTATGAACGAAATGTCATTGTCTCTGTCGGTAGTATCTACGGGGTAGAATTACTCGAGGACAATGTGCTTTTAGCGCAAGATAGACTCTATGAGTTTTTACTGGGAGAATATCAAAAAAACTATAAGAGCAAAATAAATAATGATTTTTTGAAAAGTGTTAGATACGTTTTAAATAGAAATATTCTGCAAGGAGATGCTCTTTCGCTAAAAGACAAAGATGATAATCCGATTGTTTTTTCAGAATGGTCACCTGTAAATGGAGTGAAAATAAAAAGGAGAGATTTTCAGTTTATTGACCTTGCTGAATTTGATCCTAAAAACCCGAGTCTGTTTTCGGTGAAAGAAACCTCAGATAGCGGGGAGGTTGTCTTTTCACCCCAGCCAGTAAAGAATCATTCATCAGTAAGTTTTTTAAAACTACACACAGCTTATGAATAATATAAAAAATTATAATCCCGACGTTTTAGATGCTCTTGCAAACCTTAGTAACGATGAAGTTTTCACACCGCCCAAAATAGTGAATGATATTTTAGATATATTACCAAAAGAATTGTGGAGCGATAAAAACGCAACATTTCTTGATCCAGCCACAAAGTCCGGAGTTTTTTTGCGGGAAATTGCGAAAAGACTTATAAAAGGTCTAGAAAAAGAAATCCCAAATTTGGAAAAAAGATTAAACCATATTTACACAAAACAGCTTTTTGGTATCGGAATTACAGAGTTAACATCCTTGCTTTCCCGTAGAAGTTTATATTGCTCAAAATTGGCAAATGGAAAATATTCAACCTGCTCCGATTTTAATGATGAAAAAGGAAACATAAGATTTGAAAGGATTGAGCATAGTTGGAAAAATGAAAAATGCGCGTTTTGTGGGGCGAGTAAGAGTGAGTATAATAGAAGTGAAAGGTTGGAGACTCATGCTTATGAATTTATACACAAAACACCCGAGGAAATCATCAGTTTATTTAACAAAAAAGATATGAAATTTGATGTAATAATTGGGAACCCACCGTATCAAATGAGTGATGGTGGTGCTCAGGCAAGCGCAAAACCAATTTACCATCATTTTATAAATCAGGCTAAAAAACTTAACCCGAGATTTCTGACAATGATTGTGCCAGCAAGGTGGTATACGGGAGGGAAGGGTTTAGATACATTTAGAAAAGACATGTTAGAAGATGAGAGTATATCCGAGCTACATGATTTCCCAGAAACATCGGATTGTTTTCCGGGAATTAATATTCGCGGGGGCGTTTGTTATTTTTTATGGAATAGAGATTCGCATGGGAAATGCAATATTGTACTACACAAAAAAGGTGAAATTATAAATTCAGAGAATAGGGCTCTGCTAGAGCCTGGTACAGAGATATTTGTTAGATATAATGACGCTATCAGTATTTTACGAAAAGTAAGAAGTTTAAGTGAGACACTGTTTTTTGAAATTGTTAGTTCTCGTAAACCATTTGGTTTTTCAACAAATTTTTCTAATTTCCATAACAAAAAAACAAAAAAACACGATATTGAAATTCATCGCTTTGGTGATAATGGGTTTATAACAAGAGAACAAGTTGAAAAAAATAATGACTGGGTAGATAAATATAAAGTGATTGTATCGAAAGCCAGTCCAGGAGATGATTCTTACCCTCATTTGATTTTAAGTAAACCAATAATTTCATATCCAAAAACTGTATGTACTGAGACATATATTGTTGTAGGTCCATTTTCATCAAAAAAAGAATCTGAAAATGTAAGGAAATACATGATGACAATGTTTTTTAGATTTTTAGTTTTGCTTGTTAAAAATACTCAGGACGTAACAAAAAAAACATATCAATTCGTCCCAATGCAAGATTTTTCTGAAAGTTGGACAGATGAAAAACTATATAAAAAATACAAACTAACAAAAAAAGAAATTGATTTTATTGAGTCAATGATAAGACCGATGGAGTTAAGTAAATAAAGTTGTTATGAAACAAGAAATAAAAAATATAAAAATTAAAGACTTATATCTTTGGACAGAAAATCCAAGAGATCCAATTGACATAACAATGACGAACGAGGAAGTAATTGATCGTATCATTAAGGACGATGATAATAAATGGAATATACAAAAATTAGTACAAAAGATGGGAGAGTACTATGATTATTCTGAGTTACCAATAGTGGTGAAAAAAAATGGTAAATACATAGTTTATGATGGTAACAGGAGAATTGTGTTATTAAAACTTTTACAAAATGATGACAAGTATTCAAAGTATGTTGGTCAATTATTTAGAGAGTTAGAGCCTGAACTCCTAAGGAAACAAGTAGTGTTACCTTGCAATGTTTGCGACGAAGAAACTGCTATTTTAAGTGTTGAGAGAAAACATATAGACAATGGGTCTTGGGGGGATTTGGAAAAAGATTATTTTCTTCTTAATTTTAAGAATAAAAAGAAAACCATCTTTATTGCTATAAACGAACAGACTGGAATTGTTGAAAATAATAAAATCTTAAATAAAAGGTTTGTTAAGGAAGAGGTATTAAACGAAAAAAATTTAAAAGACATAGGTATAGAATTTAGAAATGGAAAACTATATAGTAGATACTCTAATAATCAAATAATTGAGATACTTAAATCAATTCAGAAAGCTTTAGAAGAAAAAGCAATTTCTACAAGAAATAATCGTGGTAAATTAAAAAGTATTATTATTAAAAATAAAGACATCAGAGATATTTTAAATAATCCAAAAAATAAGGAAACACAAGAAATAGCAATTGATAACGAACTTAGCAAAACCTTTGTTTCGATAAAAAAAACTTCGGCCACTAGGAAAAAAGATTTTCTTTTTGGAAGGATGCTTAGTTTAAGAATGGGTCCTGTGAATGATTTGTATTTAGCAATAGACAAAATTTATAAACATGATAAAGATGATGAGCAAATATTACTCGTTGTAGGTATGAGCATGCGTCTTATACTCGATGTGGCAGCGAGATTATATTATAAGGAAAATAATGAAATTGCAGAGGCAGAAGTTCAAAACCCATATAAGAATTTTATTAAACTTTTTCAGAAAAATTGTGACAACACAAGAATAATAAGTTATTTGAGCACAACCACTGATTTTTTAAACAAAGATTTAAAATTTGAAGCTCTACTTGGAAACTATGCACATGGCAATACCGATATTCGTAAACAGGATGTTTTAAAAATGTCTTATATAACTGCCGATATTTTGGAATATTATTTTAGCATTAATTCTAATAAAAAATAGCATGTTCTACTCACCATTAAGATATCCGGGTGGAAAAAATAGATTGGCAAAGTTTATTGCCAAAATTTGTGTTGATAATAATATCAACGGACATTATGTTGAACCATATGCTGGTGGTGCATCGGTTGCTTTGTATTTGTTAATAGAAAATAAGGTAAAAAAAATAACTATAAATGATAAAGATAAAGCAATTTATGCTTTTTGGTACTCTGTTTTAAATCACACAGATGAATTATGTGAGCTGATTGATAAAACAAAAATCAATATTAAAAATTGGGAAAACCAAAAAGGTATTCAGAAAAATAAAGATAGAGAAAAAGATTTATTAAAACTCGGTTTTTCAACATTCTTTTTAAATAGAACAAATCGTTCGGGAATTATTAATGCTGGGGTTATTGGTGGAAAAGAACAAAAAGGAAATTATAAAATCGATTGCCGTTTTAATAAGCAAGATTTAATTAAAAGAATTAAGAATATTGCAGAATTTAAAAATAGAATTGTTTTAAAAAATCTTGATGCAATAGATTTAATCAAGAAAATAAAAAAAGAATCAAATAATAAGAATACAATTTTTTATTTTGATCCGCCATATTATTTGAAAGGACCAGGATTATATATGAATTCATATAAAGAAAATGACCATAAAAAAGTTGCTGAAGAAATAAAGAAAATAAAAAGGATACATTGGATTGTTTCTTATGACAATGTGTCAGAAATAAATAAACTTTATACTGGAATTAAAAAATTTAAATTTAATTTAACTCATACAGCTTTTATAACTAGAAAAGGAAAAGAAATCTTATTTTTTAGTAATAAATTAAAAAATATTGATTTTAATTTAATTAAAACATAGTAATGACTAAAAAAGTCACAACAAAAGATGGATTAACGGAGTTTTTGCTTTATGCATTCGCCGAATGATGGGGTGAAAGTGGGGGCGTTTTTATATAATTAGAATATCTGGCTCTCGCAGAAAAAATAGTAGACCTTAACCTAAATATAATTATTGCTGTTGGTTATCGTGTAAACTCTAAGAGAGCTATACAGTTTCGTATTTGGGCAAGTGAAATCTTGAAAGAACAGGTTATCAAAAGCTAGAACAGAATGGAAATACATGTTTGTTTATTTCCAAAAAGATGATAAAATGGAAATATAAATAATTGTATTGTCAAAATTATGAAAGATTTTAAATCAGGGACATATAAAAAACAACTCCAATATCAAAGTTTTTTGCCGTCATTAATAAACAGGGAGTTTGAGTGGAAAGATCAAAAAATCGCCATTTTAAACGGCGAGGCAATGCGACTTTTGGGAGAATTGAATGCCTACTCTACGCTTGTTCCTGATGTTGATTTTTTTATTCAAATGAATGTAGCCAAAGAGGCAACAACTTCAAATATGATTGAGGGTACACAAACAGGCGTTGGCGAAGCGGTTTTGCCTCAAGAAGAGATTGACCCTGAAAAAAGAGATGATTGGAGTGAAGTGCAAAATTATATTAAAGCAATAAAATTTTCGATTGATAAATTACGCAAATTGCCACTTTCAATAAGGCTTCTAAAAGGTTCTCACAAAATTTTATTATCAAGTGTGCGTGGAAAGTATAAAACACCGGGAGAGACTAGAAAAAGCCAGAATTGGATAGGCGGCTCTTCTTTGTCGGATGCTTTTTTTATTCCGCCAGCAAGTGAAGATATTTTAGATCTGTTAAGCGATCTAGAGAAATTTTGGCACAATAAACAAATAAATGTTCCTGTTTTGATTAAAATAGCAATTATGCATTATCAATTTGAGACAATTCATCCGTTTTTAGATGGCAATGGGCGACTTGGACGCTTACTAATTACTTTGCAACTGGTTGACTCGAAAATACTTACAAAACCAACTTTGTACTTGTCCGCTTTTTTTGAGAAAAACAGAGCGTCTTATTATGATTCATTGACAATGGTTAGGAAGTCAAATAATTTAGAGCAGTGGGTAACTTTTTTTCTTACTGGAATTGTTTATACTGCGAAGGACGGGATTGAAACTTTTAAACAAATTGTAGACCTCCGACAAAAATATGATTCCAAAATAATGACATTAGGTGTACGAGCCAAAAATGCTCAAAAATTGCTCCTATTCTTGTTTTCTCGCCCAATTACTAGTGCAAAGAATGTTGAGAGGGAGTTGCAAATTAGTTTTAACAGCGCCAACAGGTTACTTAAATCTTTAGTTGACTTAAAAATCTTAAAAGAAATTACTGGATCTTCACGGAACCGTTTGTTTGTGCTTGATGACTATCTTAGTTTGTTCAAAAAATAATTATGAGTGATAAATATTTTACAAAAAGACCGGAGCTTAATCCGACTATTTATGTATATGAAATACCGGATGCGGAAAACAGAAAAGGCCTGTTGAAGGTTGGGTATACAACTCGTAATGCAAAGGATAGGATAAAAGAACAATTACAGACTTCTGGAGTGAAGTACAATATTTTGCTTGAGGCAAGTGCTGTTAGAGATGACGGGAGTACCTTTGATGATCATGAGATACATCGATTTTTGATAAGAAAGAGATTTGAAAATACAGACGGAGAATGGTTTAGATGCAAAGTAAAAGATGTAAAGTCTGCAATTTTGGCGATTAAAAACAGAGAAGAAGATATTGAAAACAGAACTTTGGATTTCAAAATGAGACCAGAGCAAGAAAGGGCTGTGGAGAAAACATTTCAGCATTTTCAATCTTCCAGCAAAGTTTCTCATTTTCTATGGAATGCAAAGATGCGGTTTGGTAAGACGTTTACCGCATACCAACTAGCTAAAAAAATGGAAGCAAAAAAGGTGCTGGTACTAACCTTCAAACCGGCTGTAGAAAACGCATGGAAAGAAGACTTGATGACACATAAAGATTTTGAAGGATGGCAGTTTTATTCTCGTAAAAGCGGAAATAGTTTTGACAGTTTGGATTTTAGTAAACCCGTTGTTGTTTTCGGCTCCTTGATGGACTATTTGGGAAGAAATTCTGCAGGAGGTGTAAAGCCAAAAAATGAATGGGTACATACCACGAATTGGGATATCGTGATATTCGACGAATATCACTTTGGTGCTTGGAATGAAAATACAAAATCATTGTTTGACCAACAAGATAAGGAGGATTTAACAAAAATAGAAATTGAGAATGATAAAATTGCTGAATCTGCGTTTAAAGATGGTGTGAAAATCGCCGGAGATATAATGCCAATAACAACGAGCAATTATCTGTATTTGTCCGGAACACCTTTTCGCGCAATAGGCACAGGAGAGTTTATAGAAGAACAGATTTTTAATTGGACATATTCTGATGAGCAGAAAGCAAAGGAAGAATGGGAAGGAGAAAATAATCCGTATGAATCATTACCAAAAATGATAATGATGACATATCAGATGCCAGACGCAATAAAACATATTGCCGAAGGGGGTGAATTTAACGAATTTGATTTAAATATATTCTTTTCAGCGGAGAAAAAAAGAAATGGAAAATATTTGTTTGCATACAAAGACTATGTGCAAAAATGGCTTGATTTAATCAGAGGAAATTTCTTAGCCACTACCGTTGATGAGTTAAAATTAAACAAGAAAAAACCGCCATTCCCATTTTCTGATGCAAGAATGTTAAATATCTTGACACATACTTTTTGGTTTTTACCGTCTGTTGCATCTTGCTATGCAATGAAAGGTTTGATGAAAGAAAAGCAAAATACATTTTATCAAGATTATAATGTTGTGGTGGCTGCTGGCATAAAAGCCGGCATTGGAATTGATGCAATAAAACCTGTTCAAGAGGCGATGGGAAACCCTCTAAAAACAAAAACAATTACTCTTTCTACTGGGAAATTAACAACTGGTGTTTCCATTAAGCCATGGTCGGGGGTATTTATGCTACGAAATCTAAGAAGTCCAGAAACATATTTTCAAACAGCTTTTCGTGTGCAGACTCCTTGGGTGGTGGATAATCCTGACGGAAAGTCTCCAAATAAAAAAGAGATCTTAAAAAGAGAATGTTATGTTTTTGACTTTGCTCCAAACAGGGCTTTGTCGCAAGTTGCTGACTACAGCTCAAGTTTAAATGTTGAAGAAAAAGATCCAGAGAAAAAAGTAGCTGAATTTATAAAGTTCCTCCCAATTTTGGCTTATGACGGTAGCTCAATGAAAGAGATAGATGCTGTCGGTGTTTTGGATATGGCAATGAGTGGAACAACTGCCACGTTGCTTGCTCGCCGTTGGGAAAGTGCATTGCTTGTAAATGTTGATAACGAGACATTGGCAAGGCTGATGTCCAGTGAAGAGGCAATGAGAGTTTTGATGAGTATTGAAGGGTTTCGGTCTTTAAATCAAGATATTGAAACAATTATCAATAAATCAGAATCTGTAAAAAAAGTAAAACAAGAAGCAAACGAGAGAAACCTGACTCTAAAAGAAAAAAAGGCTTTAAGCAAGGAGGAAAAAGAATATAAAAGCAAGAGGAAGGAAATACAACAAAAGCTAATTAAGTTCGCCACAAGGATACCTGTTTTTATGTATCTTACAGATTATAGAGAAAAGACGTTACGAGATGTAATTACACAACTTGAACCAGAGTTATTTAAAAAAGTGACAGGGCTAGATGTAAAAGATTTTGAATTGTTAATGAGTCTGAATATTTTTAATAACGCTCTGATGAACGATGCTGTTTATAAATTTAAAAGATATGAAGATGCAAGTCTGGAATATACAGGAATAAATAAACATGAGGGAGATAAGATCGGGGGATTTGATACCGTTATAAGTGGTGAGGAGTATAGAAATATTTAGTTTATGTACGGAACAATTCACCTTTTTAAAAGTATAGCGGTGTTTGTTGAGCCTTTTTTGAAAAATCTTGACCCGGCGCTTTTCCAAAATGTAATTATTGGTATTTTGGTAATATTCATTCCGATTGTAATTGTATTTCTACAAGAAAAAAACACAGACTCTCTCAGAAGAACGGCCATCAAAAAAGAAGTACTAAAAATTAACTATATTTTTATATTCTCAATTTCTTCTATTTTTCTTTTTGCAATTTATAACAATTTTGGTCTTATATTAAGAACAGGGCTTTTGATAATTGCTTTTATCTTGGTTTATTTTTTAATAAAAGGTTTTTTTAAATTACTAAACTTTTCACCCGAGAATATTTTTGAATATGAAAGAAATTACTTAAAAAAATTGAGTATAGAAAAAACAAAAAACTATTTGATTGATGCATATCAATCATTGTGGCAAAGGCAAATTATATTTTCAAATGAAGAAGTCTTTACAGGAATATTCATATTGCATATTGATGATGCTATAAATATTAAAAAATATGAACTTGCTTCTCAGCTCGCAAAAATTTATGTAAAAAACATTAATGAACGCGATACGTTTTTGCTTGTGGGTAAAATACTACCAAAGGTTCTTGGGTGGAGTGAAGAAATTTGGAAGGACCAATATAACCCGGAATGGCTTTGTTTTGGCAGTGAATTTTTTCAAGAGATAATTAAAACCTCCCTCAAAGACCCTGTTGTTTTGGGTAAATTTTTTTCTGTATTCAAAAAGTATATGGAAGAAATTGAGGTAAAGATGAATGAAATTGAGAATAAAGAAGAGAAAGAAAAATATGGGCGATACATCACCGGACTTTTTGAAAGTTTCTTCCCGATTTTCTTTAGTGAAATAAAAAACGCGCCATCAAGTTATAGTATTTGGGAAAACTATTTTCCAAAGGAATGGAAGATATCAATGGAGAATGTTGGAAGTAGAGTACCAAAAATTATTCTACAAGAGTTTTTAGTTTGGTCACAAGGACGGATGTCTGGAAAAGATTATGATGAAACTTTGGGAACAGTTATAAGGGGAATTTTTCCAAATATACACGCAGTATTATTTACTGCTTTTTTAAGATTGAATTTACAAGATATTAAAACCATAATAGAGGAACCATCGAATTTTTATATATCAGGAGTAGTTGTAACACGGATTGCTTCTATAGGGAGCAAAGAGTCGGCGAGTAAAGAGATTCGCCGTGCTATTAGTAAAACTATAAACTTACAACAAAAAGAAACTATTCAAATTATTTTGGATTATTTTTTTCCATGGCCGGCAACTTATTCAATGCCTAAAGATGATTTAATTGGTGAGGAATTTGAGAATTTTAGAAATTCCACAGAAGTGGAAAAAGAGTCAATAGTGAAAAGCGTTAGAAAAGAAAAAATAGAAAAATTGAAGAAGGAAATTGAAAGGATTAAAATTGATGAAGACAGCAAAGATTTTGAACAAAAGCAAAATCGTAAAACAACTCTTTTAGAGCTGGTCAACCTACTTCTTTCTGAAACAAAAAGCATAAAATAGTTTATGAGTTATATATGTTCATATACCTTGGGTAAGGAGCTAAGATGATGGAAATTGTGAGATATAGAAATGTAGAGTTTTTTCAGTACGCTTATGTTTGCCCCCCCTTTTTTTTATCTTTTTACCAGCGTTAAATTCAGTGTATGGAGTAAAACGCTTTTCTATTGCGCTGTTTGGGGATAATGTCTTCTCGAGGGAATTACTACCGCCGTCACAAAGGCTCTCATGTCAAAATATTTGACGTGGTTTTCGAACTTGGTGGCGTATGTGTATGAGTGTTGTTGCTAATCCGCTTTTATATTTTATATGTAAATTTTAATATAAAAAGTGGATGGGTGAAGTTGTGTGGGGGAAGTGTGTCGTGAAGAAAGATTCTATGAAATAGAGAAGTGTTTTGTAACAGAGAGAATATAGGTCTTTTGGTTTTTAAAAAATGAGGTTATGGCTATACTCGTGAAAATATGTAAAAAACTGGTAGTTTTAACTATTGCTTAATATCTAATTTGCTCGACAAAACAACACAAAACAGGTCGAGCATTTATGCTCGACCTGTTTTGTGTTGTTTTGGGATGTGGAGGTGGGGGGAATCGAACCCCCGTCCGAATCCGGACATTGAGATGCTTCTACAACGCGTAGTTTCGGTTATTTGTTCAGGTAGGGTGCGTGGTGAACCGAAACAAAATCACTCCTACCATATCCCGAAGTTTAAGAAATACGCTTTGGGCGCGCGCATACCGAGTTCGCAGGAAATTCCGCCCACACCGCTCTCTGCAAACGCAAAGCGGGTAGACGTCACATCAGTGAAGCGAGCTTACGCTCAAACCGTCACGGATGCGAACGCAAAATCGTTCATACTGTAGTATGGCGAAGTTACGCGTGCAAGAGAGTTCTTGGCACTTTTTAGATGCTCGCCGGTTTAAGGTGTCGAGCGAGCATGCACCGCGTCGCACATTCTCAAGGTACAGACCGTCAAAGCCGGTCACCCCCGATGCATGCAAAAACTCAGGAGCGCTTTTGCATGCATCGGGAAGACCGCCGCGTATTATGAAAAATTATATTTCTTAATACTTTTAACGATTTTTTAAGGCGCGTTCAGCTTCACGATCCGCCTCGCGTTTTTTCAAATATTCGCGCTTATCGGATTTATTTTTTCCACGTACTATCGCAATACTTGCCTTAATCAAACCGTGTTCATTATACATTGAAATCGGTATGAGTGTCAAACCCTTTTTCGCATCTGCGTCCGCAAGTTTTGCAATCTCGCGCTTAGTAAGGAGAAGTCGTCGAGGGCGATCTGGCGTGTAGTTTTTTGGAGAATTTGCGACTTGGTATGGAGGTATCGTCATTCCTACTACAAAAGCCTCGCCACCGCGCACTATAACGCGCGAACCGTCCAAAGAGCCGAGTTTTTTACGAAGTGTTTTCACTTCCGTACCAAAAAGCTCCACTCCAGCTGTAAAAGTGTCCATTATTTCGTATTTAAGCCCTGCCTTTTTGTATGTGATAAATGCCATATTTTCAAGTATACATTGCAAATGGTACTTGTGCGCGTTTCATTTATATACAGTGTCGTGTATAGTTTACACACTATGCCTGTGAAATCTCAGAAGCCGGTACGTCGCCCAAAGAAAGGTGGCAATAAAAAGAAAAAAAAGCAATCGTTAAAATCGAAAGGTCCTTTTTTTGGTCCGTCGTTTATCGGTAATTTTTTGTCCACGGTACTCGTGTTTCTTTTGTTGATGAGTTTATATACGTTTGTAGTTGCTCCTTCGACAAAACCTAAAGAAATTTCAATATCTCAAGTTGCGCAAGATGTTATAAGTGGAAGCGTAAAGTCCGTCTCGGTTTCCGGTGATTCTCTAAACCTGAAATATAAAGATGGTACAGAGCGTGTTTCGCGCAAAGATCAAGCAACGTCGCTATCTGCCACTCTTGCAACATACGGAGTGACGCCGAAAGACCTATCGAAAGCAAAAATAACCATTCAAGGAGAACCGGCATGGCATTTTTGGCTTTTGACTCTCTCGCCGTTCCTGCTTTCTATAGTATTTTTTGTGGCTTTGTTTTGGTTTCTTTCGCGACAAGTTAAAGGTACCGGCATGCAAGCATTTTCATTTGGTCAGTCCAAGGCGCGTTTGACAGATCCTGCAGATACAATACAACGCGTGACTTTTGCAGATGTCGCTGGAGCCCGTGAAGCAAAAGACGAGCTTATGGAGATTGTGGATTTCTTGAAAAATCCGAAGAAGTTCCTTGATATCGGAGCACGTATTCCAAAAGGAATACTTTTGATGGGAGCTCCTGGTACTGGCAAAACACTTCTTGCTCGTGCTGTCGCAGGTGAAGCCAGTGTGCCTTTCTTCTCAATTTCAGGAAGTGAGTTTGTAGAGATGTTCGTCGGAGTGGGTGCTTCGCGTGTACGAGATCTTTTCCAAGTAGCAAAACGAGCGGCTCCATCCATTATTTTTATAGACGAGATAGATGCTGTTGGTCGTACTCGCGGTTCTGGCGTGGGTGGTGGTAATGACGAACGCGAGCAGACACTAAACCAGATTCTTGTAGAGATGGATGGTTTCGAACCAACGGAAAAAGTTATCGTGATGGCGGCTTCAAATCGTCCGGATGTTCTTGATCCAGCATTGCTTCGTCCGGGGCGTTTTGACAGGAGGGTTGTTATAGACCTTCCGGATCGTCGCGACCGTGAAGATATTTTGAAGATTCACGCACGTCAAAAACCTCTCGGACCAGATGTGGACTTTACTGTAATCGCGGAACGCACCCCAGGTTTTTCGGGAGCAGAACTCTATTCTCTTATGAACGAAGGGGCGATTCTTGCTGCGCGCGAAAATCGTAAAGAAGTAACGCAGTACGACCTTATTCGTTCCATAGAGAAAGTGATGCTTGGCCCGGAGCGAAAAAGCCACATGCTTTCCGTAAAAGAGAAGCTGGTTACGGCGTATCACGAGACAGGGCACGCGCTCGTGTCTTCTGTTTTGGAGTATACGGATCCTGTACATAAAATTTCCATAATAAGTCGCGGACGGGCAGCGGGGTATACGCTCAAGCTTCCTTTTACAGACAAGAAGATGCAAAGCAAAAAAGAATTTCTTGACGACATCGCATCGATACTTGGAGGGTACGTAGCGGAAGAGATGATTTTTAATGATATTACTACCGGGCCACATAACGATCTTTCTGTTGCTACAGCTCTTGCTCACGACATGGTTGCGAGGTATGGCATGAGTGACGTTCTTGGACCAGTAGCTTTTGCTTCAGAAAACACGAGAGAACCTGTAGTTGGGGAAGCATATTCTCAAGAAGTTGCTGCAAAAATAGATGCTGAAATCTCGCGTATTATCGACGAAGGGAAAAAACGTGCGCAAAAAGTGTTAAACGAGCATCGAGACGCCTTGGATGCAATTTCAAAAACTCTTGTAGAAACAGAAGTGCTCGAGCGTGATGACTTTGAGAAGTTACTTATAGCAAACGGGATTACACCTAAAAAGAAAGAGGACGAAGATATTATAGCGAAGCCTGTTGCGTAAACATCTCAAGTTTTTGTGTTTGTTAATGTTGTTAACATAATTTGTTTGGGGTGTTGTAATGTATAATGCGTATATATATGGAGGGCGCATTGAAATTAAAAACACCTGAAGAAGAGCTTGCTTATTTACGTGCACAAATTGCACAAAAAGAAAAAGAATTAACTCTTGCACGAAACGAAGGTGTTGTTTCGAGCGAAGCCGCGCAAAAAGAGCGAATGAACGCAACACAAGAAGCGCTGTCTGAGCACAAGGTTGCAAGTTCGGAATCCGTGCTCGCCCCGTCATTTCAAATGGATCAAACAGAAGCGGAGGTGGTCTCAATGGGTCTTGATCCGGACAACAATGACGACACAATGCACGAGTTGCGCACATTAATGGAAACGCGAGGTATAAAAAACGCTTTTTCAGTTGTAGACAAATTAAACAATCCGCATATCGCAGATGATTTTCACAGGTTTCTTATTCGGTATGTCGTTGCCGGGCTACCTGTAAACGGTCTCGCGGAAAACTCACCACGTTTCAAAGCTCTTCATATGACTCTTTACGAGGTGTCTCTTCCAGAGTCAAATTCAAACAGTGGCGGAACCGATACTCGCAACAAAAACTTTAAAGAATTGGTTTCTGTAATGGAACAGTTTTATTCGGGAATGCTTGCTGTTGAGCAGGCGACAAGAAATGACCCCCCGTACCTTGCTCTGGAGCTTGCAGTGCCTGTAGAAAAAGACAGCTTGTTGTTTTACGTTTCCGTGCCAAATAATAAATGTGATTTGTTTGAGAAGCAGTTACTCGCTGTTTTCCCAAAAGCACTCCTTACACCGCAACCGAACGATTATAATATTTTTGTTGAAAACGGCACCTCGCTTGTGTCGACAGCCCGCTTGGCGGAGCCGGCGATGCTCCCTCTGAAAGACTATAATGATTTTGATTATGATCCACTTAACGCAATTTTAAATTCTTTCGCAAAGATAGAACGGGAAGGAGAGGGCGCAGCACTACAGATTATTTTTGCTCCAAGTGCACAGAGGTATACTTCTCATTATCGCAAAATATTGGACGCGCTTAGAAAAGGTGTTAAACGAAAAGAAGCGTTTCGTCTTCCGGAGACCACTCTCGGCGAGATGGCGCAAGATTTCAAGAAGTTTATTTTTAGTGGGAATCAAACAAAAGACGAAGCGTCTGCGCGCGAGTCCGAGACGAGGCAAGCAGAAGCAAATAAAAGTGATATAGAGCAAGTCGAGAAAAAAATAGCGACGCCTATCGTGAGCGCCACTTTGCGTCTGCTCGTCTCGTCAACAGATGTTTCGCGCGCGGAGCAGGTTTTGTCAGATATCGAGGCATCGTTTAATCAGTTTAATAATACTCTGGGAAATAGGCTTGTTTTCACTCGAGCAAAAGCTTCTGGTGCACGCAGTTTAATGGATGCTTATTCTTTTCGCACACCGGACGCCACTACTTTTCCACTATCTCTTCGCGAGCTCACGGCTCTTTATCACTTTCCGCCGACGGGTATCGAGTCGTCTCCACATTTGAAACAGTCGCGCTTTACCATGGCTCCGGCTCCGTCTGAATTGCCGAGCGCCGGAACGGCGCTCGGAGTGAATACTTTCCGAGGAAAGGAAACTACAGTTTATCTTGATGAGGAAGATCGTTTGCGTCATCTTTATGTTATCGGTCAGACCGGTACAGGTAAAACTGGTTTTTTGAAAACACTTATCGAGCAAGATATTCATGCAGGGAAAGGTGTGTGCTTTATCGACCCGCACGGAAACGACATACTTGATGTTCTTGCAACCATTCCTCCGGAGCGATACGACGATGTTATTTATTTTGATCCTGCGTATCTCGACAGACCTTTCGGTTTGAACTTGCTTGAATATGATCCTGCACGACCAGAGCAAAAGACCTTTATTGTAAATGAAATACTCGCAATCTTTAGGCGCTTGTATGGCGACGTGCCAGAGAGCATGGGTCCGGCGTTCGAGCAATATTTTAGAAATGCCACTCTTTTAGTAATGGAAGACCCTTCGTCCGGTTCGACAATGCTCGACATTGCCAGAGTGCTTTCGGACGAGTCATTTCGAGCGTTGAAATTGTCGCGTAGTAATAACCCGGTTATAAATCAGTTTTGGCAAGAGATAGCAAGCAAGGCAGAGGGAGAAGCGGCTCTCAGCAGTATCGTGCCGTATATTACAAACAAGTTTGATGACTTCATTGCAAACGATTTCATACGTCCGATTATCGGGCAACAAGAATCCTCGTTTGATTTTAGGAAAATTATGGATGAGAAAAAGATTTTACTCGTTAATCTTTCAAAAGGGCGTTTGGGTGAAAAAAATGCAAACCTGCTCGGTCTAATTTTTGTCGGAAAGATTTTTATGGCGGCATTGTCTCGAGCAGATTCGCCTGGTACGGCTTTCCCAACATTTGCTCTATATATAGATGAGTTCCAAAATGTAACTACAGACTCAATCCCTGGGATTCTTTCCGAGTCGAGAAAATACAATCTATCTCTTACGATTGCGCATCAGTATCTCGGTCAGGTGGATGAGAAAATCAGGAGTGCCGTATTTGGCAACGTCGGCTCGTTGGCTGTGTTTAGAGTCGGCGAGGAAGACGGTGAATTTTTCGAAAAACAGTTTGCTCCAACATTTAAAGCTCCAGATTTCATAAGTATCGAAAACAGGAACGCTTATCTGAAAATTCTTGCACACGGGGTTCCTCAAAAACCTTTTAATATTCGCACTCTCGATCTTGCAAAGCGTAATCTTGCACAAGTCGATGACCTGCGCCAGCTGTCTTATTTAAGGTACGGACGTGATCGCGAAATGGTGGAAAACGATATTCGTAAAAAATATATTTCTAAGAATATTTAAAATACTACAAATGTGTATTTTTCTGTATCAGGTATTTTGGGAAAATGGTCTGCGTAGTAAGGTGAGTGTACTTTTGTGGGGATTAGGTTCTTGTGCAAACGGGATAAATTATGGATAATGAAGTATAAGAATTATGAACGAACGTCAACCCAAAAATGAAATAGGTAATCGCAATAACGAAGAACAGGAAAAGCGTGACGCTATACAAAAGCTAGAGCAAGAAGCACTCTCATCAAAATTAAAAATAACGGTTCGTGGCGAAGCTGTACGCGATTACGATAAAGAAATTACAGATGCGGAAAATGAGTTGCGGAACTTTGATAAAAAAAATGAAGAGAAAAAACTGCGTGACGTTATACAAAAGCTCGAGCAAGAAGACGGTTCGCCAATGCTAAAAATAACGGTTCGTGACGAAGCCACGCATACCCCTGATAAAGAAAACATAAGCGCGGAAAATACACTACGAGATTCGCCTAAAAAAGATAATGGAACCGATAACAAAGATTTTACCAATATCTTACTTTCTGAATCTGATACGGATGCTACATCTGGAGAAGATATAAATATTCCAATTAAAGATGAAACCGATAACAAGGCACAGAGCACAAACCCCGCGGAGATTTTAATTTCCGGAATTAGTAGAGACACATCGTCTGGAGAAGATGTAAATATTCCGATTAAAGCGGAGGGGCGTGAAGCTCCGGGTGTAAGAAGCGCGCGGGGAAAGAGTGATGAAGTATCTGCAGATGCGGTGCGTGCAACAGCAGAAAAGAATGCGGAAAAAACTGGCGTGGATGAAGAGCGAAAAAGAATGCTTAAAGCTGAAGCGGAATATCTTAAAGCATATAGAGGAAATGTTAAGAAAAGAGGTTCGTTAGGATATCTTGGTAATTCCGCGTGGGAAGAAAGAGTCCGCTTACAGGAGCTTGAGAAAGAATACAACAATGCTCGCGTTTTGTTTGCGCAAAAAGTTAACAAATCGGTTGAGAGCAGACTTAAAACAAAATACGGAGATGTAGTAAAGGCGGGGAAAGGTAAGAAAACAGGCGGTGTGGAAGTCGCGGAACTTAAGAAACATACTGAAGCTGTACAGCGCAGGTATAACCGCATGGTTCTTTCGCGCGATGTTATCGTGCGAGCGGAGCGAGCACGTACTAAAGCGAAGGTGGAGGCTCTGGGCGAGAAAGGTTCAGGCGTTTTCAATAAAGCACTTAGTTGGTACTCTCGTGGAAATAAAAAAATGGAAGAGTTTTTTATTAAAAAACTTGGAAATGAAAAAAGAGGAAAGATTGCTGCGCGCGGAGCGCGTATTCTCGCGTTTGCAACAATCGGCGCCGGTGCTGGAGGAATGCTCGAGGTGGGGCATGAGGTTGTGCGGTCAGGAGTTAGTGCGCTGTTTGGCGCCGGAGCGGGCGCCGGCGCCGGAAAACTATACGAAAAAACACTAGGCAGTAGAAATGCGAAAAATCTTAAAAAGACTCACGAGGGCGGTGTCTCGTCAGTTGATGATATAAAAACGCTTGAAAAAACTTACCGTAAGGGTTCGAAAGAAGGTATCGAGAGTAGACGTAAATGGATTGAAACCGGTGTAGCTGTTTTGGTCGGTGTCGGGGTCTCGCTTGAAACTGCAAATCTTTTGGCGGGTCATGATGTCGCCAGTGATTCTGCACAACATGTTACGCACGCATCAAGCTCCGCAAACACGCACAGTGGAGTGGTAGGGAAAACAACACCAAACATTTCTCATACTCAAAATGTCCCTGTTGCCGGAAACGCACATCATGCTGTAACAGAACCTGCCGTAGTCGCTCACATAGACCAACACGGAGAAGGAGCAGATGCTCTTTTTGGTGACTTAAAACATAAGCTACGCGCGCTTTATCCTGACCCTGCAAAAGCTCCTCCGGAGGCACAGCATATTTTAAACACACCACTTCATAAACTTTCAACAGAGTTTGGTTTTGCAAAACCACACGAAAGTGGCTTGATGCATTTGGGCGATAAACTCGAGTATAACCCGGCAAGCGGGCGCTTGGTTTTTGAGGGGAGTCACACTACCGCGCATGTTCTCGCGGAGGACGCCACAGGTCATATACAGAAAGTGTCGTCATTTGATAAATTTAATGGGCACTACACTCACGATATTTCACATGTAAAATCTTCCGCCTCAGTACCGCCTCATACCGTATCTGCAGTTTCTCATAACACTGTTCAACAAAGTATACCTGCCAATATTAAACCAACACCGCTTGCTGTTCATGGAAATTCACAACTACACACGGCAGGAGTTACAGGTGTACAAAAGCATATGGCGCACGGCGCCGGAGCTCCGGCGGAAGCCTCTGCGAATATTGCAGGTACAACAACAGGCTTACATCACGAAATTGAAAAGCTGTTACAGCCCAACGAGCTTGGAAAATACGCAAACACTCCTGTTTCTGAAGTCGTTTATAATTCCCCACATGTTTCTAAGGCATTGCACGATAAACTGGTAGATGTTGTTGGTCGTTCTGGTGTCGGACCGGAAAATAATGAGACGTTGGCGAAATTTTTGGATCGCGCACAAAAAGTAGCGCAAACACATGGGCCTGTGTTTGAGATAGGTGCGCACAATGTAGCAATACCTGTTCACGAAGCGCATCTTTATATGGATACTCATGGAAATACGGTTGCGTACGGAGGTGATTTTAATGCGCGTTCGTTTGTTGCTTATAATTGGCTACATTCAAACCCGGGCAAGTCCGTGCTCTTTCCGGACGTAGGTCAAGGACACGCATTGAAAATGGTTAACTTCTCGCAAGGCGCCGGTAGAGTCGGTGTGTCGGTGCGCCCCGAATACGGAGAAGTTATACATTCTGAGGCGCTGTCGCCGATGCAATCTGTGACGCCATAGAGTACAATATTTTGTATGCCGAACACCACACCAGTTGCTTCTTCAGTTCAAACACTTCTTTCAGTGTTGAATGTTTCTGCGTACTCTCCGGAGGAACAAGAGAAACTACTCGCCGATGTTTCAAGCACAATATTCCAAGGATCTCTCGCTCGGTTTGTAGAGCAGATGGATGAACCGACAAAAGATGCTTTTTCCAAGCTTGTCGACAAAGGCGCTGATGAGAATGAAGTGGTAAGGTTTCTCAAAGAGCATGTGGAGAACGCGGATGATATTGTGCTTGAAGTGGTGCGTGAAATGATTGAAGATATTTCAGCACTTGAGATACAGGAAACGGCAACACAATCCAATTAATACCTAATAATAAATAATTTATATTATCGACTTATGAATACTTCTACAGCTGTTGCGGTCGCGCTGGCACTTACAGTTACTCTCGGGCTTGTTTTTTATGGGCAGGCTCTTTTTCCAAAACAACAGAATATTGCTTCTGATAAAACAATAAAAACTGAACAAACAACAAATATGAATTCTAAAAACAATACACAAGAAACAACACCAAACTCAAACGAACTTTCAATTACTGATGAAACTGTTGGTACTGGAGTAATTGCAGAGAAAGGAGATGTTGTCACGGTGCAGTATGTAGGTACTCTTTCGGACGGCACTGTTTTTGATTCCACAAACAAAGAAGGAAGAAAGCCATTTACATTTACTCTCGGAGCCGGTCAGGTTATTTCTGGGTGGGATAAGGGTGTCGCAGGTATGAAGGTTGGCGGTGTACGAAAACTCGTTATTCCGCCGGAACTCGGCTATGGCAATCATGCTATCGGTTCTATCCCGGCAAATTCCACACTCACCTTTGTGATAACTCTTTTGAATGTCTCGCAAGCGACAAAATAAGTAAAAACGGTAGGAAAAGTAAAGGGCGCGTGCCAAGGCACGCGCCCTTTACTTTTCCTATTATCTATGATATAAACCTTAATGGCTGTTCCTAAAAAAATAATCAAAACAAAACCAAAGGAGGTTTGTTATGGGTACTAAAAAAGGTGTTCGTAGTCTCATTTGGGGGTGCATTGTGCTCCCTCTGTTTTTAACAGGCTGTGGCATGGCACCTGTCGGTGCTTACAACGGGTTTTCGAACGACCCGATGACAAAGATCGTGGTCGTGAAATTTCCGGCACCCGGGGGTACGAAATACCCCACAAGGAGAGAGTGGAAAGTGATTAAGCAGATGGCAGATACTTGCCAATTGCAAATTGCTCCACAGTTATCTTCTCCGGCAGAGACGGTTGGAAGCTCTGCTGCGGTATATGGGCTTGCCGGCGGAGCCGGTATTGGTCTTGGCGCCCTGGCATTTCCGGGTGCAATTTTCCACAGATATTTTCAGTATGGTGGGACCGCAGGAGCACTCAGTGGTGCTGCATATGGTCTTACTCTGTGGAGCTATAACGATGTTAGTATCGTTGGCTCCTGCACGCGGGACTTTGTGAGGCGTTCGGGTCTTAAAGACATCTACGTTTATCCGGCATATATTCGCACGAAGCATAGTGCGAAACAGGTATCGCCGGAAGAGCCCGCTCCGCAAGAAAGTCATGCGGAGCTCGCGCCTCAGCAAGACAATTCAAAAACTGTTTTGCTCGCGCCGAAGTCTGGCGCAAAAAAACACGCAGTAAAAAAGCCTTCTTCGGAAGAAGAAAGTGCAGGGTACATGCCCCCGCCAGTTCTTTAGTGTTTGGTAGCACTCTTTACAAAGTGCGTTTAATTTGGAAAGTATCTTTTTCCAAATTAAACGCACCACGTGGAGAGTGTTTTTTTATTACTATAGTTTTAGGTTTTAGTATTTTGATTAAAAATACTTGAGGATATACTATATATGTATATATGAAATTTACTCGAACAAAAAAACTGGTATTTTTTAATAACAAAGGAGGTGTCGGCAAAACGACACTAGCTTACAATACCGCAGTTAAATTTGCAGAAAAGGGTTACAAAACCGTTTTGGTTGATTTAGATCCTCAGTGTAATTTGTCCAGAATATCTCTGGGAGATTCCTTTGAAAACAATCTTTTTTCGGATAATCAGAAAACAATTTACAGCGTTCTCGAGGGGGTTGTGAAGGGCGGAGCCGATATTGACAAAAGTATTAGTTTTTACAATGTGGGTAAAACAGGAAACCTGTTTATCTTACCCGGAAGTTTGAAACTGTCTGAATATGAGAATTCTTTAATATCAGCTTATGGTGAAGCGGCGCAAGGAAATGAGATGGGCTTTTTTAGTACTAGTGCTATCGATAGGTTTTTAACGGAAAAAGGCTTAAATGAAGAAATCGACATTTTTATTATAGATACGTCACCGAATTTAAATCTGTTAAATAGAATTATTTTTTTAGGCTCGGATTATTTCTTAACACCTCTTATGCCGGACGCTTTTTCTGTTCAAGGAATTGAAAATCTAGGAAACACTTTTGAAAGCTGGAAAGATAATTGGAAAAAGACGGCAAAGGTTTTGGCAAAAGATAAAGAGATTTCACATAACAAGGTTTTAGATGGAGATGGTTTGTTTATCGGCTATATTGTGAATTCTTATAATCAGTATTCTAAAAAACCCATAAAGAATAATGAAGAGTGGATTGGTAAAATCCCGAGTTTTATTAAAAAATATCTTTCTGAAAAACATTGCAAAAACGGTTTGGTTGAGAAGTCCTGGAAGTCTGAACTTGCTTTAATTAAGGATTACGGTCAACTACCTCCTCTGGCTCAAATAAAAAATAAGGCGATATTTAATCTTAATCCAGTATCTGACGGGTTTGAAAATGTACAAGGAACAAAAGAAAATCTGGAGCAGTCAAAAAAAGAATTTGAAATACTGGCTAACAACATTTTAGAGATTCTTAATCGGTATTAAGCAAGGTTAAATATAAAGATTTGTCGATAAAGATGCGCAGTCTGTGTTTTGCTGGTATCGTCAGCACATGAGCGCAATAACTTTTTCAATAGACAAACGCGCGGGCGAAGCCCGCGCGGGAACACTCACGACACCTCACGGAACCATTTTAACTCCCGCTTTTATTCCTGTTGGTACGAAGGCGAGCGTAAAAGGTATTTTGCCTGAATTACTTTATAAAATCGGAGCGCAAGCTGTGCTTGCAAATACATATCATCTTTATCTTCAGCCTGGTGAAGAGGTGGTTCAGTCGGCGGGAGGTGTCGGAACTTTTATGGGGTGGAGTGGACCGACTGTTACAGATTCGGGCGGTTTTCAGGTTTTTTCTCTCGGATCTGCGTTTGGAAAAACTATTACAAAAATTGCCCATGGAGAGGAGATGCCTCGCGAACATGGTGTCGCTATATATGACGAGAGTGTTGCGAGCCAACATGGACAGCTCGCGGTTATCGATGATGAGGGCGTCACTTTTACTTCGCATATTGACGGTTCTCTACATCGCTTTACACCAGAGCGTTCGGTTGAGATACAGCAGAAGCTTGGAGCGGATATTTTCTTTGCTTTTGACGAGTGCACGGCTCCGACAGACGGAAAAGAATATCAACGTGAAGCAATGGAGCGCACGCACCGTTGGGCGGAGCGTTCTCTAAAAGCTCATCGACAAAATATCTCGGCGAATAAAAAGCAGGCTATTTTTGGTATCGTACAGGGCGGTCGGTTTGAAGATTTGCGTCGTGAGAGTGCGCGTGAAATTGCGAGTATGAATTTTGATGGGTTTGGTATTGGAGGGTCTTTTAGTAAGGAGGATATGTATTTTGCACTAGAGGTCGCAACCAGTGAACTTCCAGAAGAAAAGCCTAGACACTTTCTTGGTATCGGTGAACCTCGCGACGTGCTTGAGGGAATTGCCAGAGGCATGGACTTGTTTGATTGTGTCGCTGCGACACGTCAGGGCAGACATGGCACAATTTATACCCGTCGCGGGCTCGTACACCTGAAAAACAGTGTTTATAAAAATGACTTTACCAAGCTTGATTCGGAAACCGTCGTGCCGGGAACTGAAACGTTTACGCGTGCATACGTCTCGCATTTGCTAAGGTCAAATGAATTGCTCGGACAGGTGATTGCTTCAATGCATAATCTTGGTTTTATTCTTTCGCTTGTTGATAATGCTCGTGAAGCCATACTTAATGGAAAGTTTGACGAATACCGCGAAGACTTTATAAGAGATTACAATGGCTAACTTTAAATTACATGCCCCATACAAACCGGCAGGTGACCAGCCGGAAGCTATAAAACTTCTTTCACAAGGGCTTGCAAAAGGAATGCGTCATCAGACTCTTCTTGGTGTAACAGGCTCTGGTAAAACATTTACTGTGGCAAATATCATTGCTTCGTATGACAAGCCGACGCTCGTGCTCGCACACAACAAAACGCTCGCGGCGCAACTAGCACAAGAATACAGAGAGTTTTTTCCGGAAAACGCAGTGCACTATTTTGTCTCGTATTATGATTATTATCAACCCGAGGCATATATTGCTCATTCGGATACATATATAGAAAAAGAGGCGCAGATAAACGCGGAGATAGATCGGCTCCGTCACGCAACAACGCAAGCATTGCTTACTCGACGTGATGTGATTATTGTAGCGTCAGTATCGGCGATTTATGGTTTGGGTTCTCCGGAAGAGTACAAAAAAACACATTTGAAATTGGAAGTCGGAGAAAGTCTTTCTCGTGCGCAAATAATACGAAAACTTGTCGGCATATATTTTGAAAGAACTAACGCAGATCTTTCTCCTGGGCATTTCCGCGCTATAGGCAACAATGTCGAGATTATGCCGGTTAATGAGAAAACACTGTATAGGATTGTTTTTGATGAAAATGATTGTATTTCTGCAATCGATGCACTTGATGCTATCTCGCGCGTAAAAACAGGCACACCAAAATCGCTTTTTGTTTTCCCAGCGAAACACTTTGTTACAAGTGAAGAGGAAAGAGAGCGCGCTGTTGCGGATATCAGGTTAGAGCTCGATGCACAGCTTGCGAAGTTTAAGCGAGAAGAAAAACCTCTTGAAGCAGAGAGATTAAAACGTCGCACTCTTACGGACATTTCTTTCATTCGTGAAATAGGGTATACAAACGGCATCGAAAATTACTCGCGTCATTTTGACGGAAGATCTTCGGGGGAACCGCCATATACACTTCTTTCGTATTTCCCGCATAAAAAAGACGGTACGGCAGATTTTCTTACAATAATTGACGAATCGCATGTAACTGTTCCGCAAATCTCTGGGATGTTTGCGGGCGACCGTTCCCGTAAAAACAATTTAATTGATTTCGGTTTTCGATTGCCTTCAGCGCGGGATAACCGACCTCTCACGTTTGAAGAGTTTGAAGAACATATTGGGAAAGCTGTTTACACAACAGCAACTCCGGGACCGTATGAAAAAGAGCATTCAGTACCACCGAACGGGCAGGTCGTGGAGCAAATTATTCGTCCGACAGGGCTTATCGACCCAAAGCTTGTTGTGCGTGGAATAGTGGAAGAAGGAGACTATAAAGGGCAAGTAAATGATTTTATTAATGAGGCGGAAAAAACTATAGCGAGCGGTTCGCGCGTGTTGGCGACGACTCTTACGAAGGTGATGGCGGAAGATCTAACAGATTTTCTAAAACAGCGTGGCATAAAGTCGGAGTATTTACATAGTGACGTAAAGACTATCGATCGCATTACGATTCTCACAGAATTTCGCAAAGGTAAATTTGACATACTTGTTGGTGTAAACCTTCTTCGAGAAGGGCTCGATTTACCGGAAGTTTCTTTAGTCGGTATTCTCGATGCAGACAAGGAAGGTTTTTTGCGTAGCGAGACTGCACTTATACAGACGATAGGTCGCGCAGCGCGAAATATTAACGGGAGGGTTTTGCTATACGCAGATGTTATTACTGGCTCTATGACGCGTGCTATAAACGAGACGAATCGTCGTCGAATATTGCAGATTGCATATAATAAAAAACATGGGATTACTCCGAAAAGCGTACACAAAGAAATTCGTGATATTGCGGAAAGCATGCGAAGCGAACACGATACCGTTGTTGCGTCATTACTTAAGACAGACTCTGAACTTTACAAAAAAAGCCCGAAGCGTTTTATAAAAGAAAAGCATATGCAAATGTCGGAAGCTGTAGAAAAACTGGACTTTGAAACAGCTGCGATTATTCGAGACGAAATAAGGAAACTTGAAGAAAAAAGTTTTTGAAAATACTTCTGTGCATTCGCGTGAAAAAAAATGTAATTGTTTGGTATGCTAACAGCATGTCACTTCGCGCATTATTTGCTCTTGTATTTGCAGTTATAACGGCAACAGGCTATGGAAGCGTATGGTTTTATGGAGATTTCGTTTTACCGCGTGGTTCCGGGTATTCATATATGGTACAGCCGGCATTTATACTTGTCTCGATACTTCTTGCGGTAATCGGGATACTCCTTTTTGTGGTCGTGCGTCTTATTGAGCAACCGTTGCGCAAACTTACAGCGTCGATTGAATTTTTTTCAGAAAATAGTGGGAATATAATAATTCCTGTTTCGTGGATAACACCACTCGAGATACGAAAATTAGTTAAGTCTTTTACAACCTTTTCCGCAAGTGTGCTGGAGTCGCAAAAACGTAGTGCGGAAAACGCACGTGTAAAAACAGATTTTATTTCAACCGCAGCACATCAATTACGAACACCTTTAACCGGTATTCGCTGGGCTTTGGAAGCTCTTCTTAATGACAATCCAACTCCGGAACAAAAAGAGCTTATCTCCGCTGCAACAGAAAAAAGCCATGACCTTGTTGACACCGTTGGCACACTACTTGATATCTCCAGTATAGAATCCGGTAAATACAGATACACTTTTGTAAAACTTGATATGCAAAAGTTTATAATAAAGGAAGTAGAAGACTTTAAACATTTCGCCGAGGAGAGAAATGTTAATTTGCAATTGGTTCTTAAAGACAAACAACTGCCTCCGGCACGTGCAGATCGTGAACGTATAAAATGGGTTCTCGATAATCTTATCGAGAACGCTATTCGGTATACTCCGAAAGGAGGTTCTGTAAGTGTCTATGTAAAAGCTATTGGTAATGAAAAAATAGTCGTGCACGTAAAAGATACTGGTATCGGTATTCCAGCATCGGATAGGGCGAATATTTTTGAGCGCTTTCATCGCTCGAGTAACGCTATTGCAAAAGAAAATAAAGGAAACGGGCTTGGGCTTTATATTGCGCGAACAATCGCAACTGACCACGGTGGCGACCTTAATTTTTCTGAAAATACCAACGGTATAGGAACCGTATTTACTCTCTCGTTGCCAGTGGCAACATAACCATTCACACTGTATACTATTACGCATATGTTGGACGCAACCACAATCCTCGTCGTTGAAGACGACCCGATTCTCAAAAATTTATTAGGACATACTTTTTCCGGAAAGTACCACGTCTTTTTTGCCGGTAATGGTAAAGAGGCTCTCGCTCTTTTAAAAGAAAGCACACCATCGCTTATTCTCCTCGATCTTATGATGCCGGACATGGACGGGTTTACTTTTATGGAGCATATACGCGCGCATCCGGAAATATCGATGCACAATATTCCGATTATCATTGTTTCAAATCTGGGACAGCAAAAGGATATTGATCATGCAAAATCACTCGGAGCAAAAGATTACCTCGTGAAGGCGGAAGTTTCTGTTGAAGAAATTGCAGCAAAAATAAGAGAGGTTTTGTCGGCGGTTGAAGCACAGGGTGGTGAGTCTGAAGAGTTGCCACAAAAACAAGTACAAGAGCCGACCCCGACACAGGGTTACAAAGAACCTTCTGATAATGTAGACCAACCGGTGCCAGATGTGCAAAAGACTACCGAAACCCCTGAGGCTACAGGTTTTTAGCTGTGGATAAGTTGGGAAGGTTAGACCTTCCCAAATGCTAGCTGGTTTGACATCCCACTTGCGGACACTAAGTGTCCGCAAAACATGCTACGCAAAACTCTTTGCCGACACTAAGTGTCCGCAAAAGTGTCCGCAAAACAGGTTTTTAGCAGTTAATGTTAGCTGGTTTTTAGATATCA
>CAZYRK010000011.1:0-26411 GCA_964650475.1 uncultured Candidatus Saccharibacteria bacterium
TAGGAGTGATGATAACTTTGCCGTTTCCTGAGCGTACTCCACTTGTGGTGGATCCGCCACTTACTTTGCCGGTGTAGGAGGAGCCACCTCCGCCGCCAGAACCCGAAGAACCACCGTACCAGCCTCCGCCACCTCCGGCGACAGGAAGAAAATACCCCGAATTGTGACTAGATGAGCCCCCAATACCAAACAATCCCTTGCTACCGCAGTAACCACAGCTACCACCATGGGTTTGAGTACCCCCTCTACCGTAACCACCGTAAATATAGTAACCGCTCTTACCAGCATAGCCCCCACCGTTACCGCCGTTACCAACCCAGGCACCACTGCCTCCACCTCCAGCTACAATAACCCTCTTGTTTAAGCCATTTCCGCCAACTCTTACATCAGAAGCGCCACCTCCGAAAAAGTTCCCGAAGAGGTTCATCTCCCAGCCCCCACCACCATTGTATCCATTTTGCCCTCCCGCATAAACACGGAGCATCTCTCCAGAGTGCACGGCAAGAATGCCTTTGGCATACCCGCCTTTTCCTCCCTTATTGTTGGCATGAATACTACCGCTTCCGCCCTGTGCACCCCATACCTGTATCTTCACAGCTGAGGCTCCTGCTGGTACGGTATATGTTTGCGCTTTGTTTGTAAAACCAAATGTCGTTGGGCCGGGGAGCGAGGGTGCTGATGTCGTTACTGTGGATCCTCCCAATTTTAGTTTTATCCACTTGCCAGACTGCTTAACATAGACACCGCTTCCAGCGTAGATTTTGCCACCGTTGGTGTAAATGTCACCTGTCGCCTTTAGGTTTTTTGCTGTGATATCACCAGAAGAAGTAATGCTTCCTGTTTTCGTCTGGGAATCCGGCCCTGTGTTTAGTGGAGCATATGCATTTGCATTTGGCGGTGCTGTGTTTGGTTCTGTCCATGTTGCATAGGCATAGGTAAGCCCGAAAGTAAGGAGCAAAGCCACTGTAAGTGAAAGTGTTTTGGCGGTGAAGGATGGTAGTTGTTTAAACATATTATTTTATATTTAGTGTTGGATTTTCGTATACTTGTATCTTGTCGGCTGTAAAACTAAGCACGCCGTTTATGTCTTTTGCTGATGAAACGATGATGTGCTCGCCTTCTGAGAGATCCGATGCTTTTAGAGTGGTTGTGACCACAGTCGGTTTCGGCGGAGTGGCTTTAGACCCATCTTTTTGAGCTTTTATGAACGCCTTCATCTTAGCTTCAAAAGCCTTTGGGTTTTTTATTGAGGTCTTTGTTATTTTTGTGGAGGAAGTGATGAGAATAGTGCGGTTTGCTATGGTTTGGTTGCCTGGTTTTAGAATAAGCGTATCGCCTTTTACCGAAACCACAGTGCCTGCGATAGTGTGTACGATAACAGGTGCTGGTGTCGGGTTCGCCGGCACCGGTGTGTGCGTTACGAGCGGCGTTTGCGATGACGTATAGAAATAAGCTCCCAAGGCGCCGGCTCCGCCGGCGATTATAACAACGAGCACCACGAGAACCGCTATGATGGTTTTGTTATTATAAGGTAGCAGTTGCGTGGGCTGTGCACCCAGATTTTCATCATTCATATTTTTAATAATAACAACCGCCTTGCGCTGTTGCATAGTACGTGGTGTGTATAAGTTTTTTGGTTTGCGTGCGCCCGCGCTCCGCTTTTAGCGGAGCGCGGTTTTTATAAGGATTCTTTTAAAGTTTTTATGAACAGCTCTTGTGTACTTAAATCCGGTATTGCTATTCGCAATGTGTCTTTAAGTATCGGTTTTGCCGTTTGGAAACTGCTCATCTTTTCACCGCTCGCAACGCGCATGCCTTTTTTAAGAAGAGCGTCTTTTACATCTGTAGCTTTACCCGGCGCTCGTATTAAAACAAAATTTGTTTCAGATGGATACGCACTAACACCGGAAAGCAAATTCAAATTCCGAACAAATCTTTCTCTTGCCATCACCATGATTTTTCTGCGTGCAATTATCTTGTCTTCGTTTTCAAGCAATGCAAGCGCCACGGAAACACCCGGATGCGAGACCTCCCACGGGCGCATGTTTTTTTCTATATTTGCAATTATATCCGGTGAAGCTATCGCGTAACCAAGGCGAGCTCCGGCAAGCCCAAACGTTTTTGAGAAAGTACGTATTATTATCAAATTCGGAAGGTTCGCAAGGTACGGCAAAAAACTTTTACCGAGAGAAAATTCAAAATACGCCTCATCCGCAATAAGCATGTTTTTACTTTTGGTCACCGCCCCAACAAGCTCGGATACATCCTCCTCGGATAAAGAACACCCTAAAGGATTGTTCGGATGGCAAACAAAAAGCACTTTCTCGTCACCATTTTTTAACAATTCAATAGTCTTTGCCAGTGGAAAAACAAACCTGCCCTCTTTTTCTTCGTACGCAACAGGAGTGACCTTAGCTCCTATTTTTTGCAATGTCATTTCGTATCCATAAAATGTCGGCACAGGAAGAACCACCTCTTCACTATTACTCGCGTATATTTTTGCAATATATTCTATAGCCGCATCGGAACCCGGAGTAATAGCAATCTGCTCTTCGCCAACTCCCGTATATTTTGCTATAGCTTTTTTCAACATGGAGTAATCCGGATACGTTGAAAAAGTGTTCTCGCTCGCGCGGAGCACAATTCCTGCGAGCTCTTCGTCAAATATCCAATAACTCTCATTTCTATCAAGCGATATCATATCTGTGTATATAAATATATCATGCAAAAAATAACGCCCGGAAAAAGCTCTTAGTCGGGCGTATTTATCGGCAAAGCTCCGGCTCCGTACAACCCGCTCATATCATTAAGCTCTGCACGCGAAATGCGTGGGAGGTTTGGCAAAGTCACTCGTATTTTTTCAAGCTCGCGAATAATATCTTCTATAAGGTATGCATCTTTATTGTTTATAAGAGACCCGCCAAGCACAACAATGTCCGGAGACCAGTGCACTATCATATTCCAAATTCCTACAGAAAGAAGTGGTGTTAATTCCTCGTAAACACTGCGAGAAATATCTTTTGGTGACGCTTTATATTTTCGTGCAAGCGAAAAACCACCGACCGCTTCTTCAAGAGTAGTATGTGTGCGTGCTTCTATTATCTGGCACCCTGGTTCAAAACCGATTGCGTTTTTATCAATCGCCCCATCGACAATACGCGTTCCGCCGACCCCTGTGCCGATACCCATATACGCCACAATACCAAAACCCTTTCCAGCTCCATAAAGTGCCTCGCCAAGCCCTGCAAGATTTGCGTCATTTTCAATGATGACAGGCACCTTAAAATGTTCCTCTAAATTAGCACCGAGACGATAGCCATTCCATTCCGGCAGATTAGGCGAAGTAATAATCGTTCCTTTTTTGTCGATAGCTCCGGCAACACCACCGACAATCGACTCTATTTTATCTTCTCCGGAAACCGAAGAAATGCTTTCAACGAGTACGGAAAATGCTTCCGTAGTAGATTGTGGTGTTGTGTTTTTTTGTTCACCTGAAACAGACTCGCCGGCTTTTTTCGCCACGCGCATACTGGTTCCACCTATATCAAATACAATTCTGCTCATAGGCGTTTCTTGAAATCTTCAACCATAGGAACACTGTCTGGGTCTACATTTCGCACCAAAGCCATAGAGCGCGCAGTTAAATACATCACAAACCACGTGCTCACAAGTTTTTCCATTCTGGTGGCACCGGAAATAGCAATATCCGTAACACTTCTATTGCGTTTTTCAAACAGCTCTTTAAGAACATCCATACGTCGAACAATACGCGGATTATCTTCGCTATCTCGCAAAAAGACGAACCGCGAGAGCTTCCCCACCTCCTCGGGAGCAAAGGTATCAAACGATTGCATCTCATTATGGTTTAGCTCTGGAAATACGTTTGTAAATGCCGGAGTTTTTGCCGTCTCATTCATAAGAATTTTTGACATATATGTAAGAAAGCCGTTTCGTCTCGAAGCGTAAAAAATAGGCAGTTTCCCCGCAAGCGTATTCGCAAGTGCCTGCGCTGTTTCGTTTGCGTTTTTTTCATTAAATGAAATTGCATTAAAGTCCTCGAGAAGATTTTGCTTGCCTGCAAAAGAAAGAAGGGCGATAAGCGAGTGCAAAAGAAAAAACATTGCATTTCTCGGCTGTTCTCCTTTTGGAACCGTTATAAAAGGAAGCGTATTTTTTTCAGCAAACGAAAGCAACTCTCCTCCAGAAGAAATGATGACAAGAGGTAAACTTTGTTTTAACGCAGTATGTGCAAACGAAAGAGTTTCCTCTGTGTTACCGGAAAAAGAGATGGCGACACACAGAGAATCTTTTGGCAAAACCTCGGGAAGACCGTAGTCTCTGTGAGCGGAAACAGAAACGGACGAATCAAGGAAACGCATTGCGTCTGCGGGAAGTGCGGAACCGCCCATTCCGCCAACAACAATATGTGTGGCTTTTTGCACCGGAGGGTTTTTAATTATCGGTTGCCACGAGAGCTCTTTCAGTAAGTCATTGTATGTCATACATATATAATACAAGAATCTCACAAACACCGATAGTGTTTGTGAGATTCTTTTTCTCGTACCAACTTTACATTATTTGTTGCGGGGGCCGGAATTGAACCGGCGTCTGGGGGTTATGAGCCCCCCGAGGTACCTCTCCTCTACCCCGCTATCTTTATTAGATAACTAAAAGTATACCCAAAAAATATTTTTTTGCAAATCTAAATAAACCTGAACTCGTGAAAAACATTTCCGTAACGTGCAATCGTACGTTTTGCCAGTGTGTCTGAAATAGCGAAAGCCGATCCGGCGTGCGCAATTTCATTTCGTACTTTATGCGCCTCCCACGCATCGTTAAGTGTATCAAAATCGGACGGTTCCACCTGCTTTAGCTGTTCGCCTATCGTCTCGCCTTTATATCCTTGGCGCGTCAGTATTTCCCCGAGCATAATATCCGCTTCGATTATCGCTTGTCTCCAATCGTTTTGGTTCGTGCTTGAGAGATATTCCAATACTTGTTGCCAACGTGGGTTTCCAAGAGGAATCTCGTCACTTGGTTTTGGCAAAGGCCCGTACATCAAAACCTCACGTCTTCGTATTTCAGAGACCTGCATTATCGAATACGCTATGATAAACAACGCTCCGGCAGAAAGCACGTACCCAACAACCATAACAATCTGCCACAAAACCAAAAGTATCGGTTTGAATTCTCCTATATATAAATGAGAGTTTGTGGCAAGTTCATACAGAACACGAAAGACGTACTCTATATTAAGTGAGGTGTAACCTGGAGGTGGCATTACTTTTTAGTATACATCGCAAACCGTGCAATTTTTCTAAAAGATTAAAAACTCGTGGAAATCATTTATTGCGAATACCTTCAACTGCACGACCTGCTGTAAAAAGTATTTCTTCCGCTTGATGCGGAGCTGTAAATTGTATTCCGATAGGGAGATTGACTCCGTCCCGCGTAATCGTATTCATCGGTACGGAAAGCGCCGGCATTCCTGTTAGGTTTGCGGTTACTGTAAAAATATCCTCAATATACATAGAGACGGGATCGCTTTTCTCGCCGAAACGAAAAGCCGGGGAAGGCGATGTTGGCACAGCAATCACGTCCACTTCTTTAAAAGCATTATTAAACTCGCTCGTTAAAACACTGCGCGCGACATGTGCCTTACGATAATAAGCATCTATATAACCGGAAGAAAGTACAAAGGTACCAAGCAAAATCCTGCGTTGTACTTCTTTTCCAAAACCTTCAGAGCGCGTTTCAAGATAATCGTTTAGCAAAGACTTCCCTTCTTTTGAAAAACCGTACCTCACACCATCAAAGCGAGCCAGGTTTGTTGACGCTTCTGCGGGCATGATTACATAATAAACAGGAAGGGCGTATTTGCTGGTCGGGAGAGAGACCTCTACTAGCGTATGCCCCGCTTTTTTAAGAGCTTCGAGAGTCTCTTCAAAGCGCTCAAGAGTGTCTTTGTCGATGCCTTTTTTCAAAAGGTCATACGGTACTCCTATACGTAATTTCTCCGGAACATTGCGTTTCGGATAAAGGTTGTCCGGTATTGTTGTGGAATCTTTTGCGTCTATTCCGCGAATAGTTTCAAAAAGAACTTCTGCATCATCTACCGTTTTTGCAAGTGGTCCCACCTGGTCGAGCGACGAACCCATTGCCATAACACCATATCGTGACACAGCTCCATATGTCGGCTTCAAACCTACGAGCCCGCAAAAAGACGCTGGCTGGCGAATAGACCCACCTGTATCGGAACCGAGTGCGACAATAGCCATATCTGCGGAAACCGCTGCCGCGGAACCGCCGGAAGAACCGCCAGGAACACGTGTCGTGTCATGCGGGTTTTTTGTTGTACCAAACGCTGAATTTTCAGTAGAGCTACCCATTGCAAACTCGTCCATATTTGTACGCCCAAGAAAAAGAGCTCCGGCTTCTTTGAGTTTTTGAATAACGGTAGCGGTATATGAAGCGGTGTAATTTTCAAGCATCTTAGATGCGGATGTGGCAGTATGTCCTTCTATTAAAATATTATCTTTTATCGCCATTGGAATACCGCAAAGAAGCGGTGCATTTTCTACTTCTGTATCAATTCGTTTTTGTGCATTTTCAATCGCCGTGTCATCTGCGGGGAAAAGTTCCAGATACGCAAAAAATTCATCATTTTTTTCTTTTATTGAAAGAGTTACAGCATCCCAAAGTTCTCGTACAGAGAAATCGCGCGCGCGAAGCGCGCGCGCCACCTCAATAACCGTAAGTTTATTTATTTTTTTATCCATATTTTATTTATCGGGGTTTTCAAGTATCTTTTTTACCAAAAGATAATTACCCTTACTTTTCGGAAACGCTTTTACTATTTTTTCGGTGTTTGTATTTGTCGGTGTTGGGTTGGTGTCCTCACGAAAAACGTTTCTTAAAAGAGGTGCTGTTGTTGTTGCCGACTCGGGAATCGTAAGCTCTTCGAGCTGTCCAACATAAGCTAAAACACTATCGAAATCCTTAACAAGCCCCGGCAAATCTTCCTCGGAAATTGAAATACGCGCCAGTTCCGCCAAATGTTTTACTTCCTCTACTTTTACCATAATAAATGTACTGTATCACAAACCGAGCCGAGCGCGGAATTCTCCTTCTGAAATAACAGCCACACCAAGAGCTCTTGCCTTTATAATTTTACTTCCCGGATTTTTACCGGCAACAACAAACGAAGTCTTGCCTGACACAGTTTTCGATACCGACCCGCCCGCAGATCGAACGGCTTTTTCAGCTTCTTCACGTGAAAAATTCTCAAGTGTACCGGTTACAACCACATTCTCTCCGGAAAATATTCCTTCTTGTGTCGGGGCATCCGCCCTGCGCACAATAAGGTGTTTTAAAAGACGTCTTAACATGGCTTTGTTTACAGAATCCGCAAACCACTTAATAACTGACTCCGCAACAATCTCGCCAATACCGTTTATTTTTGCAATCTGCTTCTTTGAAGCGTTTTCAATCTTTTTAAGCATTAAAAACTTCTGCGCAAGAATTCGAGCCGTTTCTTCACCAACATGCGGAATAGACAAACCTACCAACAGCCTGTCGAGCGTAACCCTACGAGCAGAATAAACAGCTCGCACAAGATTACGTGCAGATATTTTATTGAAACCCGGCAAGTCTAAAAGTTCATCCTCGGTTATTTCAAAAAAATCGTCAAAGTCACTTACAAGACCTTTTGAAAGAAGCAGCTCCACCGTCTTTGTACCCATACCGTCTATATCAAGAGCGCTTTTCCCTGCAAAATGTGCGAGTTTCCTTTTTTGTTGTGCATATGAACCGGCAATGGCGCATCTATGAGCAGACTCTCCCTGTATTCGTTCTATTAAACCATCTCCACCGCATTGCGATGATACTTTTGGGAACCTCCATTTTTTTTCTTTACCTGTACGAAACTCTTTCAAAACTTGCACAATTTCCGGAATTATATCCCCTGCTTTTTGCAAAACAACAGTATCGCCGATACGAATATCTTTTTCAAGTATAAAGTCTTCATTATGAAGTGTCGCTCGAGCAACACTTGTTCCTGCAACTGTCACAGGTTTTAAATGAGCTACCGGCGTAAGCACTCCGGTACGCCCCACCTGTAGAGTAATGTCTTCAATTATCGTAGTAACTTGCTCTGCCGGAAATTTAAGAGCCACCGCAAAACGCGGAGCTTTCCCTGTGTACCCTAATATTTCTTGGGCTTCGTGTGAGTCAATTTTTATCGCAACTCCGTCAATCTGATAATCCTCTTTATCGCGCGCTTTCCCTTGCCACTTTTTCCAAAATGCGATTATTTCTTCAATTGAGTTTACGCGCGTTGCGTGTTTGTTTACAGGAAGACCGAGCTTTGAAAGCTCCTTCAGTTCTTCTGTTTGTGTCTTTGGAAAAGGTTCGCTTGTCTTTGCAAGATCGTAGCAAAAAAATTCTATCGGTCTTTTTGCCACAATACCAGAATCAAGCTGGCGAATAGAGCCCGCGGCGGCATTTCTTGGGTTTGCAAATTGCGGTTCACCTTTTTTTACGCGTAATGCGTTTAATTTTTCAAAACCAGAACGTGTCATAAACACTTCGCCCTCGACAATAATGTCAATCGGTCGCGAAAGATGCTCGGGCACACTCGCAATAGTACGAATATTATGCGTAACGTCTTCTCCCACAACACCATTTCCGCGCGTTGCAGCCAGCACAAACCTGCCGGAACGATACGTCAGCACGATTTTCAAGCCGTCAATTTTTAGCTCGCAGTCATATGAGATTTTTTTTGTGTATCCGGATTTCAAAAGAACACGCCGAACACGCTCATCAAAAAGGCGTAGCTCTTCCTCGTTAAAAACATCATTAAAAGACCATTGCGCTACCTCGTGTTTTACTTTTACAAATTCCGGCAATACTGTTCCGGCTACCTTTTGGCTCGGTGAGTCTTTTGTAAGAAGATCAGGATACGCGTCTTCCAATTGAGTCAACTCGTGTTTCAAGGAATCGAGCGCATCCGGAGATATCGGGGATTCGTCTTGCTCGTGATACGCCTTACGATAATTTGCTATTGTTTTACGAAGCTTTGCAACTCGAGAACGTATAGAAACTGGAACTGTCATATAGTATGTTTTTACAACGAAGTGTACTGCATATCAATACCCCGTACAGTTGTTCTGCTTGATGTATCACAATTTGCATTATCATATCCGCTTGAAAAAAGATATGTTGTGTTCCCGGTATCTGTAGATTGTGTTTTGTAAACAACCACTTTTGCACAAATATTTGCACCCATATTATTCATTGTCATAACATATTTATTCCATGAAAATGAGCCTTGTGTAGCGACTGTTGGTGCCGGAAAAGGAACCTGACTCCCATTGCATGTTATGGAGCCGCTTGGAAACGAACCGGTGCCTCCTTGAAAAGCAATCTGTTGCTGATCTGCGTAAAGCACACACTCAAGAGCGGCATCTGCCGCGTAAAAAGCATTTTGTGAAGCTTCTTCTGTCGATGCAAGCAAGACTTGTTTATATCCGAGCGAGCCGAGTGTAAGCCCGATTGTAAGTACTACAGATGTAAAAATAACAGCTATCAAGAGAGTAATACCCGATTCGCTTTGCTTGTTTGGAAAAAACACTTTTATATTTTTTTTCATATATAAATTAATACCATGATGTAAGATGGTCGATTGCAGACACTGAATAAGACTTGCCATGTGTCGACCACTCGACTTTAGATGTTACGGAAATTTCCGTATTAGATATATTTGTTACAGACACAACGCGCTTAAAAGAAGTTTTTGTATTCCCTGTAGAGTCTGTCGTATAACGCCCATCTGAAGTTAGATACAGTTCCCCGCACGAAGACGAAACGCATGCTGTTATTGAGCCGGTGCCAAACCCAACACCCCCCACAGACACAGCACTCGCGTCAACTGCGCAAGAGCTTCCCGGCGTTTCGCATTGCAATATATTATATTTACCACCGTCATAATCATTACTTGTAAAACCTCCCCACCAATTTTTACATGCCGTATACCCACCGTCATAAAAACAACCTGTAATGTATGCGTTATCACGCATTGTTCGCACCAGCTCGATACCCTCTTGAGCAAGAAATGACGCCGTCATTTTATGTTTGGCAATATTTGCAGCCTCAATACTTTTTTCTGCGGTGATAAAAGGACCCGTAATCGCAATTGAAAGTAGTGTTATTGCAACAAGCGTTTCTATAAGAGTAAAACCTGATGTTTTTTTGTGTTGCATCATAGGACATTAATACTACGCATTGTTGCTCCGGTCTCAATATGAAAAGTTTGCGGAGGAGTGCTTGGTGCCGGTGGTGTCTTACCAGTAACGAGAATAGTTACCCATACTTGTTCCGCACTGGCGTTAGTAACTGTACTTGTTTCTTTAAATAAATAGGTACTGAACGTTAGATTCGATACTGATACGGCATTTGGATTAGTTAGCATATCAGTTTCTCCCGTACAAGAATTTGTTCGTTCCAGTTTTTGACTTGTTAAAGCGTCAAGCTCGTATGTCACAGTGCATCCGTCCGAATTTGTAAAAGTAAAATGCGAGTACTCTCCGGAAATACACTGACCAACAGCACATGAACCTGTTCGAATATCACGCACCATGCTATCGACTGCCGTTGAAATATTATTGATTGCGTCTGTAGATATACGCTCTTTTCTGTTTGCCGAAAGCAATGCTATATAAGCACCAGAGATAAGCAGAATCGCGACACTGAAAAGACTTATTGCAACCATCATCTCAATCAAGGTAAATCCACCAAACTTGTATTTTCTAAAAACGTTCATGCCGAAAGTGTCTCTTCCTGAGAATTTAGAAAACATACTCATATATTTTGGCACGACGTTCCAGGTTCTTGCAAGACGGCTATCGTGCCGACCTTATCGATTACGATGTAACGAACTCCTCCAAATTTTGATATTTTAATACACGCACTACCGGCATCCGTAACAAGATCTGACGAACCACTTTTTTCTGCGTAAATTATCGCATCGGTTTTCGGACGTATAAACGATATATCCATTTGGTTTATTCTATCTGTACCGGTATTAGAGCAGTAAGCTCCGGAGTTTTTGTAAACACAAAAATTAGTAACTACAATACCATTATTTATACTGATTTTTTGTACTGTTTCCGTACCTGCGTTGTCATACAAACAATCCCCATGTTTTGTACTTGGAGCATCTATCGGCTCGTTTGGATTAACAGATGCGCATGTACTGGCAGAAGTCGGATACGCGTCCTTAAAAAGAACATAGCTTCCACCTGTCGCTCTGTTGAAATCTACACCATATCCATACGAAACGTCACCCTTACCAGCCACTCCGTAAACCTGAGCTTGGCGTATAGACAAAGCCATATCATATGCAGTACTTGAAAGTATTGTTGATGCCCCGAACGAGTTTTGTCCAGTGACTGTGACTGCCATTAAAACACCTATTATCGCAAGCACCACAAGGAGCTCAATCAATGTGAACCCGCGATGTACGGTTTTAAGATTCATATAATAAATGTGAAAACATTTAACCCTATAAAAAACGCGATTAAAAACCCTACCGCCAAGAAAGGAGCGAAAGGAACTTCAATACCCATTCGGTGCCCCTTCGGAGTACGCAATAAAATACCTATCCCGATAATTGCTCCAACCCAAAAAGAGTATATGAATCCCGAAAACGCAAGAGGTCCAGCTATTAAAGCTAGCCCAAAAGTAACCGGAACATCGGCGAGACCCATTGCACGCCCGCGAGATATTAAGTGGATTGCAAAGATTATAAGAGCCAGACCTGCGGAGACAAGAAACACAATACCGAAAGAACGCACGTCGCTGGAATTAAGTGCTGCAAAAAGAATACTCAAAAAAACAAACGGTGCGGAAAACACTCCGGGTATGAGAGTGTGGCGTAAATCATAAAGCACAATAAGAGCGAGAAACGAAATCGCGACCAGAAAAACATAAAGCGCGACAGAAATGCCGATATGCAAATACGAAATTACAAACAGCCCTCCGAGGACAACCTCTGCAATGGTAGAGCACGCAGACACCCGCGAACCACACGAACGACAGTGCCCTTTTGAAACCAGCCACGAAATCACAGGAAACAGATCGCGAGCGGAAAGTTGCGCGCCACAAGAATCACAATGAGAACGCCCGGAAACCCACGACTCCCCTGTTCCAAAGCGCCCGACAACAACACCAACAAAGCTGGCAATAATAGCTCCGAGGACAAAAAAGAACGTTCCTAAAACAAATACCATAGTATCTATAGTGTAGAGCCTACAACCAAAATAACCAAACCCTTTTATACAATAACCTGTTTAAAAACACAAAAACCCGCAAGCGGGTTTTTGTTAAGAACGATGTTAGAGAACTATGATGCTGGGCAAGCAATAGCAGTGCTACCGAGAGTAGCTGATATTACTCGCTCTACACCTGTAGAGTCAACACACCAGTATTTGGTTGTGCTTAGTTCCACCGCAATTGCGTAATCCTGTCCTGTAGCGTCAATATTACATACAGTATTTGCGCTATTAACAGAAGCACCATTTGCAGAAGTTATAGCGTTAAAGATTGTTGGGGGCACAGCTAGGCTACTAAACATTGTGCTGGCAACATCACAAGCTACCGTACCGTTTACAGCAGCTCCTGTTGAACTGAATTTATTACTATTGTCGTCATAATAAAGTTGTGCCTGTGTCTGTACAGTGGCAAGGTTCGACTTCACTGCTGCATCGTTACCTTTCTGTCGTGCTGTGTTCAATGAAGCGAGCACAACTGACGAAAGGATACCGATGATGGCAATGACGACGAGAAGTTCGATGAGGGTAAAACCGCTCTGGGCGGAATGTTCTTTATGCATAAATTAATGAAGTTATATTACACTCGGAATAAAGTTTATGAATAAATATTCCGTTAATTTATATTGTACGCCATATTTTCCGAGTTACACGCATGGGTGTGGATAAACTAAAAACTCAACTTCAACAAAACAAAAAACAGGCAAAGAAAACGAACATGAATTGTATTTACATTAATGCCTCGAGCAAGCTTTCATCCTTGACCGGATAATTTATTTATCTTGTTTATTAGAAAGCTCCGGCGAGATTGTAAATAGGTATGAGCACCGCGGCAAGAAGTGTTCCCACACCAAGCCCAAGCATCACTATCATTATCGGCTCAATAAGATCGACCAAAGTATCTACCGCGGTTACCACTTCTTGTGAGTAGAATTTTGAAAGAGTAGATAGCACGCCTCCCATATCACCAGCCTCTTCCCCAACACGAAGCATCGCCACCATAATACCCGGAACTTCACGGTGTCTGCCAAGAGCATCGGAAATAGATGAGCCACCTTTTACAGAATCTTCCACCTTTCTTAAGATATCTTTATATACGGCATTATCAACCACATCTCCTGTGATATGAAGTATCTCAACAATCGGCACACCCGAGAGGAGCATTGTTGAAAAATTATCCGAAATGCGCGACAAGTATAGTTTTTTATACAAATTGCCCAAGTATGGTATGGATAGTTTAAATTTGTCAAAAGCATAAAGCCCGTCCGATGTCTGAATCGCGCGCCATCCAAAAAATGACCCTACGACAATTGCAATCAGCAAGAATATCCCGTAATGAACGAGAAAGTTCGATAACCCGATAATAAGCTTTGTAAAAAAAGGTATGGACTGCCCGGAATCAACAAGTATCGAGCTGATTCGCGGGATAACAAGCGTGAGCATAAGCGCCATAACGGCGAAAAAAGTGGCGATAACAAACGCAGGATATATAAGTGCGTTCCCCGCCTTACTCATAACAGCGTAAGTACGGTCGAGATAGTCCGCAAGATAACCAAAAGTATCCGACAAACGACCGGACTCTTCACCGGCTCGAACCATGTTTATATAAAACTGACTAAATACCTTAGGATGTTTTGAAAGTGCTTTTGAAATTGTGCTTCCTCCTTGCAAATCGTCTGCAACCTGCGTCAAAACATCTGCGAGAGCGCGATTATCCATCTCGCTGGCAAGAAGACGGAATACTCGCAACACAGAAACCTGTGCATTAAACAATGTTGAAATTTGTCGCGACAAAATAACAATCTCTTTATTGGAGATATGGTTAAAAAGCGGTATCTGCATCAAAAACAATGACCCCTTCCCAACCGGAGTAATGGCAGAAATAATAAGCCCGCGACGCTGGAGCGAAGAAACGGCCGTGTCCATTGAGAGAGCCTCTATTGTACCGCCTCGCTCATGCCCGTCTTTATCAAGTGCGTGATAAGTAAAAAGCATAATTACAAATATCTTTCGAAGACTTTTCTGTTAAAAGCGTGCTCATAGGCATGCTCTACAGTTACTTCTCCACGCTGTACGAGCTCGGAAAGATACCGATCCATGTCAATCATACCTTCTTGTGAGGCAGTTTGAATAACTGTCGATATTTCGTGTGTACGTTTTTCACGAATAAGGTTAGCGATTGCATTATTATTTATAAGAAGCTCGTACGCAGGGATAAGCCCTCCGGAAATCCGCGGGACAAGCCTCTGCGAAAATATTCCAGCAAGCGAGTTTGCAAGCTGAACACGCACCTGTCCTTGTTGGTTTGCCGGGAACATATCGATTATACGATCGATTGTTTGCGCCGCGTTGTTTGTGTGGAGAGTAGACAAAACCAAATGACCTGTTTCCGCCGCCGTGACAGCGGAAGAAATAGTTTCCAAGTCGCGCATCTCTCCTACCATTATCACATTTACGTCTTCACGAAAGGCGTTCTGTAAGGCTGTGTGAAAGTTGGTGGCATCTACGTGTATCTCGCGTTGATGTATCAGTGATTTGTCTTGTTCAAAAAGATACTCGATAGGGTCTTCGATTGTAAGTATGTGCTCTGTACGCGTAGTGTTAATATGCTCGACAAACGAAGCAAGTGTGGTTGACTTGCCCTGACCAACAGGACCGACAACAAGGAAAAAACCTTGGTTACGCTGTGCAAAAACCTCGAGGACAGGCGGTAGATTAAGTTTTTCAAAGGAACGTATTTCGTGCGGAATAAGTCTCATTGCAATTGCTATATTTCCTTGCACGATATAACCATTTGTGCGGAAACGCGATTTATCTTTATGAGCATATGAAAAATCTACAGATTGGTTTTTTTCAAAAATCTCTAACCTTCCCGGAGGCAAAATACTCTTAAACATTGCTTCAGTATCCTCTGCTGTTAGTACCGGATGCTGTGTTAGCTCTACCAGCGTTCCTGCGATACGAATAAGCGGATGCTGTCCAGCGGTAATATGTAAATCTGAACCGTTTTCCGCAACTACGGTATCGAGTAAGTCGATAATATTTTGTGTTGGAGTCTTCATGAAGATTTGTTTTCAATTATTTGGATTGTCTTCTCCAAGACTTCCGAAGGAACAGCAGAAGCTTTAATAATGTATCCATCTATATTAAATTGTTTGGCGCGTTCTATGTCGCTGTCTTGTCCCTGATTGGAAAGAACTATAACTTTTGCATCTTTAATGAGTCTTTCTTTTCGTATCGCTTCAAGAACCTGGAAACCGTCCATGTTCGGCATAACAATATCAAGCAAGACGGCGTCTATCTCTGGTTTTTCTCGAAGCGCGGAAAGCAATTCCTCTCCGGAATTAAATGATGTCACCACATGCCCGGCATTGCGAAACTTGAGCACGTACATATCTAGCAAAAAATGATCGTCGTCTACAAGAAAGATGTGATAGGAAGGTGTCGCCATACATTATAAAATTAATTAATATCGTCGTTGTTTTCCGAAAAGACCGAACCGCCAAGTGTATTTACCTCTTCAAAAGGAATCTTACCTGCCAGTGCTTTAATAATAGCATCCTCGCGCATCGTAATCATTCCTTTTTTACGAGCTTCCGTGTATATATCCTCTGTTGTAGGTTTTGTTAAAACTATATGCTCAAGATCCTTATCCATACTTAGAATCTCAAAAACCCCCAAACGCCCACTTGTTCCGTTTGGACACTCTGTTGTAGATGAAGCGTGATAGAAATGTTCGAATCGTGGTAGTCCCGTACGAAATTCTGATGGCAAATCTTCAAACTCTTTGTCAAGGAGCATGTGCAAACTATCACTTATGGGGAAAGGTTTTCCTGCATTTGGACACAATGTTCGAACAAGTCTCTGCCCAGCAATAGCAATAACAGTCGGAGCAATAAGATAAGGGTCGACACCCATATCAATAAGTCGCGGAATAGCACCAGATGCCGTGTTGGTGTGAAGCGTAGAAAATACCAAGTGACCTGTCAGAGCTGCTTGCACAGCAAGTTGCGCCGTCTCTTTGTCGCGAATCTCACCGACCATAATCACATCCGGGTCTTGACGCAAGATAGAACGCAACCCGTTTGCAAAAGTGTATCCAATTTCCGGACGCACCTGCGACTGCGAAACGCCTTTTATTTGATACTCTACTGGGTCTTCAAGAGAAACGACATTTTTGGTTTCGCTGTCAATCTCTGAAAGAATAGCGAAGAGTGTCGTTGATTTTCCTGAGCCAGTAGGACCTGAAATAACAACAATGCCATACGGTTGTCTTACTGAGGCACGCAATATCTCAAGATTTTTACCTTCCAAACCAAGCGCCTCCAACGTATCTCTTGATTTTGTTTGATCCAAAATACGCATCACGACCTTTTCACCAAACTGCGTTGGAAATGTTGAGACACGAAAATCTATACGCCTGTTACTTACCGTTGCGGAAAAACGCCCATCTTGCGGTTTTCGTTTTTCGTCAAGACGCATTTTTGAAAGTATTTTAATACGCGTAACTATTGCAGGATGCGCTTTTGATGGGAGCTGTAGCGATGTATGCAGTTTGCCATCCATACGAAAACGGACCCGTGTCTTATCTGGAGAAGGTTCTATATGAACATCGGACGCTCCTCCTTCAACTGCGTACCGCAATATTGTAGCCACGACTTTCGTTATCGGTGCATCCGCTTTAATATTTTCTTTTTCCTTGTCTTTATTTTCTTTATTTGCCGTAACTGAATTTGGATTTTTATGCTGATCTTGCAAAGCGACCCCAACAGCATCATTTTCAAATTCAGACAGAGCTTCGCCTATTTCACCTGTAATGTTTTTATAAGAGTCCAGCACCTTTTTAAAATCTATTGAAGAAATTACATAAAGCTGATACGGTATTCCGATTTTACCGGAGATAAACTGCAAAGCGTCGAGAGCTTCCATATCGTCCGGGTTTGTAATACCTATTTCGAGAGCTCCATCAACAACACCAAGAGGAACAAAGTGATAGTGGCTTGCAGACTCTTCCGGAATATATTTTAAAACAGACGAAGATACTTCCGCATCTTTTAAAATCTTATAAGGTAAATTATAAAAATTAGCAATCGTAGAAAGAGTTGTTTCAATCGGTACACCGTATTTAGCCAGAGCTTCCTCGAGAGGAATATTGTGCATTCGAACCTCTTTTTCAATTATTGCACGTTCCTCTTTCTTTAAAAAACCTTGCTGTATAAGTACGTCAAGTGTATTCATATAAACATCTATTGCTCGCACTAAAACGGTGCGAACGGGTCTACTCTACCTTTCTGTACATCTGTAAATGGTGCTGACATCTCATGAAGTGCCTCAAACCGAGCATCTGACAATATATCTGTATTGAATGATAGCGGTGAGAGCTGTGTTGCCAATGCTTGGAATTTCTGCGTTGTGCTTGCAACACCCGATATGGTTATCGGAAGCTCATTACCTCCCTTACCGCTTACATAGAAATAACCCGCCCCGAGCAATACGAGCGCAAGAACTCCGATTACAATAACATTGATGATGTTTTTTTTGTTCATAAAAATATTTATTTCGGTAACCAGTACGTTTGTAAAGTCATTTGATACGAATACCTGTTGGAATTACGATCTTTATCCGAGTGAGAACTCTTAATCGCAAAACTTGTCACGTCGACAATTTGCAAACTGTGTTCGACACTATTTAAGAACTGCCGGAAAGCATTGTACGTTCCAAAGCCAGAAACTTGAATAGTTGTTGTACGATACGCGTTTGTGGTTTTTTTGCTTATAGACGGCGTAGACACACTGAAATTTGTTAGAAGAAAACCCGCTCTCTCCGCTGTGGAGGAAAGCTTGAATATAAGCTGTGTTGTATTCATAGAGCTTGGGAGTGCTATTGAAAGTTTCTTTATAGAGCTTGCGGAAATCTGCGCTTGCTCCGCGCCGAGGCTTACTGTTTTGGTTTTATACTGCTTCACCGCAGAGAGAGCTTTGGCTTCACTTGTAAGCTGTTTTTTAAGAGTGGCAACAGTACCGTTATACTCTGGCTGTACGTAACCGAAAAATAGTCCAAGAGATATCAACACAGCGATAAATAATCCTGAATTTCTCATGGTTTTTGTGGCATTACAGGTACGTTTGCTGTAGAGCTCGCTGTTTGCGTTACAGCACCGGCTAGCGCATTATCCGAAGGATTCCCTTCTTGCGCTACAACAGCCCCAAAATTTGCAACGAGCTTCGGAGACACGACAGCATTAAGTTTGAAATTTACAGAGTTGTCTTTATTTACCGAAATTCCGGAAAAAACGACTTTCGTTATTGCACCGTCTGCAGTAAGTGCGTTGGCTTCCGCCGCCAACGAATCAAAATCATGCGCAAGCCCGGTAGCTACCAAAACAAACTTTTTATTATCTTGCTTTTTTACCGAGAAAGAATTAAAAGAAACTGTACGTACTGTTGTCGCGTCGATAGTATTTAGTAACCGCGACTGAGTTATGTGCCCGTCAAGAAGTGACTTGGTAGAACTTAGTTGGTCGCGCAAATGTATGAAGTCTTGTGCCATTCCTGTATCGACTGTTTTGTTGGCTTTGTTAAGCAATGTTTGCTGTGTTGCTATTCTTCCTTCCAAAATACGTTCGTAACTAAAAACACCTATGCTTGCAAAAATAGTGGTGAGGAGCGCACCGTACGCAAAAAATACAAGCACCCCATAAAAATCGATATGTGTTTGCCGAGGGTTTGTTGAAGAAGGCCCGACCGTAGGACGCGGTACAAACGATGTGGGCGCATGAAAAGGAGCATCCATATAAAGTTTAGTATACGGGGTTGCTTCAATGACTCCTATAAAAGTTATACACAGTGACTATTTTTAAACGAAATTTTATGGAAGTTCTTCCAGTTTACGCAACGCGACACCAACAGCAACTGAAAATTCCGGACCTATTTCTTTCAAAACAGACCTGATGAACGCCGGAGCCTGTGTCTTTGCAAAAGGGTCTGCTACGCGCGTTTCGACAGAAAAGAATTCTTTTGCATATTCTCCAAGTCTTTTGGTAACACCTCCACCACCGGTAAGAATTATTGAAGAGACCGTTCGATGATGCTCGTATTCAAACTGAACAAGAACACGCTTTGCTTCTGCAAAAATCGTTGAAAACGAAGTCTCAACAGCGACATGGTGCGTACTGTGTTTGTCTTCTGATATTCCTTCTTCTTTTTTAGCTTGTTCCGCATGCGCGATATCTATACCAGATGAAGATGATATGGCACGAGTAACTTCCTGACCGCCGTGAGGTATTGTGTGCGACATCGCAACAACACCGCGCTCAACGATGTACACTTTTGTAGAAGCTGCACCAAGGTCAATCACCATAGAGGGTTTTGTTTGCTCATCAACAACCGATCGAATTGTACTGAAAATTTCTATTTCAAAAAAAGTCGCGTTTAGTTCGGCTTTACGCACCACACTATCAAGCAACTGTATCTCATCATTATGCACAGCAACAATGAGTACATTGACTGTTTTCGAAGGGGTGCGTTTAGCATCTTCTTCTGGCAAAGATACGTCTGGAAGAATAAACCAATCTAAGTGAACCTCGGAAACAGGTACGGGGATATACTTTCTCGCCTCAAGTTGAATTATCGTTTTTTGTTCTTCGGGATTATCCCTGCGCGGAAGATCTACGAAAGTAAGAAGTGAGCGTGCCGCCGGAATAGCGACTCCGCAATCTGTTGTTGTAATATTAGACTCGCGTATTAAATCGGTTAGAGTTTTTGCAATAGTGTCCGCGGGCAAATTTGTAGCCTGCCCCACCTCCACTCCACCATAAGGGCCAAGAGCGAGCTCGCCATATGTCTCAAGCATTATAACTCCGCTCTCTTTTCGTAATTGCACAACCTTTAGAGAAGATGAACCTATATCGATTCCGAGAACACTTCGCGCTTCATGTTTTTTTGCAAACAGGTTTGAAAGAAAACTCATATAAAATATATTATCATGCTCTTATGAAAGGCAATATGTTTACATCTCTTATAACAAGCGTTCTTGACATACTTTTGCCACCACGCATCGACGAAAAGAAAGTTCGCGAGCTATCTGATGAAAGTTTTTTTGAAAGAGTTTCAGTTCGAACTGTACAAAAATGCGCACCTTCAGCAACGGTATTGCTTTCGTTTGCAGACAGTTCTGTACGCGCGACAATTCACGAGGCAAAGTACCACCACAATCCTCGCGCTATCGAATTACTTGGACTGGTTATGCGAGATTATTTAATTGAGATGTATTCGGAGGAAGGGTTTGGTAAAACGGTTCTCATTCCGATACCGCTTTCAAAAGAACGTGGTACTACACGCGGGTACAACCAAACCGAAGAGATTTTACGCGAAGCGGTGAAAGATGATGCGTTCGATATTACACCAGACAACCTGTTGCGGATACGCGACACAGTGTCACAAACCAAACTCTCGCGCGTAAACAGAATGCGCAACATGCGCGGCGCTTTCAGCGCCGCGCATGTTGCGCTCGACAAAAACAAAACTTACATAATCTTTGACGACGTCATCACCACAGGAGCAACCATGCAAGAAGCTATCGATGCACTTACAAAAGGCGGGGCAAAACATATACTACCCCTCGCGCTGGCACATTAAAATTAGTCTGCCTTTTCTTTTCGGATTATAAAAAATGGCGTCATTTCATCTGCTTGCCCGGCAGGATTATCTTTCAAGACACTCCTAACAAAAGCATTTTTAATCTTTTTGCTTGATTTCCCAAGACAAAACGCCCCGATATAATTTGCATCCACAATCGCTACCTCAGTACCTAAAATATCACGCAATTTTCTGGCGACACCAGAAGGGTTGTGTGGTGGACGTTTTGCATATTTCGTATACGGTTCGATATCAAACGACATGGGGCAATCTACAGATTTTGCCATTTTCCCGACAACAAAATAAAACGCTCCTTTAATACCAAGCGGGCGCGTAACAGAAGCTACGAATCCTGCAAAAAGAGTCCTTGCGATACCAGCCTCCTCTATAAGTAATTGCATTGCCGGAGCTGTGCCGTGACCAAAACCCTTAAATTTATCTGTTCCGACATGGTTGCGTACTTTGCGCGAAAGAAAACGGGCAAGCGCAGAAGTTTTCACTTCATCGATACGAATTACACGCCCTTGCGTAAGCGCTACAATCTTTTCACTTATAAACACGACATCACCTTTTTTAATATGTGGAACTATATATTCTTTAACGAGGTCGCTCAGATTATCGTTTTCCGCAATATGTCTTGTACGCACAGGTAAACGTAAGTACGCTTCGCCATCGACATGGGCTGCTAACTCACGTGTTCCATTTGGTGTAAAAATTGTTTTTTGTTCATTTATCATAATTAAAAATCTTCAGGGTTAAGATGTGTTGAATACTTTTCAAGATACAGGAGCGCGGAGTCCGGACACACAAACACTGCGATAACCTCGCCGTCTGTATTTCTAAATTTATCAAGATTCGAAAGGTCTTTTTGTTTCTTTAGTGTTTGCATTAATCCGGAAAGAGCCATACCAGAACTTGGTCCTGCAAGTATCCCAAGCCGACAAAGCGCAAGACTAGTTTTAAACGCATCTTTTGTTTCTACTTCAGCACTATAATCCTGCCTATCCTCCCACGCAAAAGAAACCTCTTTTAGTCTGCGAACACTTCGAACACCAGGAACAGAATCATGACGTGGCACAACACCTACAACAGCAATATTCGGAGACTGTTTCTTAAAATAAGAATGTGCCCCGAGAAGTGTTCCTGTAGTTCCAAGCCCAGTACAAAAAACAGATAGCTTTTTTTGTGTTTGTTCCCATATCTGCGGTGCAAAATATTTCTCATAGGCTTTCGGATTTGCTTCGTTTTCATACTGTCCTAAATTAAGCCAGCCTTTACGTTTCCCCAGCTCTTTTGCATACGCGACACCACTTATACCGCCCGGCACAGCATTATGAAATTCAATATCTGCTCCAAACAAACGCAACATCTCAAGTTTACCTGGTGGGATATCTCGCGGTACCACAACAACGACATTTTTTATACCAAACTTTTTTGCAAGTACGGAAATTCCAAGAGCCATGTTCCCTGATGAATTTTCTACTAATGTATCTACTCCTTCAAGTAACCCGTCTTCTTTTGCTTGTTTTAAAAGGTTCCATGCGGAAAGATGCTTGATGTTTAATAAAGGAGAGAGAAACGCGACTTTCGCAAAAACACGCACACCATCATCGACAAGCTCGTTTAGCTCTCTTGGAAGCTCTACAAGAGGAGTGTTAGTATCCACAGACGGATTTAGAAAATCCATATGTGCGTTTTCACCAAAAAAGATGTTACTGTTTTGACTCATTTTTTGTACTCGATGTTTCTACAGGTATGGCTTGATGTTTCTGAATATCTGTTATGCGGTTATGTTCATCAACAAAAACAACTACCGGATTTATATCCGAGAGCTCAGACGGTGTTATAAGAGCTTCGGCAAGTACGATAATTTTATCTCCGGGCTGAAAATGCCTTGCAGGCGGACCATTTAAACACATGTCGCCCTTCCCTTTTTCACCGGCAATAACATATGTACGCCAAAGAACGCCTGTGGAGACATTTGTTATTTGAACCATTTGAAATGGGCGTATACCGCTTTCGTCTAAAATAGCTTGATCAATGGTTATTGACCCGACATAATTTAAATCCGCTTCAGTGACAGTAGCTCTGTGTATCTTTGCTGTGCATACGAGAATTTGCATAGAAATTAAAGATTATTTTTAAGACTTCGCACACGTCCCGCGCTTGGTGGTAAGTATACCACCAAGCGCGGGACGCTACCGCATTGCAGATATTGCAAGCACATCGTCTTCTTTCATATGAACAAGCAAGAACACAATCCCTACCGCTACAATAGCAATGGCAATATATGCAAACTGCTCCGGAGCAAAAAGTAGCACAGTTGCAGGCAATGCTTTTGCAATAAACCCGCCAAGATGTGTCGAGGTGCCATATACCGGATACAGCAATTCTTCATCTTTTGCCTTTTGCAAAAACGAAAAGAAGAAAGTGTCTTGAAGAGGCTCTATAAAAAGAGTGGCTACACCACTAAGCGGTATAAGAGCCAAAAGTATATACGGGTCTTGTATGAAACTCGCCCCGACCAAAAGCACTGCAATAAGTGTAAACCCGAATATAAAAAATGGTTTAAACGCATGCCTTTCACTTAATCGCCCAACTTTGAAATCAAAAATAGTATGTGTTAATGCCATTAAACTTATCATTCCTCCAATGTAAGCAGGAGAAACCCCTTTTTCGAACAAGAAAAGCGGTAGGTAAATAACAATGAAGCCGTTTATCATATTAAAACCGAAACGAACCGCATACGGATAAACCAATTCCCCGCGTGCAAAGTACCCGCGAATATTTTCAAATATATTTCTATCAATATGCTTAAAAACTTTCTTCTCGTGTAATAGATCGCTGAAAAGAACCATTAGAAGTGCTACTAAAAACATTCCGGAACTTAATAAAAATACGATTGAGAATCCGTATCGCGCGAGCAATAAACCAGCAAATACTGGAGCGATAAACCAGCCTAGGTTTACAAGAGCAAACATAAGTCCTTCGCGTTGCGGAAGTTGCTCGCGCGAGGTCGTATCTCGGAAAAGTATGGCAAAACTTCCTGTGCGAAACGCTGTTGCCATTGCTATTATGGCAACTAAGAGAATAAAGATAAATCGGTTAGAAGAAAAAGCAATGAACAGATACGAGACCATATAAAGCAAGAGGCTAAATATGAATACTCTACGCACTCGAAAAAACTCAAGTATCGGCGTGCTCACCAGCGAAAGCGCGAGAGAAAGAAGCACTGCTCCGCCAGTGATATATCCAACCTCCGAGTTCGAAAACCCGATTGAGTGCATGTACAAACTCCAAACCGTTCCTGCTCCCGCTGTTCCCAAAGAAAACACGAGCCTTATAAGCGCCAGTTTATAATTGGTGTCTATGTTGTGATATCTTTCTCTAGCAAGAAGTGGGAACATACTTTATATCTATACCTGAAATAATAGCACACGAATAGAACCTTAATTTACACAAACAATACACCCGCGACCTACGGTCGCGGGTGTAAAAACAACAAAATCATCGAAATGTGCCGGGGAGCCATCGTTTAATAATTTTTGCCATCAAACCCATACTTCTATTACTATAAGCCGGAAGTTTTAAGATTATTTAACTTAACCCTTGATGATAAAACAACCCTGACAAATACAACAGCTCTGTCTTTAGAGACTTTTAGCTTTTCAAGACAATCTAACAAATGTTTGTCGTCTATTGATAAGTCACTCACCACAATCGATAACGCGATTTGTGCCATCTCCGCTTTTGTCATTTTTGCAGATTCTTTTTCTTTCACGGAACATTTCCCAGTAGTTTCCGTAGAGCGTTCCATAAATTCTACATAATAACTCATAACAAACCTCCTTGAGATTAAAGTACTTTTTCGCAAAAAGAGCGATTTAACAATCAGACCTGATGCCGGATTCTGAGTATAATTTACATTACATGTTTGTCAAACCGTTCTCTATGAAGAGACCTTCCCGCCGACACAGCAAAACCAGGTGAGGGTGTCTTAAAATAAAAACCTAAAATATGGAAGCGGTTGCACTGCAATTTGCTCCGGAACAAAAACCACCGTATTCGAGCTCCAGTGTCGAGTGTCCGATATTGTTCTTTTCTAAAATATTTTTAACTTCTTTTTTTATTTCATTGAAACGCTTCAAAGAATTTTCCTCTACAATAATATGCCCGCTAAAAATATTTTTCTCGCCATCGAGCGACCAGACATGAATATCGTGAACATCTTTTATGCCGTGAACTTTTAACAACGATTCTTTTATAGTCTCAATATCAACGTTCTCTGGAACTCCCTGCATAAAAAGATTGAATGTTCCTTTCAAGTTTTTAAACACTCCCCACAAAATAAATACGGTAAACCCAACTGTCATAATTGGATCGATAATACTGTTATTCCAAAAATACATTATTGTGCTTCCGATAAAAATAACAACCCAACCGAGAACATCTTCCATCAAATGCCACGAGAGTATTTTTTCATTTTGACTTTGTCCCTGCTTCAAACGAAGCATTCCGATACCGTTAGCCACAATCCCAACAACGGCAATGAGTAACATCCCTGTGGCATTCGTATGCTCCGGCTTTAGAAGCCTTGGAATTGTTTCAGATAAGATTAGCAATGACCCTGCAACCAAAACACCTCCCATAAATAAAGCCGAGAAAAGTGAGTACCGCCCGTAACCATATGTCTTTTTTGAATCCGGTATCTTTTTTGCTTTTTTCTCTGCGACCAACGAAATAACCAGCGCAATACTGTCTCCAAAGTCGTGAAGCGCGTCTGAAAGAATAGCCAGACTGTTTGTCCATATACCTCCGACAACCTCAATTATTGTAAAGGCAATATTTAAGAAAATTACTATCTTTATGTTTTTTTCGCGGTTGTCTGTATGAGTGTGGTTTAAAGACATCTTAGCCAGTATATCATTAAGACAAATTTTAACGCCAAAAGAGCCGACAAAGTCGGCTCTTTTGGCGTTTAAATATTTTTTATATTGAAACTAGTTACTCACTGCCCTTTTTTCATTTACCACCTGACAAAAAGCGAGGAGACGTGCATCGTCATAGTCGGAGTTTTCCAGTTCGTTAACAGGAATATCATCCGGAGAATTGTAGGTGTCGAGCAAACCCGCCGCCACAGAAATGATTTCTTCCGATTCTTTTTGGTCGTACTGTTCTTTAACAATAGACTTAATTGAAGCAACTCTATCTTTTAGAGAGAGACTTCCTCTTTTTCTGTCTAAGTTTCTTTCGGCAGAATTTTGTCTATTTAAAATACTGTTTATTTTACCGGCTTCCATTTTCATATTTTATATATTATCTATATTAACGACATTAACAATATCTACACATAATACTAGCACACGTAAACCCTTCTCAAACGCAGGGCAATCGACGTGTCATATACCAGCATTTATGTGTGTAAATTTAGTTTACCGACTCTGTACGC
>CAZYRK010000012.1:0-18137 GCA_964650475.1 uncultured Candidatus Saccharibacteria bacterium
CACTCTAAATATGACAACACTTATTTTTGATATTGAAACTACAGGCGAAGATTTCAATACCTTGGATGAAACTACAAAGAAGGCTCTAACACGATGGATTCATAAAGAATACGCAGGAGAAAGTAATGGGTACTCCATAGCTTTAGATGATTTAAAAAACAGGTTGGGCTTCTCTCCTTTGACCGGAGAGGTTGTGGCGATAGGGATGCTCGAAGGAGAGAGGAATAACGGGGCTGTTTATTATCAAGCTCCCGGACAAAAAAACAAAGATTTTGAAAAAGAAGATATTGCGTTTAGGCAGATGACAGAAAAAGACATGCTTATCAATTTTTGGAAAATTGTAAACCAGTGTGATACGTTTGTAACTTTTAACGGTCGAGGATTCGACGTTCCTTTTTTAATGCTTCGCTCCGCAGTGCATAATGTTCGACCAAGCAAAAACTTGTTATCAAACCGATACCTTAAAAATCAGAAATACGGTTCTGTGCACATAGACTTGCAAGACCAGCTTTCTTTTTATGGTTTGTCGTGGAGGCAAGGGAGCCGTAGTTTGCATATGTATTGTCGGGCTTTCGGTATAGAGAGTCCAAAGGCGGGCGGTATTGCCGGAGATGATGTTGCACAGCTTTTCCATCAGAAAAAGTTTCTTGATATTGCAAAATATAATGTCGGTGATATTCGTGCAACGAAAGCGCTTTATGAAAAATGGCGAGACTATATAAATATCCCATAGAGATAATGTAAACACCGAAGTTTTTACATGGTATCTTTTCTTTATGACGCAACAACAAGCACTTGATATTTTAAAAACGGGAGCGAATGTCTTTTTAACAGGTGAACCGGGAAGCGGAAAGACTTACACTGTAAATAAATACGTATCGTGGCTTCGCAAACACGGTGTAGAACCTGCGATAACAGCATCGACAGGTATAGCGGCAACGCATATATCCGGTATGACAATCCACTCGTGGAGCGGTATCGGAGTGAAGAAATATCTTTCGGATGAGGATTTGGATAGCATCGCGCAGAAAGAATATCTCGCAAGACGTATCAGGAAAGCTTCTGTACTTATAATCGACGAGGTATCGATGCTTTCCGTAGACACTCTGGCAATGGTTGATGCGGTTTGTCGCGAGATACGGCACGACCAGCGCGCTTTTGGTGGATTGCAGGTTGTGCTTGTGGGAGATTTTTTTCAGTTACCTCCTATTGTCCGGAAGAGTTACGGTGACTTTCCCGAGCAAGGTTCTTTACTCGAAGACGAAGAAAACGAAAGTATATTCGCTTTTTCAGGAAATGTTTGGCAAAACTTAAATCCGATTGTGTGCTATCTAACCGAACAGCACAGACAAGAAGACGAATCTTTTATCGGTATTCTTTCTGCGATGCGTCGCGGAGCTGTTACAAGCAAACACAGAGAACTACTCGAGACGCGACAGCTTAAACCGGAAGACGAAGTGCCTGTGTTGTTTCCGCACAACGCAAATGTTGATCGGGTTAATAACATAGCGCTTGCAAAACTTTCAGGAGACGCAAGAGATTTTGCAATGGAGAGGCATGGTTCAGATGTTTTAACAAATGCACTTGTGCGAGGTTGCCTCTCTCCGGAAACACTTTCGCTTAAGGAAGGTGCCCGCGTAATGTTTACAAAAAACAACCCCGCGGAAGGTTTTGCAAACGGTACTCTTGGGATTGTTGTCGGTTTTGATAGTGGTCGCCCTACAGTAGAGACATACAATAAAGGAACTATTACAGTCGAGCCTATGGAATGGGCTGTTGAGGAAAACGGCAATGTGCGAGCAAAGATTACTCAGTTACCTCTTCGTCTTGCATGGGCTATTACCATACATAAAAGCCAAGGAATGTCGCTTGACGCAGCTCATATAGATTTGTCACACGCTTTTGAATACGGTCAGGGATACGTAGCGCTCTCCCGTGCAAGATCTCTCGATGGAATAACTCTTACTGGTTTTAATACTCGAGCACTCGAGGTACATCCTGAAGTTCTTGAAAAAGATGAATTTTTTCGCGAGCAGTCGGAAACAGCAAAAAATACTTTTATCCAAATGTCAGAGAAAGAACTCTCCGCGATGCAGGCTGGTTTTCTTAAGGCTGTTGGCGGAAGTGTAGAAGAGGTCTCTAAAGGCGAACAACAAAAAGCTCGTACAATGCGTGAAGATCCGGCAAAAGCCACTCTCGTACTTTTGCGCGAGGGTAAAAATCTTGACGAGATAGCAAAGGCGCGCGATCGCAAACCGAGTACGATTATCGCTCATCTAAATAAACTGCGAGAATCCGGGCGCGTTTCGCGAAGTGATTTACTTTGTGTGGCACGTGGGCGTGAAGATGAGGTTGAAGAAGCTCTCGGAGCTTTTAGAACTCTCGGAATCGAGCGGCTTGCTCCTGTTTTTGCAAAACTTGGGGGAAACGTATCTTACGACACTCTGCATCTCGCACGGGTTGTCTTTCTTTTTGACCAAAGTTAGTTCCAGCGTACTTGCTTTAAAGCAAGACGAGTACGGCAATATCGCTTGACAACGGGTTACTTTTAGCGTATATCTTACTAAGAATATATGGCTTGGATTGTGAAAGTATTGGTTACATTAATACGCGCCACACGGCGTGCGTATGCAAAAAAGTGGGGTTTTTTAACCTTTGCGCTCTTGGTGTTTTTGGTGTCGGTGCTTTTTTTGGCTCATTTTGAACTTTTGCCAAACCCTTTGGCAAAAACCGTAAAGAACGAGCCGAAAATAACACTCAATACTTCACAAAGTGTTTCGCATGTTTCCGCACAAAAAACGCAGGTACTAGTTAAAGAGTTTCCTGTAAAAGTGGAGATACCGAAAATAAAACTGTCGGTTACTGTTGCAAACCCGAACACCACAAACGCAAAGGTATTGGATAAAGACTTACTCTCCGGAGCGGTGCGTTATCCAAAATCTGCGCGTCTTGGAGAAAAAGGTAATGTGATAATTTTCGGTCACTCGAGCTATCTTCCGATAGTTTACAATCAAGCATACAAGACCTTTGACGGTATTCAGAAATTAAAAAAAGGAAATCGCATAGTCGTGTCGTCGAAAAACACAGCATATGTTTACAGTGTAGACACTGTTTCAAAAGAAGAGTCCACGTCGGTTGCAATATCGCTTTCGGTAGCGCGCCCGACACTCACTCTTTCCACCTGCGATTCTTTTGGTAAGAAAAGCGAGCGCTTTGTTGTGACGGCGCATCTTGTTGATAGTTATCCTCTAGAGAGTTAGTCTCTGGCGGGTAACTCTCCGCAAGGGAGAGCTGATCTTTAAACCAAAAAAACTACATGGAGGTGTAGAAATGAACGAGACATTGAAGCGTAGGGGCGTGTCTCCTGCAAAGAGGAGAAGGTTTTTATTCAATCTGGCGGTTGTCCTCATCATCGCTTTGATTTTTGGCGTGGCGTGGCGTGTTTTGCACGACCACAATAAGCTAAAAAACAAACCGGTGGCGGTAAGTTCGAATATCTCGGACTTAATGGAGGTGAAGACTCTTTCCGATGTTAAGTCGGAAGAGAAACAGATTCATCGGGTAGTTACCGACGGGCTATTAAGTAAAGCTGTTTTTCCGCCGAAAAATCACGAAGTTTCCAAAAAAAAGGAAACGAGTGAGAAATTGGTTGAAAAGTCGGTGAAAAAACCGCCGAAGGCTGTGAAAGTGGTGAAGGTTGTGAAAGTAAAAAAGCAACCAAAAAAAGTTCCTGTTTTGAAAGCGGTAACGCTAAAAAAACGGCACCACAGACCTAAACCTAAATCGCATTTTTTTGCGAGGGCAAGTGCTTCAGCATCTGCCGTAAGCTACAGTTTTGTTATTGGTGGTGGAAAAGCTCTTATGAAAGGTTTAAAAAACCCGAAAGAGCTTGCCAGTATCGTGGAGCGCTCGCTTAAGGCAGATTCAAAAGGCAACACGCATCTGGATGAGAACGCTTGTAAAAGATACGGTTCGTGCGCTACGGCGTACTCGTATTTTTACGGCATCCGGACAACACATCCGGACGTGGCGCTTTACAGTCTTTCCGAGCTTCCCGCGTACTTAAGAACTCTGGTCGTGCACAACGCTCCGAAAGGAGATTGGTACATGAGCAGGATTTTGGTTCGCAGAAACGGTTCTTATGTGAAGCGGACATACGATGCCCATGGTTGGAGTCGGAAATTCCACAAAGGTGAAAAGGTGTGGGATGATCCGACAACTAAAGAACATATTCTCGCAGGAGACTGTGGAAATGTGGTTGCAGGTATGTACACTCGCAATGTCGTAGTTGTGAAAAAACGTACGCAAACGGAAACCGGTGATTGTGTGACTATTCATTTCATCACAAAACCAGGTGACACAGCAGTAAAAATAGCCATACTTGGTCCTGCAGGGAATATCGTTAATGATAAGTGTACCGCTATTGATGGGCATTCTTGGGTTAACGACATTTGCAAGGAAAATGCACCGGTAATCTGTGACTTCTCGAAGCATGAGAAAGTCACAGGCAAGCCACTACAGCTTCTCGGGAGTTTCTATCCCAAACCAGGTGAGCACACATTGCGCCTTCCGGGGTACTTTGCCAGTAAGGCAAAGGGATATGTGACTGCTTTAATCCTCGTTCGTGGAGAGGTAAAGTGGCCATTATACCCAAAAGAGCGCCCAGGAAACACAGTGGCGTTTCGTGCCGCTTACCATTATGGTGAGCAACGTGCAGAATGGATAGCAAACAACTCGGACGCTATGGGTGTCCGGTGGTTTGACTATCAGCACAATTCTGCCCGCATTTGGTACTCGAAATCCGATGTACCAAAAGATGTTGCTCAGCTGTATTGGCCTTGGGGGGAATGGCGAGGCATTTAGCATTAGCCTCAAAGTATCTCTACCCTCCATACGGGAGTCGCGTGATGATATTAAAATATCGCGCACTCCCTTTTCATACGTTGTATCGGTTACTTTGGTTTAGTAATCGGTGCGGCACAGTTAAGGAATATAAAAAATTATGACAAAAACAACTAAAATTTTAAAAAATACAAACCCGATATTGGTCGGTCTTTTTGCGGTTCTGTTTGTATTGTTCAGCGGTGTAGCTGTTGGCGTCGCAGGAGGTTTTGTAACTCCTTCTGAAGTTTTTGCGCAAGTTTTGCCACCGATGCAAGCACCGCCTCCAGCGCCGACGCCAACACTTCCTTCCACTCCGGCACCTGTGCCTGCACCGGCTCCTATTTTGCCACCTACTCCGGCACCGGCAGTAGCCCCGACACCAGTTTTGCCTTCTACTCCTGCCCCAACGGTGGCACCTGCACCCGTACTTCCTTCCACGCCTGCGCCTACTGCTTCTGCGGCTGCTCCAATTATTCCAGCACCCGTTTCAGCACCGATTCCTGCTATCGTAACTGTGCCTATATATTCTTTAATCGTAACGCCACCACCTGTTCCGGAATGCACTATCTCGTTAAGCAAGACACAGCTTCAAGAGGGTGGAGAAGACGACATTCTTTCGTGGAGCACGACCGCTGCAACATCTGCAACTATCGATAATGGTATCGGAGACGTGTCTATAGACAGTGGTTCGAAAACCGTTCATATATCGAAGACCACAAAATATACTTTGAAAGTTTCCGGTCCTGCCGGTGAAGCTTCGTGTAGTGTTGGTGTCGTGGTGAAGGTTAAAAAACCTGTACAAAAAGGTTGCATCGAAATTTCTAAAAAAGCTTTTGACTCGGACGGAAAGAAAATAGTTTCTGTTCCGCAATTCACTTTTGTGCTCGATGGAAAAGAAGAGGTTACAAATGACAAAAACGGAAATGCAATTTTTAATAAAATTTCACTAGGGAAGCATGTCGTTACGGAAAAACTTTCCGGAAACGTATGGAAACTTCTATCTGTTGTTCCGGTCAATGGAAAGGTGAGCGTTAAAAGCGGTTCAAGTTGCGCAACGGTAGTATTTAAAAACAAAAAGATAAAGGAACCGCCTTTGTCTGTTGCTCCTACCTGCACTCTTTCAGCAAACCCAAACAGCGTAAGCTCAGGAGGGCATTCGGTACTTTCTTGGACAACAAAAAATGCAAACGAGTTTTCCATCAATAACGGAATAGGAGATATAACTTCTATCGTTAAAGATTCTACAACAACTCCTGCGATTAGCTCGGATACAACTTATACCGGCACTGTTACAAACCAGCAAGGTAAAACAGCAACGTGCAAAACAACAGTAACTGTTTCCGGAGGTGGAGGAGGCATCGCTCCGTATTGTAAACTTTCAGTATCACCAAGCGCGATAAGCTCCGGAGTTTCTGCAACTCTCTCGTGGAGCGGAGGATATCTCTCAAGCGGTTCAATCGACAACGGTATCGGAGCTCTAATAAAAATGAGTAGCTCCACGCAGGTTTCCCCTGGTGTGGGATCTCATAAATACACAGGAACCTTTAAAGCTACAAATGGAGAAACCGTAACATGTTCCGCCACACTAAATGTTTCTGGAGGTGGAGGTGGATGTACTTCTAATTGCGGAGGCGGAGGAAGTATTCAACCGACAATTACTCTCACGATGCTTAAAAAACCGAATGTCCAACCACTGGCGTTTGTGTATCTTTCGCAAATTCCTTATACAGGGCTCGATCTCGGACCTGTCGGCACAGCGGTGTATTGGCTTACGCTTATACTTTGGAGTTTGGCGGGAGCGTACTTCATATTGTTTATCGGACTACCTTATGCAAATAGACGGTTGCGATATGTCGGCACACACGTGCACGAGCTACTGAATACAAAACAAGATGTCGGAGTAGAATATTCTGATTCTGATAAACCCTTTGTAATGGCAGATGCTTCTGGTTCCGCAGATGTTTCAGATACTGTTCCGGAAGTTAAGCAAAGTTACTCTAACTATGACGGTTTCCGTTCGTTCGCGAAAGAGGGCGGTGCTCTAACTATAGACGACATTGTAAAAGGTCTTTCACGCAATGAATTTAGTTCTGTGTCGGATGAAGATACTCATGAAAAAGTAAAGAAAGACTTTTTGAAAGAAGGTATAATGATTGAGAACGATATGTCAAAAAAGAAAGAAATCGATATTGCCAACGTTGCGGAGGAAGTTGTAGAAACTGTACAGCAGGAAGAAAAAACAAAAGATACTGTCGTTGGTATTACGACTGACACACGCGGTTTCTTGATAGCTCTCCTTGAGGGAGATAGAAACGCTGTGTTCTCCACTTTACGCCAAGTCGTGCGCGGTGGAGGAAGTATCGAGCGATTTTTGGCGGATGTTACATGCGCTCTCGATGATGCATATCGCGCCCGCGTTGACGGAACTTCATGCGACCAAGAGATATCACGTATTTCTGCAAAGTACGCTACACCCGTACTCGAAAATATAATTTCTGCACTTACAACCGCTATTGACTCCAGTTACACTTCCGGAATTACCGGAGCGAAACTGGCTTTGACTAGAGCACTTTCACAAATTGGTGCGTAGAGAGGTGCGCTTAGTGGTGCTCCCGCCCAAAAGATAAAAGCCCGACACAGCGTGTCGGGCTTTTATCTTTTGGGCGGGAGCTATGCTCGGGCTTTAATTTCCTCGGCTATCTTTTGCACAAGCTCATCCACTTTTATAGCACCAAGCTTTCCTTTGTCGCGATTTTCCACAGATGCGGTATTGTCCTCAATCTCTTTATCTCCAACTACAAGTATGTATGGAATTTTCAATGCCTTTGCGGAGCGTATCTTTTTCCCGAGAGACTCGTTCGACATGTCCGTCTCCACACGTATTCCGTGTTTTGTAAACGCTTCGCGCACCGTAGTGGCATACTCTGTGTGCTTTTCTGAAATAGGTAGTATGCGTACTTGCACAGGAGCAAGCCATGTAGGTAGGTTCCCGCCAGTGTGTTCAAGCATTACGGCAGAGAAACGCTCGATTGAGCCCATAATGGCGCAATGTATCATAACTATACGTTCCTTTTCACCTTTTTCGTTTATGCAAGAGAGATCAAATCGCTCGGGCATATTCATGTCGAGCTGTATTGTTGCAACCTGATGTTCTCGCCCTAAAGAATCTGTAGCCATGAAGTCTAATTTTGGCCCGTACATTGCCGCTTCACCCTCTGCTTCGAAGTAGTCCGCGTTCCTTTCTTTTGCAATGTCGCGCAAAGAATCCTCAGCGTTCTTCCATATTTCAGGAGTCCCAAGATATTTTTCTTGTTCTTTGGGGTCGTGAAAAGAAAGACGTACTCGTAGTTTGAAACCGAATGTCCCATAGAAAGTGTCTACAATATCCCAGATTTTGAAAAATTCCTCACGTATCTGGTTGTATCTGCAAAATACATGTGAATCATCTTGTGTGATAGAAAGCACCCGTGTAAGCCCGCCAAGCTCTCCGGACTGTTCGTCTCGATACACCATTGTTGTTTCTGCATAGCGCTCTGGCATCTCTTTGTACGAGTGAGAACGCCTTGCGAATATTTGCGTATGGTGCGGGCAGTTCATAGGTTTTAACGCGTATTCTTTTCCTTCGCGAGTAGTGACACGAAACAGCTCATCTGCAAATTTATCCCAATGACCGGATTTTTCATAAAGGTCTTTTTTTGTGATGTGGGGTATTGTGACTCGTTGGTATCCGTGTTTCTCACGCAGTTCCCAAACGTAACGATCGAGCTCGTAGCGCATCTGCGCACCTTTTGGTGTCCAGAGGGGGAGCCCGGCTCCGACAAGAGCGGAGAATGTAAACAGGTCGAGCTCCTTGCCGATTTTACGATGGTCACGTTTTTTAGCTTCTTCCCGTTGTAGTTTGTATGCGACTAAATCTTCTTTGGTATCAAATGCAAGTCCGTAAATGCGTGTAAGCATTTTGTTTGTCTCATCACCCTTCCAATAAGCTCCAGCGATACGATCCAGAGTAAAAGAACCGGCGTCAATATCTTGCGCAGGGTTTTTTACATGTCCGCCTTTGCATAAGTCTGTAAAATCACCGGAAGTGTACACTGTAATAGGTTCTTTACTCTCGACAATCTCATCGATAAGTTCGGTTTTGAAAGGGTTTTCGCTAAACATGGTGCGCGCTTCTTCAGGAGAAATTTCTTTTCCGGACATTTCTTCCCATGTGTGTAGGGTTTTGCGCATGGTCTTTTGGATTTTTGACAAATCTGTTTCGCCGGGTTTTTCTCCTCCGGAGAAATCAAAATCGTAATAAAAACCATTGTCGATTGCCGGTCCTGTTGCAGGTTTTGCGTGCGGGTAATGTTTCAGTACCGCTTTGGCAAGAAGGTGTGCCAGTGTGTGGCGTTTGGATTCGATTGAGTTCATAAAAAATAGTAAATGCGAATAAAACGAAAACAGCCCCGGTGAAGACGTTTGAAAAAACGTCTTCACCGGGGCGATCTTTTGACCGCGGTTCCACCCGGTTTCCCGTACAATTTCTGTACGAGCACTCTTTGTTTCGGATTAGGCTTACGCGCGATTTCTCGTTCTCGGTTGGTGACCGAAACAATCTCCGATTAACCGCAATGCTATCACCGCAAGCAGGGAGGGTCAATATGGTTTTTTTGAAAACTCTAAAAATCAGAGAGCTTTTATGTCCTCTATAGCCAGTGTTATTTCTCCGTTTCTGTTTGAAACATGCCCCTTTACAAGCATGCATACGCCGGAGGAGATAATTTCAGAATGTTTTTTGAAAAGTTTCGGAAATACAACCCCTTCGATATTTCCGGATTTATCTTCGAACCGAACGAATGCCATTTTTTCTCCGCCTTTGGTTATGATTACTCGTACTTCGGTAACAAGTACGGGAAGTATTATAGGTAGTCCCGGTTGAGGCTCTGTTAGGATTTGTTTAATCGTTAGTTTTGATTTCGCTGTAGTTTGTTCGTGTGCATCTAGCGGGTGACCGCTTATATAAATGCCGAGCAATTCTTTTTCCCACTCGAGTTTTTTTGTAAGAGTTACATTGTCTGCAGGTAGAGGAGGTTTGAATACGAGCGGTATCGAAAGGGCTCCAAAGAGTGAGTCTTGTGGGGCTTCTGCCGTTACTTCGCGGTGGAAGGTAAGCATCGGCTCAATATTCGCCAGTAAAAGCCCTCGCTCACCAAAATTGTCGAGAGCCCCTGCTTTTATAAGTGATTCGAGAGACTTGCGGTTTAGAGAGGTGGAGTTGTGCGGGAAGCGTTTCTCTTTGGTTGGCTTTGTTTCGGTTTCGGTATCGGTATCGGTATTTGTTTTGGTTTGTGTCGAGGTGCCCACGCGAGACAGAAAATCTGATATGTCTTTATAGGTACCGTTAGAAGTACGTTCTTCTAGAATCGTGTGTGCAATGCCTTCGCCAAAGTTTTTAATACTGGACAGACCAAAACGAATAGCCTTACCTTTTGCGTAATCATTTTTTTGTGTCTTTTTTGAATTACTATCGTCGCTGGCGGTGTCTCCGTCTCCGTCGGAGTCTGTGGAAATTTCTTCCTGTGGAGCTTTTACAGCGGTAAATACCGCCCCGCTTTCGTTTACATCCGGTGGAAGTACGGGAATGCCGAGACGTACACACTCTGCAACTAGAATTGAAATTTTTTCAGTATCGCCAGCGTCTGCGGTAAGAAGCGCCGACATGTACTCGACAGTGTGATTCGCTTTCATATATGCAGTTTGATAAGCTACTTTTCCGTAGCTTGCCGCATGAGCTTTGTTAAAACCATATGCAGCGAAAGGCTCGATAAGTTTCCAAAGAGCCTGACCTTTTTCTTTGGAAAGGTGCCCATACTCCTCAAACCCTTTTAAGAGTTTTGCTTTTTGTCTTTCCATTTCGGCAGGGATTTTTTTACCCATAGCTTTTCGGAGCATGTCTGCCTCAAGCCACGAGTACCCGCCAAGTTTAATGGCGCTAAGCAGAACGTCGTCTTGATACACCAAAAGCCCGTATGAGAAATCCAAGTACTCTTTCATGCGTTCATCGAGATATCGAATAAGCTTTGGGTTATGTTTGCGCTCGATATACGAGGGGATTGTTTCCATAGGTCCAGGGCGGTACAGCGCGACCATCGCGTTTATGTCGTGAATTGTAGATGGGCGGAGTTCTTTCAGATAAGCGGTCATGCCGGAGCCGTTTAGCTGGAAAGTCCCTTCTGTTTCTCCTGCAGCGAGCATTGTAAAAGTCTTTTTGTCATCAACCGGAATTGTTTCGGCGTCGATATGTTCTCCGGTTGCGTCTTCCACTCTGTGAATGGCATCGGAAAGAACGGAGAGATTTTTAATTCCTAGGAAGTCGTATTTAAGAAGACCCATATCTTCAACGGCATGCATGTCGTATTGAGTGATAAGTTTTCCGGTACCTTTCGGATCGGGCTGCACTGGTGTCCAGTTATTAAGTGGTGTCGGAGCTATTACAACACCAGCGGCATGCACACCGGTCTGGCGCGCACATCCTTCGATACGTCTGGCTATGTCTATTATTTCGTGCACGTCTTCATCTTCAGTATAAAAAGTACGCAAGTCCTCTTCCAGTTTCATTGCGTGGTCGATAGTCATAGGGAAGCCTTGAGAGCCCATCGGGATTAGTTTTGCAATACGATCGCCAACACCATAGGGGTGACCAAGCGCACGCGCCACATCGCGCACGGCGGCGCGCGCCATCATAGTGCCGAAGGTACCGATTTGCGCCACTTTGTCTTCTCCGTATTTTCGTTTTGCATACGCAATCATTTCGTCACGGCGCGTATCCGCGTAGTCCATATCGATATCCGGAGCTTTCGGGCGCTCAGGGTTTAGGAAGCGTTCGAACGGGAGTTTGTAAGCAATAGGGTCTACGTTTGTAATACCTGTAAGGTATGAGACGAGCGAGCCGGCGGCACTTCCGCGCGTAGTAGTAAGAATTCCTACGGATTTTGCGTAGTTTAGTAGGTCGGATACTACCAAGAAATACGGAGCAAACCCTTTTGTAATGATAATATCAAATTCATATTCGATGCGTTTGCGTACTTCAGGTGTCTCTTTCATGCCTCTCCATGCGAGACCTTTTTCTATTTTGGAGCGTAATTCTTTAATGTGTGTTGATCCTTCCGGTATGGGGAATTCCGGAAATACCCAAGAGCCGAGTTTAAACGAAACATTGCACCGGTCTGCTATTTCGCGCGAGCGATCTACTGCCTCAGGCATCTCTTTGAAATATTCGAGCATTTGTTTTTCAGATGTAAAAGAGAAATCTTCTTCTTCGTGATATCCTCGCTCACCGTGTTGGATACGGCGCATTACTTCTGTTGCTTCGCGGTCGCTAGGCGAGAGATAGTACACGTCTTGTTGTGCAACCAAAGGCACGCCGATTTCACGGGAAATTTCCGATAGAATTTTCATTGCTTTTGTATGACCTTCTACTTTCGGATGATGGGATATTTCCAAAAAAGTATTATTTGCTCCGAACAAACTTTTGTATTCTGCGAGCGCCGCTGTGGCACCTTCGCGGTCGCCGGCTTTTATAAGCTGTGCCACGTTTCCCGCAAACGAAGGTATTATCGCAATCAATCCTTCGCGGTGTTCTCCAAGAAGTTCCATGTCGACGCGCGGGCGTTCAAAAAATCCCTCGGTAAAAGATTTTGTTACAAGCGACACGAGGTTTCCGTAGCCTTTGTTGTTTTCGGATAAGAGCACGATGCGCGAGCGCTTTGTGTCGATATGTGGTTCCTTTTCAAAACGCGAGCGCGGAGCAACATAAGTATCGACACCGATGATTGGTTTAATATCGGATTTCGTGGCTTTTTTATAAAACTCAATAGCCCCGTGCAAGTTTGTTGCATCTGTAAGAGCGATTGTGTCCATTTTGTTTTTTTGTGCAGCTTTTACAAGCTCAGGGACTTTTGGAAGAGCCTGCAAGAAAGAATAGTGGCTGTGTGTGTGTAGGTGTACGAATCGACTTGCCATGAATAAAGAATACCAAATTATGGAGGCTTGCGTGTAAACTTTTCCAAACGAGTTTTCTGTGTGCTAACATAATTATATGCGTTTTCGGCTTCTAATTGCCTCGTTTATTTTCGCCATAATCCTTGCTTTATTGGAGCAGGTCGCGCTCGCTGATTTTTTGTATTGGCATTATGTGTGGTTCGATACGGTAATGCATTTTATCGGCGGGCTTACGATTGGCACGCTAGTTTCCGCACTTTTAACTCGTTTTCGCCCGGTTTTTTATATAATTGGTGTTTTGGTACTTGCGGTTGGTTGGGAAGTGTTTGAGTTTTACCTTGGATCGAACATACACTCACGTAATTTCTTTTTTGATACCTCTGTAGACCTTCTTATGGACGCAATAGGCGCTACTGTGGCTTATATACTTGCACGAGCAACAATATGGCACTCCGCATAACATTTGCCGGCGGAGCAGGCACAGTAACAGGTTCCAACTTCCTTATTGAAAGTGATGAGGGAGGTCGGGTGCTGGTCGATTGCGGTATTTTGCAAGGAAGAGATTTCTCGTCAGAAACGATGTATGGAGATTTTCCGTACAATCCGGCAACGATTGACGCACTTATAGTCACACATGCTCACCTCGACCATGTCGGGCGTGCACCTAAGCTCGTTAGAGATGGTTTCAAAGGGAAAGTTTATATGACAAGTGCAACAAGGGATTTGGCAACGCTTATTTTGGAGGACAGCGTCAACATTTTGGCAGAGGAGGCGAAGCGTCATCATTTGCCACCGTTATATGAAGAGACGGATGTGAGACGTTTCTTGAAACTTGTGGAGCCTCTTTCGTACCACGAAGAAAAAGTAGTGGCGAGTGGTGTGTCTGCATATCTTCGCGATACTGGGCATATACTAGGTTCCGCAAGTGTAAGACTTACAGGATCTTCAGGAGAGACACTTGCGCTAACCGGGGATATTGGAAATTCTCCATCTCCGCTACTTCCGGACTGGGAATCCGTGCCAGACGCGGACGCTCTTTTAATGGAGAGTGTCTATGCAGACAGACTGCATCCGGATCGCGCAATGCGCGTAGCACGATTGCGCGAGACCCTAAAGAAAGCTATAGCAAAAGGAGGCACTGTGCTTATGCCGGCTTTTTCAATGGAGAGAACACAGCTGATGCTTTATGAGATTTCAAATTTCATGGAAGCCGGTGAGATACCGAAAATACCGGTATTTCTTGACTCCCCACTTGCAATACGCATAACAGATGTGTACCGAAACCATAGTCTGGAATATTTCAAACCTGAGATTCAAGACGAAATGAAGCGTGAAGGAGATATATTTGATTTCCCTTTTCTGAAAAAGACGCTCTCGAGAGAAGAGTCTAAACATATTCATAAGACACACGGTTCAAAAATAATAATTGCCGGCGCCGGAATGAGTCATGGAGGACGCATAGGTATTCACGAGGCGAGATATTTGCCAGATTCTAAAACAACGCTGATTATTGTGGGTTATCAGGCGCCGGGGTCTCCGGGGCGTCTTATGCAAGAGGGAGCAAAGCATATACGGATTAGAAGACACGATGTGCGTATCCGTGGCACAGTGGAGATTTTAGAAGGGTGGTCTGGTCATGCCGATCGCGACGGGTTAATGGAGTTTGCAGCTAAAGCACTTCCTCGTGCGCACACTATTTTTACAGCGCTCGGTGAGCCGGAATCTGAGCGGTTTCTCGCACAGCGTATTCGCGGTTTCTTGGGAGGAAATGCGAAAGTGGCGCAACCTGGTGAGACGTGGGAAATTACGAAAGGCTCGGTGCGAAAGATTGTTTAATTGGTTTGCTTATACAAGAACCGTGCCGAGGCGTAGCCTCGGCACGGTTCTTGTATAAAATAAAGCCGAGGAGCCGTAGGCTCCTCGGCTTTATTTTATTGATTGAATTACTTACGCAGACAATTCTTTTGCGAAACGTGCGAAAGCCTCAGGGTTTTCTTTGGCGAGTGTAGACAGAACCTTGCGGTCGAGCTCAATGTTCTTCTTTTTAAGAGCATCGATGAAAGTGCTGTATGAACGAAAGCCGTTTTCGCGCACCGCAGCATTTAAGCGCACAATCCACAGTTGGCGGAATACGTTTTTCTTGTCGCGTCGATGTGCGAACGATTGCTGGCCTGCGTGTGCAAGAGCTTCATTTGCATGACGCTCTTTTGTGCTTCTGCTATGGCGATAGCCTTTAGCGCGCGCAAGCGTGTTTTTTCGATGTTTTAGAGATGTAGTTCCTCCTTTGACTCGTGGCATGGTGGTTTGTGTTTAATGAATTAAAAAATTATGTTCCCGGAAAGAATCGGCGACGGGCGCGCTGTGAAAGGTTGAGTATGTTTGCTCGTTTCTTTGCACGCGTCTCATTACCGGATTCTTTCGAATTGAAATGGTTTTGACCCGGTTTACGAGCAACCAGTTTACCGTGCTTGGTGACACGGACGCGTTTGGTGTATGACTTGTTGGTCTTCATGATGTTTTTGTTGGTGTTGTTTGCGCTTCTTCAGGTGTTTGACGCTCACGCTCTTTTTGTGCAACTTTGTCACGTTCGATGACGGTTGCAAAGCCTTTAGGGCATTTCGCGGTCGGAACACTTATTTTGAACGCATATGGTACGAGGAGCAAGAATTTATCGAGCCGAGATTTCAAGAACTCTTCCTGCATGCCTTTGTAACGACCTTTAAGGAAGAGCTCTGCTCGTACGCGATGTCCCTCAGATAGCCATAAGGCCACTTTTTTTGCACGAAGGAGCATATCGTTTTCGCTCGTGCCGACTTTAATCTGTACTTCTTTAGTTTCAGATACTTTTGCTTTCGCTCTGGCGGCACTTTTCTTTTTGCTCTGCTCGTATTGAAATTTACCATAATCCGTCACTTTCGCAACGGGGGGGCGAGCTTTTGGAGAAATTTCTATAAGATCGAGACCTGTATCCTCAGCAACTTTCAGAGCCTCTTCAAGCGAAATAACCCCAAGGTTCTCACCTTTGGAGCCAATGACGCGAAGCTCTTTAGAGCGAATTTCGCGATTAATTCGTATCTTATCGTTATAATTCAAAGCGTATAGATAACTTTAGCATATAAACACATCAATACAATAGACCGTGTAGTTTTATACTGTCGGAAATCATTTTTTTGTATGTGGTGGCGATTAGTGCTTTTTGCTAACGAAGGCGTTTCCTTTTATATAAAACCTCCAAGGTAGCTCGGTGCCTTTTTTTATGCCAATACGCGAAGACACGCCAATTTCTGTAGAAGTTAATTTTGGAGCATTATATATGACAAAATTATCTCCAACAGGAGTTATATTTTCTTTTTTTGTGATATCAAACGCTTGGCAAAATTTTGCAGGACCAGAGCACAGATTTTGCGCCAGCATATCGGGTTTCATTGCGGCGCCGGATTGGGCGCGCCGGCGCCGCATAAGCCCTATTCCTTTAATAGGTTCGACTGCTCGTATCAAAACAGCACCGACACCATTTTTGTTTGTCGTTATGTTTGCGCAGTGGTACATACCGTATGTGAAATAAACATACCAATGACCGTATGTGTCGCGCATAGTGGCGCTTCGTTTTGTTATTTTGTAAGCGTGTGATGCGGGGTCGGTGCCATACGCTTCTGTTTCAACAATAATACCTGTGCACGAGCCCTTGCGTATTTTTTTGCCGAGTAATAACGGAGCAAGGGTGAGCGCGTCGCCTGAAAACCATTCCTTGGAAAGTTCCTCAGATGTATTATTTTGTTGTGATTTGGCTCGGGTCATTTAAAACTATTTCAGCGCGGTTTTTATACGAGGTGATTATACCGGACACTTTTATGCGCTGTCCTTGATAGCGGGTAAGTAAGCCGAAGCGAGCTTTGTCTCCTGAAAAGATAACAGCGGAAAAAGGGCAATCGTTATAACTTACGCAGTAATCAAAAAAAGTTGTACCGGAGCGCGAAGTGTATACAGCAACCACAATTCCGGAAACTGTAGCTTTTTGCCCAATGTGTTTTATCGCATCGGTATAATCTATAGTTCCGGAAACGGTGGTGGGGGAACCTGTGTTTTTTAGTGCAGTGTTTCCGGAATTGTTCGCGAGTACTTTTTTAAGTATATTTTCATATGCCAAACGAAGTTTCGGGTCGGTTCCTATTTCCAGTATCTCGTCATTTATGTTTGTTGCGGAAGATGTCCAGTTGTAGCTACCGCTTGCATATGCTTTTTCTGTTACAAGAGCTTTGATATGCATGATTCCGTTTGGATGTGTTTGTGTTTCGATAGGGATGCCTGCGGACTTCATTTTTTCAATAACTCCTTTTTCGTATGAAGTGGTACTGTTTTCTTTGTCCATTATGCCTTGCACATCTACACCGCGCTCTTTCGCACGAACAAGCGCGTCTGCCACATCGTTTAATGTAAATTCGTAAATCGCGAAGTACACGTATTTTTTTGCGTTATCAATAATAGAGATGAGCTCGCGATCGTTTTGCTTTTTATCCAGACTGTAAATTACACGCACTCCTCCTTGCACCGCCACCGCGCTTTGTGCGGTGGCGGGTTTTTGGTTATATCCTCCCAAAAAATATCCAAAAGCAATTGCCACGAGTATTGCGATTACGATTTTTGCAAGTGAGGCGTTTTTCATTTATTTAACTGTATCACGTACCAAAAGTGTTTTTTATGAAATTATGCGAAACTGGCAAAACTCGGAGAGGACTTAGTTTATTTCAATATTCAAATATTTAAGCACTCGTGAAAAAACTGTGCGCGCGCTTTCCAAAAAAGGATAAAAAACCAATATGCTTATTATTGCAATTAAGTAAGAACCGACAATGTCGAGAGTGTGGTGAACGTGCGCCAAGACACGCGCACCGCCAACAAGGATTGCAAATACCCAAAGAAGTGCTCCGAGTGGCGCGCTGAATACACTTATAATTGAAGCGAGCGTTCCCGTTAAAAGAGCATGGTCTGAAGGAAAGCCGTTGTCTGGAACGTGCTTTATAAGAGGAATAACGGACGAGTCGATAAATGGTCGAGGATCATAAAATAAATGCCCCGCGATACGGCTTAGTATGAAACTAACAGGCAACACGACAAGCGCGAAAAGAAAGAAGTCTTTTTTGCGATGCGTAAAAAAACCATAACCGACAAAAATCGCAACAGGAAGCAAATACAAATATTTTGCAAAAAGCACAACAACAAAATCGTACATCCCTCACAGTGTATCAGAACTTTAATTAAACTAACCCCAA
>CAZYRK010000013.1:0-17435 GCA_964650475.1 uncultured Candidatus Saccharibacteria bacterium
TGTAACCCGAGTTCGATTCTCGGCAGCCCGACACAATGTAAAACGCGCGATTGCTTTAGCAATCGCGCGTTTTACATTGTGTCGGTGGTGGGTGAGCAGGTTTTTAAAATACGGTGTGTATATGTGATAATCTGTTTTGTGGGTCGTATCTATAGCCCAAAAGATACGCCTCCTCGTTCGGGCGAGAGTACACAAAACAAAACAACGCCCAAACGCCCATGTTTTATTTTGTGTTACTCTACCTTCACTCGGGTCGTATCCATAGCCCGTAGGATACGACCAGTTCTCTCGGCGCCACAGAACGAAAAAGTTTTTTCGCTCTGTGTACCTCGTTCTCGGGTCGTATGCAAAAAAGCATACGCCTCCTCGTTCGGGCGAGAGTACACAAAACAAAACAACGCCCAAACGCCCATGTTTTATTTTGTGTTACTCTACCTTCACTCGGGTCGTATCCATAGCCCGTAGGATACGACCAGTTCTCTCGGCGCCACAGAACGAAAAAGTTTTTTCGCTCTGTGTACCTCGTTCTCGGGTCGTAGTATACCGGTAGTACGCGTCCATGGGGTGGATGTAGACCGAGTTCGATTCTCGGCGACCCGACTATCTATTTATTGTAAGTTAAGTGCACGAAACTCCGCCGTTTTAAGCGGGGTCAAATTTCTATGCTCTGATGGGGAAATATCTTCAAAGGCTGTTTGCAATATTTGCAAAGTATCGCCATGAGAAATCAGTACAATGGTTTTGTCGTTGTATCGAAGTTCCAATTCTTTTATAAGTAATGTGGAGCGATCTAGCACATGTTCGACACTCTCGACTTCTTTGTTTGTATGAGTTGAGTCTTTTGCGTCATCGCGCCACACCTCTTCATATCCGGAGTGTCCTTTTCCATCCAATGTACCGAAAAATCTTTCGCGGAGTTTTGGTGATGTGGTAATCATATCGATGCCAAATACGTCCGCAAGTATCTCTGCTGTTTCTCGCGCACGTGTAAAATCTGATGAAATAATAATCGTATCAGAGTTAAAAACTTTCTCGAGCCGGGCTTTGTTTGCGGAGGCTTTCACTTCGAGCTCTCCTTTTTCGGAAAGCCCGTATCCGCTTACTCCTCGTTGTGTGTCACTCACGATAATTCCGGCTTCGTTTGCGGTACTTGTTCCGTGACGCATCGCGAAGTATCTGTTTTTTAGCGGTTTAATCTCTTTTAAATAATTCATTTTTAATATAATGCCAAAATAACCAGTGTATAATGCTTGGTATGATACACCCTGCATATGTAATCGCATGCGATAAAGAGCTCGGTATAGAAAAAGCAAAGGTCTTTCTTAAAGACACTTATAACCTTATTGAAAAAGCCAATCCGGATTTATCGGTTCGTCGACACGGTTTGTTTTCTGTGGAAGACGCCCGCGCGTTGGTTTCTGTTGCTTCGCTCACTCCGGTATCCGGAGAAACAAAGGCTTTTGTTCTTGCAGTAGACCGTATATATCGCGAGGCACAAAATGCGCTTTTGAAAATCCTTGAGGAACCGCCTGCGGGAACCGTATTTGTTTTGGTGGTTCCGCAAACCGCCATGCTTTTGCCGACAGTTCTTTCCAGAGTCTTGCCGTTGCCGGGTTTTGGTCTTCATTTGAAAGAGGTTTCGCAGGAGGCGCGCGAGTTTCTTGGGGCGACGAAAGAGAAGCGTACGGCAATTATTAAAAAACTTACGGTGGGCAAGGATGAAGACGCGAAACGCGCGCTTCGTGATGTCGCTATTAAAATTATTGATGGTGTCGAGCTGGTCGCGTATGAAGCGTATCGAGTGGGAGAAAATCAAGAAAAGCACGAAGAAATTCGCAAGCTACTTTCCGATATAGAAACCTTGCGTGGGTATCTTTACGACCGCGCCGTTAGTTTGCGTATGATACTCGAGCATGTGTCGCTTGTTTTACCAAAACTGTAAAATATGTATATAAAAGTTCTTGTTACTCCCGGTGCCAGGAAAGAAAAAATAGAAGAGAAAGATAACGGTGCTTTGGTTGTTTCAGTGCGAGAGCCGGCGTCTGGTAACCATGCCAATAAACGCGTTCGCGAAATTGTAGCTGAAAGGAAAGAGGTGTCTGTTGCACAAGTACGGATACTGACAGGACATCATTCTCGAGTTAAAATGATAAGTGTGATTACACCGTAACCTTACACGAGTATGAAGAGCATTTTTAAAGTAAATCCCGACGAATTATTGGAGCAGGTACAAGGTATTGTCGATGACCGTTTCGGTTCTCTTGAGCGAGTGCTTGCGGAAAAAGCGGAGAGTGCACAGCTTTCAATAGAAGTAACGCGTGATACAAAAAAGCAAACAGGCAAGGTGTTTCGTGTTTCTGGGCGTCTTGTGGTGGAAGGAAAGTCTTACTATTCGCAGACTCGATCTGAAACTGTTGAAAAAGCGCTTATAAATGTACGTGAAGAACTTGTACGAAAAGTTCGTACAACTCATGGTCGCACAGCTCGGTTTTTTAGGCGGGGAGGCAGGGCTCTTAAAACGCTGTTGCGTTTTGGGAGGGGTCAGAGTTAGTGGCCAACAAAAGCCCCGGGGCGCCGCGCTACGCGCGGCGCCCCGGGGCTTTTTATGCATCTATTTAAAACTATTCCGGAACCCAGCCTGCGCGAGTAAAGTCATCAAACCCCTGTTCTTTTTTGCTTTCGGGCACAACACGCAGAATAATGAATTCGTTATTCGAAAAATCCGCAAGAACAATCTTCACACGAATACGTTTTTCGTTTCGATTTGCAAAAAAGAAAGTGCCAGGGCTTTCGAAATAAGCTCGATACTTGTTCCAGTTTTGTTCGGCATCTTCGGAGAGGGAAAGTAACCCAGCTTCTTTTTTGATTTTTTTTGTATATGTCGCTTCGGCTTCATTTTGCTTCGTGCTAGGTATGTCGCCGTTAACAAAGCTCGAAAGTGTGTCAGCCAAAAGCTCCGACCCAGCAATGATAAGACGCGCGCGTAATTCGCTAGTGGTATCTTTTGGTTTAATTTGAATTTCGCGTGATGCAAACACGTCGCCGGCGTCGACCGCCAGCACCATTTTTTGTATGGAAACACCAGTCACTTCGTCGCCGTTTTTCAGAGTCTCTTCAACAGGAGACGCTCCGCGATATTTCGGCAGTAGGGAATAATGAATATTTAAAACACCTTTAGGAAATTGCTTAATGAGTTCCTCCGGAAATATCTTGCCGTATGCTACGACGATTGCAAATGCGTATCCGTAGCTCGCTATGTTTTTAATCGTTTCAGCATTGAGTTTTTCTGGAGTTTCTACGGCTATATTGTTTGCAGAGGCAAATGTTTTAACCTCGGAAGGAGTGAGTACACGACCCCTTCCTCGCGGAGCATCGGGGTTTGTAATTATAAGTGAAGGAACGATACCGTGTTTTTTCAGGTGTTCAAGTGTGTCGCGAGCGACAGACGGTGTACCGAAAAAAATAAAAGGTGGAATTTCTTTTGTCATATTGTTTTACTCGTCGGAGTCTTTTTCGTTAGGGACAAACTCGTATAAATCGCTCGCGTGGTCTATAAATAAAATACCGTCCAGATGGTCTATTTCGTGTTGGAATATTTGTGAGAGAATGCCCCCAGCTCCGCGTGTAAAGTGTTTGCCGTTTTCGTCTTGTGCAGAAACCGTGGAGCGTTCATAACGGCGCGTGTGTCCGTATATACCGCGCACGGAAAGGCATCCTTCTTCCATCTTTGAGCGTTTGCGTGAAGTCTTTAAGATTTTTGGATTTATATATATACCGACCTCGTCTTTGTTTTTGGCAGAGTTGTTTTCGTTTTCTTCCGGAGGAAGAGTGCGATCGTAGCGCACTATGAATATACGGTACCCAATTCCAATTTGCGGTGCGGCAAGAGCCACGCCGTCTTGTGCAGAGTCGAGAGACTCTCTCATTTCCGCGATTATTTTTTTTAGTTTCGGCGTTCCGAAAAGCTCATCTGTTACCAACTTGGCGGTTTCGCGCAATACTGGCGTTCCTTCTTGAACAATATCACTCATATAACCGACTATACCATTATGTAAAGAGAGAGGCATCTTCTCCACAGTTAGTTAAAAAAACGATTGACCAGTATTTTTTGAAGACGTACAATAGAAAGAGCCTCAACATTATAATACTCGGGGTATATAAAAGTCTTTGAATTACAAAATAAATTTTATGAAAAAAACATTTACATTAATCACGGCGGCTGCGACATTTGCGCTTCCGCTTTTAGCAGTCGCACAAACGTCGGTCAGTAACGTTTCGCAAGCCGGTCAGTTTATTATCAGCACAATCAATGGAGTCTTCGTGCCGGTGTTGTTTGCGGTTGCATTCATTGTGTTTATCTGGGGTGCTTTCCAAGCCTTCATTTTGGGAGCAAACGACCAAGAAGCAAAGTCAAAAGGAAAGAACCTGATGCTTTACGGACTCATCGGCTTTTTTGTGATGGTGTCGGTATGGGGTCTTGTGAATATTCTTACGGGCTCGGTTGGTCTGAATAATTCTGGAGTAAACGTTCCTACATCCGGTGTTAATATCGGAGGTTAGTTTTAACTAATCCTTAACTATCCCCGAGAGCAGACGCGCCACGGCATTTATGCCGTGGCGCGTCTGCTATAATATAACCTATATGGATTTCAATTCGTTACTGCATGGGATTATCATACAAATTATAAATCCGATAATAATGCTACTTGCTGGTACGGCGTTTGTGGTGTTTATGTGGGGTATATTTTCTTTGGTTAAAAATGCGAGCGATAGCACAAAGCGCGCAGATGCACAGCGTGCCATACTTTGGGGGGTTGTCGGGCTGGTTATCATTTTTGGTACATATGGCATTTTAAACATCGCTACCTCAACTTTCGGCTTAAAAAGCATTAAACCCATTACAAACACGTCGGTATCTGTGCCAACAATGGCTCCTGCGCCAGTATTACCGCCGACAACGGCACCGAAAAAGTAATTTTACTGCAACTTTTTTTGTAGTGTGTTAGCATATACTCATGCACGATGGAACTTGTTCGCGTAAGTTATATTTTTATACGCGCGCTATAAAAGCGCGCAGTTAGTTGTTTTATGGGGTCAGGTATTGAAGTTGTCTTAAAGGCAGAGAATTTGGGGACGTTGTTTGGTTTTCCTATCACCAACAGCCTCGTTATGACGGTTATTCTTTCGACAATTCTCATTGTAGGGGCTTATTTCATCGGGCGGAGGTTTACTTTGAAGCCGAGCAAGCTTCAAGCGGGTATGGAATGGCTTTTTGAGGAAGCGTTTAATTACGTTTCAGAGACTCTTGAAAGCGATAGCCTCGCTCGCAAAATGATGCCGTTGCTCGCAACAATATTCTTTTTCATTCTTATTGCCAATGAATTGGAATTTTTCCCAGGAGTAGGTTCGATAGGTCTTATAAAAAATAATGTGTTTGTTCCTTTGCTTCGAACACCGACAACCGACTTAAACACAACGATTGCTTTGGCTATTGTCGCGTTTCTTATGATAGAGATTACAGGCGTGTTGTCTCTTGGTGTGTTGAAGTATGGAAAGAAATACATTAATCTAAGTTCACCGATCGGGTTTGTAGCTGGTATCATAGAGTTGGTCAGTAACCTTGGTCGTTTAATCTCGTTCTCATTTCGTTTGTTTGGAAATATATTCGCAGGCGAAGTGCTTGTTTTGGTTGCAGGCTATTTCATTCCGTATGTGTTGCCTGCACCGCTTATCGGGTTCGAGATGTTTATAGGTGTTATTCAGGCGCTGGTATTTGCCTTGCTGACACTTTTTTTCATCAAGCTCGCCGTCATGGAGTCACACGAGGTATAAGAGTTTTACTCTTGTCTTCGTGTGGCTTCGGGATGTTCCGAAGCATTATTCATTAACGTACGTATAAATTATGGATCTTGATACAGCACGTTTGTTTAGTATGGCTATTGCAGCCGGTCTCGGCGTTATCGGCCCAAGTATTGGTATTGGTCTTATCGGAGGTAACGCTATGAAAGCTATCGGACGAAATCCGGAAGCTTCAGGTAAAATTGTTTCGAGTATGGTTCTCGCTATCGTGTTTACGGAAGCTCTCGGAATTCTTGCGCTCGTTGTGGCATTTATCATCAAGTTCGTTTAATACGACTCGGTGCATTTATGAATCAACTTTTCGACGCTTTTGGTGTTAACGCAAAGCTCCTGTTATCGCAGGTAGTGAATTTCGTTATACTTCTGACTGCGCTTACGTATTTCCTTTACAAGCCACTTATGCGCTCTCTTGATGCACGGCAAAAAGTTGTCGCAAAAGGGGTTGAAGACGCAGAGCGCGCAGCAGAAAAACTCGCTTCAGCAGATGCTGTTGCTACAAAACGCGTAACAAAAGCGGAGGAAGAAGGCGAAAGTATTGTGCTTAACGCCAAAGAAGTAGCACAGACTGAGCGTGTTCGGTTAATACGCGAAGCGGAAGCCAGAGCGGAAGCTCTTATGGTGGAAGCCGATGCTAGGGCTAAGGAAAACGCATCAAAAATGCTTCGCGAAAGCGAAAAAGAGATAGCGAAACTCGCAATTCTCGCTGCAGAGAAAACTATTCGCGCAAAATAATATTATGGCAACCACCGCACAACTTGCTAAGAAATATTCCAGCGTGCTCGCACGAGCATCGGACGCAAAAAATATTGATAATCAAGAAGTGGTTGAAAAACTTGTCGCTCACTTGAAGGAGACCGGGCGTTTGAAATTGCTTCCGTACATCGTACGTTCCTTAAAGGAAATGCAATTTCGCAAGTTGGTAAACTCTCCAGTGGTGGAAGTGTCATGTGAAGAAGAAACACCCAAAGCTCTCTCGGGAGCATCATCTGCCGGAGTACATGCAGAAGTGGCTGTTATAAACAAATCGCTAGTGCGTGGGTGGAGAGTAAGGACAAGTAGTACACTTGTCGACCATTCGGCAAAACGTGCATTAATAGAACTTTATCGGAACATCATTCGCTAAATTCATGGACAGCATCATCAAAAACATAGAAAAAGAAATCGCCTCTTTTTCACCAACGAAAAAAACAGAAGAAACCGGCATTGTGCGCACGGTCGGTGACGGTATCGCAGAGATAGACGGTCTCGACAAAGCGGTACTTTCAGAAATGGTTCTCTTCGACCCAACTTTCGACAGGACACTCGAAGAGGCTCTCGATGATCCGTCTCCTGTTTACGGGCTCATACTTAACCTCGAGGAAGACAGCGCGCGTACTGTTATTCTCGGAGATGCTTCTCGTGTGTACGAGGGTATGCTTGTGCGCCGCCTAGGTCGTCTGTTGTCGATCGCGGTCGGCGATTCGATGGTTGGTCGTGTCGTGAACGCTCTTGGTGAGCCTGTTGACGGAAAAGGCCCCATCAATAATACAAAACTACTTCCGATTGAACGTGCTGCGTACGGTGTTATCGACAGGTCTCCTGTAAACACTCCTCTTCATACAGGAATAAAAGCAATTGACTCAATGATTCCGATTGGGCGTGGTCAAAGAGAGCTTATAATCGGTGATCGCGGTACAGGGAAAACAGCTATTGCCGTTGACACTATTTTAAATCAAAAAAGTGAGCCGAAGGATAAACGGCCAATATGTATCTATGTTGCAATAGGTCAGAAAGAGTCAAAGACAGCGAAACTGGTTGCAGAGCTTGCAGAAAGAGGTGCCATGGAGTACACGATTGTTGTAACTGTACCGGCTTCCGCTCCAGCAGCACTTCAATTCCTCGCACCGTTTGCAGGGGCAACAATAGGCGAGCATTTTATGGAAGCGGGAAAGGACGCACTCGTTATTTATGATGATCTTTCAAAACAAGCGGTAGCGTATCGACAAATGTCGCTTTTGCTTCGTCGCCCGCCAGGTCGCGAGGCTTATCCGGGTGACATTTTTTATCTGCACTCCCGTCTTTTGGAGCGCTCAGCCAAACTCTCTGAAGAGAAGGGTGGCGGTTCGCTTACGGCACTTCCTATCATCGAGACTCAGGAAGGAGACGTATCTGCATATATTCCGACTAACGTAATTTCTATTACAGACGGTCAGATTTTCTTGCAGACTCACCTTTTTAACAAAGGCATGCGTCCTGCTATCGATGTGGGTCTCTCTGTTTCGCGTGTGGGCTCAAGCGCACAAACAAAGGCTGTAAAGAAAGTTTCAGGTAAAATCAAACTGGAGCTTGCGCAGTTTAGGGAACTCGAGGCGTTTATGCAATTTGCTTCCGACCTCGACGAGGAGACAAAACAACGTATCGACAACGGTCGTCGTATGACAGAAGTGCTTAAACAAAATCGTGGCGAACCGCTGCCTTTTGAAATGGAGGCAGCGATTATTTTTGCCGCTACAAATGGTTACTTTGACAAAGTTAATCCTGATGAGACCAGCGCTGTTGAGAAAAAGATGCAAGATTTCTTGCGTCGTGAAGCGGAAGGTGTGCTTGGAGCAATACGTGAATCCAAAGATATTCGTGAAGAAACAGAAAAGTCGCTCCGAGAAAAGCTAGACACTTTTATAGCGCGCCGTACAAAAAAAGTTTCATCTGATGCGTAAAATTCAATATGAAGATTGTTGCTGGAACTGAAAATAAAGTAAAAGTCTCTGCTGTTGAAGAGATTTTAAGCGACTATTCGCATCTTGCAGAAGCAGAAGTAATCGCAGTAGCGGTTTCTTCCGATGTTGGTGACCAACCGCTTTCTCTTGATGAAACTGTTCGCGGAGCTATCAATCGCGCAAAAAATGCATTCGGTGATTGCGATTACTCAATAGGAATCGAGTCCGGATTGATTGAGGTCCCGTATACAAAAAGTGGCTATATGGATGTTTGTATTGTTGCAATTTACGACGGAGAAAATGCTCACTTAGGTATGTCTTCTGGGTGGGAGTTTCCAGATCCTGAAATTGTACGACTTATGACAGAGGAAGGTCTGAATATGACAGAGGCCTCAAATAAAGCAGGTTTGTCTTCCGATACCAATCTGGGCTCCGCACAAGGAGCGATAGGTGTCGTCACAAAAGGACGTGTCGACCGAAAAGAATACACAAAACAGGCTTTGCGTATGGCGTTAATCCATATCGATACCAAAAACTAGACTTATGGCACTTAAAGATATCAAATCAAAAATTCAAGCAACGAAGCGTACTCACAAAGTAACGCGTGCTATGGAAGCTGTATCTGCTGTAAAAATGAGAAAGACTCAGCAAGATGCGCTTGCGGGGAGGCCATATGCGCGCGCCGCACTTTCTATACTGGCTCGTATTGCCGGAGTTACGGATATTTCTCAGCATCCGTTTACAGATGTGCGAGATGTAAAACGTGTCGCTCTCGTTATTATTACGAGTGACAAGGGTTTGGCAGGGTCTGTTAACAGTAGTGTAATCAAGGCGGCTGTTGAGACACTTGCGGAGAGCTTGCCGAGAGAAAAAATAAGTATCTATGCTTTCGGTAAAAAAGGAGAAGAGTATTTTGCGCATCGCGGGTACGAGATTGTGCAAGCGTTTAAAAACAAGCGTGATGATGTTCAGCGCTCGGTCGTTAAGCGACTTACGGCAGATCTAACGAGGGATTTTAAAGACGGAAAATACGACGAGGTTCTTGTCGCGTACAGTCGTTTCCGATCTACGTTTGAGCAAGTACCAACGGTGCATAGGCTACTCCCACTATCCCTTGAAAGTGTTACGCAGTTTGTGAAGGATATAGTTCCGGAAAAAGGGAAATGGAGTGATGTCCCTATGAATACGTCGCCGGCAGGTTATACTATCGAATCGGCATATACAGATATTTTGGACGCGATTATTCCGCGTCTTGTCGCGGCATCGCTTTATCATTTGCTTCTTGAATCGAAAGCATCCGAGCATTCTGCTCGGATGGTGGCAATGAAAAACGCAAGTGATAAATCGAAGGAAGTGACAGCTGATCTGACACGCATATATAATAAAGCGCGTCAGTCGGCTATCACTCGCGAGGTGTCGGAAATCGTGAGCGGTAGGGAAGCATTAGCAACGTAGTTATTATTTTAATATATTTATAAATATGAAAGGAACTGTTACAGAAGTCATCGGGCCGGTAGTAGACGTGTATTTTGAAAAGTCACGTCCGGCTATTAGTGAAGCGCTTGTTATTGAAAAAGGTGACCATCATGACCGGATTACACTCGAGGTTGCTTCGCATCTTGGAATGGATCGTGTCCGCACTATCTCAATGAATGAAACAGCAGGTCTCGCGCGTGGGGTTTCTGTTCACTCGACAGGAGCACCTATCAGTGTGCCGGTCGGAGAGGTCGCTCTCGGGCGTCTTTTCAATGTGCTTGGTGAGCCGGTGGACGGAAAGGGAGCTATTGATGCAAAAGCTCCGCGCCTTCCGATTCATCGCGAACCGCCGACATTTGATGAACAAACAACGAAAGCAGAAGTTTTCGAGACTGGTATTAAAGCCATCGACCTCATGATTCCTTTCTTAAAGGGTGGTAAAGTAGGTCTTTTTGGTGGAGCTGGAGTGGGAAAGACTGTGCTTATCCAAGAGCTGATACGAAACGTTGCTACAGAGCACGGCGGGTACTCGGTTTTTGCAGGAGTTGGTGAACGAGTTCGTGAAGGCAACGACCTTTATCATGAAATGGAAGAATCTGGAGTGCTTGAAAAAACAGCTCTTGTTTTCGGACAGATGAATGAAGTGCCTGGTGCCAGAGCGCGTGTGGCTCTTTCCGGTCTTGCGCAGGCGGAGTATTTCCGTGACGAAGGAGGAAAGGACGTCCTCTTTTTTATGGACAACGTGTTCCGCTTTATTCAAGCAGGTTCGGAAGTTTCCTCACTTTTGGGGCGTGTTCCGAGTGCTGTGGGATACCAACCGACTCTCGCAGAAGAAATGGGCAAGCTTCAAGAGCGCATCACCTCGACAAAGAAAGGCTCTATTACATCTGTACAGGCTGTGTATGTTCCTGCCGACGACCTTACCGACCCAGCACCAGCAACGACTTTCGCGCACCTCGACGGTACTGTTGTACTTTCTCGCGCACTTGCTTCGCTCGGTATCTACCCGGCAATCGACCCTCTAGAGTCTTCTTCTTCCGCGCTTACTCCCGAAGTAGTTGGGCAGGAGCATTACGAAGTTGCAAACAAAGTTAAGCAGGTACTTCAGCGTTATAAAGATTTGCAAGATATTATTGCCATTCTCGGTATCGAAGAGCTTTCAGATGAAGACAAGCAGACTGTTTACAGAGCGCGCAAACTCCAGCGCTTCCTCTCGCAACCGTTCTTTGTCGGTGAAGTGTTTACAGGAACACCAGGGCAGTATGTTTCGCGCGATGACACGGTGCGAGGTTTCAAAGAGATTGTGGAAGGAAAGCACGACGACAAGCATGAAGACGCTTTCTATATGAAAGGAAGTATCGATCAAGTAAGCTAATTAAAATATGGCAAAGGCATTTCGTCTCACGGTCGCGCGAATAGGTGAAAACGTCTTCGATGACGAAGCTGTTTCGCTAACAGTTCCTGGTACGGAAGGAATGTTTACTGTGCTTCCGGGGCACGAGCCGTTTATATCGGAGCTTGCTCTTGGCGAGGTGCGTTTTGAAGCGAAGGACGGAAAACACTATCACGTATCGGTGCGCAAAGGCGGTATGGTTGAAATATCAAACAATCAAGTCACGGTGTTGCTGTAGCTTTGTAAACAAAATGCCAAAGCTGTTTTTTGTGCGGTAGCGCACTCGGGTAAAATTATGTTATTCTAATTTTATTATGTCTGTACAGAATTTTCTTTTGCGACAATACGCAAAGTATAAGATGAAAGACGTGCCTGAGGAGCAGCGTGAAATGATGCTTAAAATGGTCGAGAAGAATCCAAAGCTTTTTAAGAAAATCGGTGACGAGGTCGAGCGCCGTGTTAAAGGAGGCGAACCTCAGATGAAAGCCACTATGGAGGTAATGAAAAAATACCGTAGCGAGCTGACCACTCTAATGCAATAGATTATGATGACCTCACTATTCGCATCGAGTGTCGTAGTTTTAATTTTAGTGCACCTCGCCGCAACACTTACCGGTGCCGGGAGCATCACAATAGCAGAGTGGCAGTATTTTCGAGCACTCATGGACGGACGCATTGACGAAGGAGAGAAAGCTCATTTGAGAGCTTTGTTTTTCTCACTTCGCTCCGCGCTTATTCTCATGGTGTTTACAGACATTGTATTGAGTTTTGTTTTGTTTATGCTTCCGGGCGCTCCAGCTATTTCGCTCACCGCGCATTATTGGTTTGGGCTTTTTATCGCTGTTGTGTTAGTGGCGGTGTCGTGGTTGCGTTTCCATGGACGTATCCCGTTTTTGGCAGGCTCCTCTATCGCTTTTACAGGCTGGTGGTACCTTGCCGGTATAGATATGGGGTATGTACCGATTCGAAATTTTGAAACAGCGCTTCTTGGTTTCGTTATTTCAATAGGTATTATCTCAGCGATATTTTGGTTTGTTCGTTCTCTTGTGCGTGCGCAAGTGAACAACGCGTAGTTTTTTCGGTATGTTGAAAATAGGTATTGTAGGGTTGCCGAACGTTGGGAAATCGACACTTTTTAACGCTCTTACAAAATCTGCAGTACCTGCGGAAAATTATCCTTTTTGTACTATCGACCCGGCGGTCGGGGTTGTTGGCGTTCCGGACGAACGGCTCGACAAACTTTCGAAACTTTCGAAAAGTGAAAAAGAAGTGCCTGCCGCGATTGAGTTTGTAGATATTGCTGGTTTGGTAAAGGGGGCGTCAGAGGGTGAGGGGCTCGGAAATCAATTCTTGTCACACATACGTGAGGTGGACGCCATTCTTGAAATGGTTCGTTTTTTCGAGGACAATGACATATCTCATGTGCATGGCGAAATAGATCCTGTATGCGATATTGATATTATTAATCTAGAGCTAATACTTGCAGATAGAGAGCAAGTTGCTAAGCGTCGCGAGAACCTTGTACGCGATATTCGCGCCGGAGTTAAAGAGGCGAAAACTGAAGACGAAATACTTGTAAAAATAGAACAAGCTCTTTCATCGGGAAAACTTGCAAAAAGCGTCGGTTTAGATGAAGACCAAATAAATATCGTTAAGTCGCTAAACTTGCTAACACTTAAACCGATACTTTATTGTTTTAATGGTAAATCTGGTGGGCACAATTTAGATGAGATGGCCGATGGTCGGGCGGAGTCCGCGTACTCGCTTGTGAAGTCGCTTGGTTCGCGTTATGTCCATGTTGATGCTGCGACAGAATGTGAGCTGAATGACGTTTCCGAGGAAGACAAATCGATGTTTCGTCAGGAGTTTGGAGTGCAAGAAGACGGTCTCGCGGAGCTTATCCGCGGTGCATACGAGACTCTCGGGCTTATTACTTTTTTTACAACCGGTTCTGATGAGACGCGGGCGTGGACAATTCGAGATGGTTTTTCGGCGCCGGAGGCCGGCGCCGCCATACACGGCGATTTCCGAGATAAGTTTATTCGCGCTGAAGTAGTTTCGTGGGACAAGTTGCTCGATGCTGGTTCGTGGAGTTCTGCACGAGAAAATGCTCTTATTCGCACAGAAGGTAAAGAATACATTGTGCACGATGGCGATGTAATGGTTTTCTTGCATAGCTAGTTGATATTTTTTCTAAAATAAATACTTCATATTTTTGTATCGAGGTAGTAGTATGTGAAATATATGGAAGATATGAATCAAGTCAAAAATAACGTAAAAGACACAAAGCACCCGAAGTTCGTTCGATGGGCGCTTCTCCTCGGAATTATAGTGGTTTTAAATATTTTCTTTGTGGTGGTTCAGCAGATTATTTTTCCTGTTCCGAGTTTTACAAAGTATTGCCCGCGACCAGCTGTAAAAGCGGTGAGTAAATCCATGTGCGATAAGCAAAGTGGCGTGTGGTCAGAGTATCCGACTCCAAATAAAGATGTGTACGGGGCAGAGACTCCGAATAAAGTTTCCGGATATTGCGACTACTACACAAAGTGTCAGACCTCATATGAGAATGTGCGTAAAGAGCAACATCTTTACTCGTTTATGCTGATGACTGTGCTCGGTACTATCGCTCTTGTCATAGGTTTGGTACCTATCGGTGCATCGATAGTTTCATCAGGTATTTCATACGGCGGTGTGCTGGCTCTTGTAATCGGCTCAATGCAGTATTGGGGAGACGCAGGAAGTTGGTTGCGCCTCGGTATCTCAGCTATAGCACTAGCTCTGCTTATATGGGTTGGCATACGGCGTTTTCGCGATACCGTTTAATATATAGAATTCTTATGAAGAAAAAATACGATCATTTGTCTGTTGAGAAAAAGTGGCAAGAAAAGTGGGATGCCGATGAAATTTATCGTGCAGATGATAATTCCGATAAACCGAAAGAGTATGTGCTCGACATGTTTCCGTATCCTTCTGGCGCGGGTTTACACACAGGGCACGTGGAGAGTTATACGGCGACAGATATATACACACGTTTTAAGCGAATGAATGGGAAAGAGGTATTGCACCCGATTGGCTGGGATGCTTTTGGGCTTCCTGCTGAAAATTACGCGATTAAGACAAAGATTCCTCCGCAAAAGAATACTGATGACGCAATAAATAATTTTCGTAAGCAGATGAAGTCGCTCGGACTTTCATATGATTGGTCTCGAGAGATAGGAACGCACATGCCTGAGTATTATCGATGGACGCAATGGTTTTTCCTTTTGTTGTACAAAAACGGGCTTGCGTACCGTGCTAAAGCAAAAGTAAATTGGTGCTCGTCGTGCCAGACTGTTCTTGCAAATGAGCAGGTTGTCGATGGTGTTTGCGAGCGTTGTAGTACGGAAGTTGTACAAAAAGATTTGGAACAATGGTTTTTCAAGACTACTCAATATGCAGAAGAGTTACTCTCCGGGCTTGATAACATCGATTGGCCAGATTCGACTAAAATTGCACAACGAAACTGGATTGGTAAGAGTGAGGGTGCTGAAATAGATTTTGAGCTAAAGGTTTCGGGCTCAGACTCAATGGCTGGTAAAGTAAAGGTTTTTACAACGCGCCCAGATACTCTTTTTGGGGCTACATATCTTGTTCTTGCTCCAGAACATCCTCTTATTGAAAAACTTTTGAAGCTTGGAGTGAGAAATGAAAAAGACGTGCGTGAGTATGTTAAATCTACAAGCAACAAGACAGATATTGAGCGGAGTATGGAAGGTAAAGAAAAAACAGGCGTTCCGCTTTCTGATATAAAAGCGATAAACCCCGCGACCAAAGAAGAGATACCGGTATACATTGCAGATTATGTTTTTGGTTCTTATGGCACTGGTGCCATTATGGCAGTGCCTGCTCATGACGCGCGTGATTTTGAGTTTGCACAAAAGTTTGATTTACCAATACGAAAAGTTATAAAAGGAGACGGTGAATATTATACGGGCACGGGAGAACTTATAGGCTCCGGAGAGTTTACAGGTAAAGACAGTGCTGAAACCAAACAGGCAATTGCAGAATCTGCTGGTGGAAAAATGGTGACGACATACCGTCTGCGTGACTGGCTCGTGTCGCGCCAGCGATACTGGGGTGCGCCGATACCGATTATTTATTGTGATGAGTGTGGTACCGTGCCTGTTCCCGAAGAAGACCTGCCGGTAAAATTGCCGGAGGATGTAGATTTTGTTCCGACCGGTGAGTCGCCACTCGCGCTCTCAAAATCTTTTCATCAAGTGAAATGTCCTACGTGTGGGAAGCCGGCTCGTCGAGAATCCGACACAATGGACACTTTCGTTTGTTCCAGCTGGTACTACTACAGATTTACCGATCCACACAACAACAATGTGTTTGCTTCGGAACATACTATTAAAAAATGGCTCCCTGTCGATCTTTACATGGGTGGTGCGGAGCATACTGTTTTGCATTTACTGTATGCTCGCTTTTTTACCAAGGTTTTGCATGAATTCGGGTACACAGCGTTTGATGAACCGTTTCAAAAACTTCGACACCAAGGAATGATTTTGGCGGAAGACGGACGCAAGATGTCGAAGTCTCTCGGTAATGTTGTTAACCCTGATGATGTTGTGCGTGAGTACGGGGCGGATACTTTACGTATCTATGAAATGTTTATGGGTCCTATTGATATCCAGAAAGCGTGGAATACAAAAAATATTACAGGAGCGTACCGTTTTGTTGAGCGTTCGTATCGTTTGCTTGAAAAACGTACCGATAACGAGCCGGAATCGCTTGCTCCTGTTTTGCATGAGACCATAAAAAAGGTTGGAAGTGACATTAGCGAGCTCAAATTTAATACCGCTATTAGTCAGCTTATGATCTGTTTGAACGCCGCCGATTCCGGTATAAGCGATGACTCTCTTAAGGTGTTTACGCGCCTGCTCGCACCTTTTGCTCCTCATCTTGCAGAGGAAATGTGGGAGAAGCTTGGCGAAAAAGACTCTGTGCATCTTGCAGAGTGGCCTGTATACGACGAGTCTATTCTTTCTTCCGGTGATGTGAAGATAACAGTGCAGATAAACGGAAAACGCAGGGGAGAAATTTCGCTTGCAGATGATGCTTCACAAGAGGACGCGCTCGCTAGCGCTCGCGCGATTGCCTCAGTCGATACAATTCTTTCTGAAGGAAAACAAAAACGCATTATTTATATACCGAAGCGTATTTTGAATATCGTAGTGTAGTTTTCAAATTACACAAAGACTTCAAAACAAAGACTAGAAGGACTTAGCCTTTGTTTGGCGTAGAGAGTTCATTATTTTGAACCGGTTTCTTTTTACGTAAAAACATGCGTATGAAAAACGGTATAAATGACAAAGTAATGATGCCGATGCTTATCGGTAGTAAATAATGTTCTATTCCGGGTATTGCTCGACCAAGGAAATATCCAAGCCCGATTATTAGCGGGCCCCAGAGCATGGCGCCTATTATATTTGCCCGAAAGAAAGTTGCGTAGGGCATTTTGCTTATGCCTGAAAGTGGCGGAGCGATTGTGCGTACTATCGGTACAAATCGTGCAAGAATAATTGTTCGTGAACCAAAACGTTCGAAAAAACGTTCCGTACGTATTATGTATTTTGGCTTAATTAAGCGCGGGTATCTTCGTAACAGTGCTTCGCCGGAGTAATGTCCAAGCCAATAACCGGTCGAGTCACCGGTAATTGCCGCTACGATAACCAGCGCTATGAGTGGTGCTGGATGTAGAAAACCACTTGCGGAAATAATTCCGGACGCAAAAAGCAGGCTGTCACCAGGTAGGAATATGCCTGCGAGAATACCGGATTCTGCAAAAATAATCGCAAATACGCCGATGTATCCGACCGCCAAAACGATAGCGGTAGGGTTTGTTGCGAGGTTGTTGATAGTTTCAAGCATTGTAGTGTTCATTAGAGCATATAAGTCTGCATTTCAAAATCTTTACATCGCACCGCACGCTTTTTAGTTGTTAATCTCTGCCGACACTTGCGGACACC
>CAZYRK010000014.1:0-6767 GCA_964650475.1 uncultured Candidatus Saccharibacteria bacterium
GGGCGCGCGCCTTATGCGCTTTCTTGCCTGCTTACACTAGTCTATAAATGTAAGTGCAATACCTTTTTTACCTGCACGACCGGTACGACCTATACGATGTATATAGTCCTCCTGCGTCATTGGCAGATCAAAGTTTATAACGTGCGAAACACTATTAATGTCGAGTCCGCGTGCGGCGACATCTGTAGCTATAAGCACATTCACATGTCCACGTTTGAAAAGATCGAGAGCCCTCTGGCGTCTTCCCTGTGTCTTGTTTCCGTGAATAGATTCAACTTTGAATCCGTGTTGTGAAAGAGTCTTTGAGAGCTTGTCCACACCGTATTTTGTACGTCCGAAAACAAGCACCTTTTCAAATTCCGGCTTCGCGAGAAATTCTTCGAGCATAGTTACTTTATCTGTTCCTCTAGGAACCCGAACAACATCTTGTTCAATAGAAGTCGCTACGTCTTGCTTTTTTACGCTTATGCGCACCGGACTATGAATAAACTCTCCGATAAGCTGTTCTATTTCACGCGAAAGTGTAGCGGAAAAGAAAAGTGTTTGTCGCTTTTCCGGCACCAACGAAAGAATCTGTCGCATATCTCCGATAAAGCCCATGTCGAGCATTCTGTCTGCCTCGTCTAGAACAACGGCTTTTACACCGGAAAGGTTAAGAGCTCTTCGCTCGAGCAAGTCTTTAAGACGCCCTGGTGTCCCGATGACAAACTGCGGATGGCGTCGAAGCGAGGAAATCTGTCTTCCTATTCCCGCACCTCCAACACATACCGAAGCGAATATCGGCAAACGCCCTGTGAACGCACGAAACTCTTCGTAAATCTGCTGTGCGAGTTCTCGCGTAGGCGTCATAATCAAAACAGTTTCATTTCGGTCTGCCAGTGCTTTTGTAATAAGAGGTAAGAGAAAAGCTGCTGTTTTTCCTGTACCTGTATTTGCGATACCAACCACATCTTCTCCGGAGAGTACATGCGGAATAGCTGTATCTTGAATCGGTGTCGGCTCAACATAGCCTTTCGCGGCTATATATGACTTCAGCCTCTCGTCGAGTGAAAAGTCTGTAAAATGATGCTCAGGAACAAACACCTCTTCTTTTTTCGATACTGCGTTTTTATTGATATAACGCGAGATATCTATTTTTGGTGTTGCCGAAAAACGTCTGCGTCTTGGGCCTCCTCTTGAAGCGCCTCCTCTGTAAGAACCTCTCGAAGCACCGCCACTCGGGGCACCGCCACGAGAGAAACTACTTCTTTTTTTAAAACGATCACCTGCGCGCGGACGCGCGGGTCCTCGCGAATTTTTTATATTTGTATACATTGCTGATTTTGGATAACTAAAAACCGGATACCCTATTTGGCTCCGGCTTAAAGGTTTCCCTTTAGTAAAGCAAAATTGAGAATGCCGTTAGAGACCAGTATACATTAAATTACAGATTTGTCACGTTTTTATACGGGCGAGCCGAATATTGCGCTATAAAACCACCGCGCTACATTATAAAACTAACCCACTTGCGGACACTTAGTGTCCGCAAGTGGGTGTCCGTGTCCGCAAGTGGGTGTCCGCAAGTGTGAGAGCTTAGTCCGCACACTGTCCATTGTAATGTAGCGCGGGGTTTTGCGGACACTTAGTGTCCGCAAAGAGAATTTAGACCTTCCCAAAGTTTTCAGTATAAATAGAAAAACCCGGGAATTGCAATTCGTTACATAACGAATTCAATTCCCGGGTTTTTGCAGGCCTCCTACCTGCTGTTACTTTTTTTCATGGCGGTAAACTTTCCGCAGAGATGAAATCTCTACGTCGATACCATTATTCCCGTTCGCCGGAGCGAACAGAAGGTACGTGGTACCAAGGCGCGCATTTACGCGCGTGGTACCATTTCCGCCGGAAATTCCTGCTCCAAGTACTCCCCCCGTGGCTCGGTTTAAGGCAAATGAAATGCCTGAACCGACCAAGGATAGGTCATGTCCAGAATTGGACACAGATGCGGTGCCTCCAACGGCGCCGGAGTTTGTCAGAATATATACATTCTTCCACCCCTTCAGGTGGTCAAAGATATAATTCGCCACGTCCGAACGTACCGTTGTAAACGGTACGCCACCGGTTTTAGCGGTCACCTCTACGGTGACAACACCGAGCGGAACGTACATACCTGAACCAGGCAAGGATTGTACGGTATTAACAAGCACATCAGATGTGCTTGTGGATACTGATACAGTTCTTGACGGGGAAGAAGGAAGGCTCCACGGGAAACTGGCGTTCGTTGGATTCCCGACATTGCCAGAATCTACATATTTGTGAGCCGTCTTCTCAACAGCACCAAGATAATAATCTTGGTGAGGAGAGAAAACAATGCTCGTCAAACCACTGTCGCCCTCTGCACGTATATCGGCAAGCCGATGTGCGCGGGTGGCAACAGGTCGTGTTACTGCGTTGTACCACTCGATAAGTGGTACCCCTGCCATTACAGTCGGTTGTCCCGAGGGACCGAAAATCTCCGGGACACGCCCCATAGGCATCTGCACCGCTGGGATATTTGCGGGGATATTGCTTCCTGCAAAAGACTGCTTCAGGGTTACCTGACCGACCCCAATCCCCTGGCTATTCGCCGTAGGGTTGGTGATGGCACCAATAGCCTGCGAAGCAGACTGTGAATGCGAATTTGAGTTAGAAATCGATTGGGCACTGGCACTTGTTACAAGTGCCAAGGATGCAACTACTGCAACTGCGATTAGTGCTTTCTTCATCTTGAACCTCCTTAGGTTTTTTAAAGATAAAACCCCAACAAGCACGATGCTCGCCGGGGTTTTTATGCGCGTATAACCGTGGTGTTTTTACGGTATTATCGTCCACCATCCGCCGCCACCGCCATGATTGGCGAAAGCACCTCCATAAGATTCGGCGCTCGCCACGCCGTTTGTGGCGGAAGCGCCGGTATCACTACCGGAGTTTGCGTTCGCCCACCCGGGGCCAACACCCGCATTACCAAACCCGTCGGCATAGCCGAAGGTTTGGGAAAAATTCCCAAAGGAATTCCCGGAAATATTTCCGGAAACTTCAGTTCCTGTCATCCCCCGAGGGGAGAGGGAACCGGCATCTCCGCCGAACCCACCATTGAATCCGGAGACACTAAAGTGTCCGAAATTCGAGGCGGAGCCTGAAATGCTTCCTGAGATTGAGCTTGAACCCATACCTGCAAAAGCAGGCAGCGCAAAAGCAAGGGCGCCAACAAACAGTGCTGCGATTAACATTGTTTTCTTCATTTTACTTCTCCTTATATTTGTTTGGAACAAATTAAGCTCGTGTACGTATATGCGGTGTCCACAACGGACCTACGCAAGCACATGAGCTACCTACACAGAGGTTTATCACATAGTATAAAGTTTGTCAACAGCGGGGCGGGCGACGCGTAGCGTCGCCCGCCTTTTGTTTTTACTGAAAAGCACCGCACACATGTGGGCGAGGAGGGACTTGAACCCTCAATCCTTTCGGAACATGGTCCTAAACCATGCGCGTATACCAATTCCGCCACTCGCCCATACGGAAATGATTATAACGCATTCTATGTATTTTTCCTCTACTTCATTTTTCAATAAAAAAGCTCCGGCAACTACAAACACCCGACCTGTTTTTTGTCCGCCCACCAGGACTTGAACCTGGAACCAATTGCTTAAGAGGCAACTGCTCTACCGATTGAGCTATAGGCGGATATGCTTTGCATACTAATTTCGATTGCGAATTAAATCAAGCCCGATGTATTTGCAAAAAAACCCGCCAACATTTGGGAAGGTCTAACCTTCCCAAATTTCCTTTGTTTTGCGGACACTTGCGGACACCGGACACTTGCGGACACTAAGTGTCCGCAAACCCCTGTAAGCTCTCTCTGCCGACACTAAGTGTCGGCAGAGAAAACCACGTGGTACGTTGCGATGAGTATGATAAAACTCAGGCGAGCTTCAACATTCGCGTTTCGTCCGCGCCCTGTCCATTGTAATGTAGCGCGGTCTTTTGCGGACACTAGCGGACACTAACACTTGCGGACACTAAGTGTCCGCAAGTGTAGTGTCCGCAAGTGTAGTAACGCGTGGTTTTGCGGACACTTAGTGTCCGCAAAGACTTAAACCTGCACGGAAATTCGATTTTTGCGGAGAGGACAGGATTCGAACCTGCGGTGGGTAAACCCACACTCGCTTTCCAAGCGAGCGCCTTAAACCGCTCAGCCACCTCTCCGTGTGTACACCACTATACATTATTTACATTAAAAAATCCCGAGTATTCGATATTATTTTTCTCTAAATATGCCCTATCTGTTTAGCTTGATACATAGCTTCATCTGCTTTTTTCAAAAAGGTTTCTTTTGTATCTTTCCTCGGCTCAAAACGAGCGTGTCCGATACTTGCGTTACCACTGTATTCGCTTACTTCAAGATAAGGTGTTCCGTTTGTGTTATCCGACACAAACTTACTTAACTCGCTCTTTGCCGAATAAACCGCGCTATGCACACGCTTGGTGATATCGGAAATTTCCTCATCGAAGTCTTTTTGCGTATTTGTATCGCTTGAGTTGCGCAATGAAATAAGCGCTGCAAATTCGTCGCCATGCAAACGTGCAAAAATATCGTCTGGACGAAAGGCTTTACGCACATGCTCCGCGATAAGCTGAAGATATTTATCTCCCGCGTCGTGTCCGTATGTGTCGTTTATTTGTTTAAATTTATCAATATCGATATAAAGTGCGTATAAAATATCATCTGGAAAACGCTCTGCATGATTAATATGTACAGCAACTTCTTCATTAAAGGCGCTTTCATTTGGTAGCCCGGTTAAACTATCTCTTAAAGAAACTTCTTCCGCGTGCGTTTTTCCTTCGTGTAGTTTCTTTGCTCCCTCTTCGGAACGCTTCATATTTTTTACAACCTCGAGCAAGCGCGTGCGAAGCGGTTCCGGCATTGAAGGGTCATCGATAACTTCTTGCATTTCCTTTGATGCCATCTCGAGGCGTTTGTATGCTCCGGCTTCAAGCGAATCTGCACGACCCTCTTCAACCGCGCGGTTCGCGTCTTTTGCTGAAGCAATCCTCCCTATCGCTTTTGCTTTTTCTGACGGTATTCCTTCATTCATAATGTTTGTATGATACTACATTTTATGGGCGCGCAAAGCTTTAGCTTTGCGCGCTACCCAAAAGAGCTTTAACCCTCTCTTTTATCGGCGGGTGTGTAGAAAAAAGTTTACCAATCTTTCCTGAAGCTTTTACGCCGAAAGGATCGCCGATAAAGAGGTGTGCTGTCGCGTGGCTCGTCTTGTGCATCGGTTTTCCATACGCCCCTATTTTCTCAAGCGCGGAGGCAAGCCCCTCCGGATAGCGTGTAAGAAGCGCTCCGGAAGCATCTGCCAGAAACTCGCGTTTTCGCGAAATGGCAAGCTGAATAAGTTTTGCAGCAAATGGTGCCAAAATAACCCCTGCTATCGTAAGCACAATCGCAAGCTGGTTGTTGTTATCACTATCACGACCACCACCTCCAAAAAGCGACATGCGCAAAAAGATATCCGCAAGTATCGCCAGAAAACCTGCCAGTACGACTGCTACCGTCATTAGCAAAATATCGCGATTTTTAATATGTGAAAGCTCATGCGCCACCACACCTTCAAGCTCGCTTCTGTCCATCATCGAAAGAAGCCCTGTCGTCACACAAACAACTGCGTGTTTTTCATCGCGACCTGTGGCAAAAGCATTTGGAGCGGGATCCGTAATCACATAGAGTTTTGGTTTTGGTATTCCCGCGACAATGGAAAGGTTTTCCGTAACTGTGTAGAAATCGAAATATTTCTCGCGCGTTGCTGGATGTGCACCGGTCATTGAAAGAACGAGCCTATCGCTGTACCAATAGCTCCACAGGTTTGTGAGAAGTGCAAAACCTATCGCAACATAAAGAATTATTTGTGAATTGTAATACCACGAAATAGCAAAACCCACAGCAATTACAAGCACCAAAAAACCCGCCATTAAAAGCCATGTGCGGTGTACATTTGCGGATTGTTTCGAATATAACGTCATAGAGTTGAGTTATGCGCGTGTTGCGCAAAAACTTTAGAACTGAACTTTCACCGGCTGTTTCGCTTCAGAGTCTGATTCGTCTAATTCGAAAAGCTCCATAGGTGCGAAATGAAACATGCCCGCAATAATATTGCCCGGGAACTGCTCTATCGCGATGTTTAAATCACGCACGTTGCCATTATAAAAGCGACGAGCGGACTGAATCTTGTCTTCGGTATCGCCCAGCTCTTGCTGAAGTTGTAGAAAGTTTTGGTTTGCTTTTAGATCCGGATACGCCTCAGCAACGGCAAAAAGTGACTTGAGTGTGCCAGAGAGCATATTTTCCGCTTGTGCGTGACCTGTGTTTGTTGTTGCGCCCATTGCAAGTGTGCGCGCTTTGGTGACCTCTTCAAAAACAGTTTTCTCGTGAGACGCGTACCCTTTTACAGTTTCGATAAGATTCGGGATTAGGTCGTAACGACGCTTCATTTGAACATCGATATCTGACCATGCTTCTTTAGCACGGTTAATGCGCGCAACGAAACCATTGTAAAAGAAAACCGCCCATATAATAAGAACTGCGAAAATAACGAGAACGGAAATAAGTGGTGTAGACATAATATTTTTAAATTAAATTCGTATATAAAAAGTATACTACACAAGAACCTGTGCGCTAGCGTGATTTTTGCATCGTAAAACTTTGGGAAGGTCTAACCTTCCCAACTTTCCACAAATAAAAA
>CAZYRK010000014.1:6867-16469 GCA_964650475.1 uncultured Candidatus Saccharibacteria bacterium
TTGCATCGTAAAACTTTGGGAAGGTCTAACCTTCCCAACTTTCCACAAATAAAAAACCCCGCTTCACACTTGCGGACACTAAGTGTCCGCAAGTGTACTAAGTGTAAAGAGTGGTTTTGCGGACACTAAGTGTCCGCAAGTGTCTAAGTGTCCGCAAGTGTAGAGCACGCGGTACGTTGCGATGAATGTGATAAGGCTTGGGCGAGCTTCCCTGTTCGCGTTTCGTCCGCGCCCTGTCCATTGTAATGTAACGCGGGATTTTGCGGACACTAAGTGTCCGCAAGTGTAGGTCCGCAAGTGTTGTTGTTTTGTGATGCAACGCGTGGTTTTGCGGACACTTAGTGTCCGCAAGTGTAGTGTCCGCAAGTGTGAAAGTGCGACGCAGGGTTTTGCGGACACTTAGTGTCCGCAAGTGTATGCGTCTAAGTGTCCGCAAAGTGTTGTAAAGCGGGGTTTTGCGGACACTTAGTGTCCGCAAAAGGAAGGTCTGACCTTCCCAAACCAAGGCTATGTTTGATAGCAAAAATACGTAGCATTTGATACTATCGTTATATAATGATTTGGTCATCTGATTTTCTAATATACCCATTTCTTTTTGTTGCGATTTATTTCGAATCATTTCTACTCGTCACTTTAATCTCCAAGCCCGCGCGCAGACGGCGCAATCGCACAGCCACAAAAAAATACCCTCATGTGGCGATAATAGTACCGTGTTGGAATGAAGAAGGCACTATTTCCGCAACAGCAAATTCCCTTCTTGCTCTCGACTATCCGAAAGACCGCCTGTCTATTGTTCTTGTAAATGACGGATCGACTGACATGACTGCAAAAATAATGACTCGGTTTTCAAAAAACCCGCAAATAACCGTTATTCATAAGAAAAATGGTGGTAAACACACTGCTCTAAACGCAGGAATTAAAGCTGTTCCCGACGCAGAGTTTATCGGCTGTCTTGACGCGGACTCTTTCGTTGAGCCGGACTCTCTTCGTGAAATCATCACTTGTTTTACAAAACCTACCGTGATGGCGACAACAGCGGCGATGTCGGTTCACGAACCGCACACAATTTTGCAACGTATGCAATATGCCGAATACATTTTTGGAATAACAACACGCCACACACTCTCTTCCATAAACGGTTTGTATGTAACACCCGGTCCATTCTCTCTCTACCGCGCAAGCATATTTAAAAAGCTGGGGTCTTTCACTCACGGTCACCAAACAGAAGATATGGAAATGGCACTGCGTATCCAAAGAGCAGGTTACGAGATTGAAAATGCACCGCGTGCACGAGTTTATACAAAAGCTCCGTCAACACTCCCCACTCTCATTAAACAACGCACACGCTGGACAAGCGGTTTCCTACGCAATATTTTAGGCGAGTACAGAGAACTTATCGCAAACCCGCGGTACGGTGCTCTTGGTATGTTTGTATTACCTTTTGCACTTTTCTCCATTATTGGAAGTATTATTATATTTTCCGTATCAGTATTCCAACTTACTCGATTAGCCATACACACCATCTCTGTCGCGCGCGGAATTCCTCTTTCGTATACACTGGCTCCGCATGCGCTTAATTGGTTTTATTTCCCGCTTACAAGTATGTTTTTCCTTGGAGGCATTACAATCACACTTACGCTCTCGTTTATAATTGTCGGAAAACGTATTTCTAAAACCCCCGGCAACCTCGTTGTTAATACCGTAGCTTATTCACTACTGTACGGATTGATAGCTCCGCTATGGCTTATACGGTCTGTGGCAGACGTTGCTACAAATACCAAACGTATCTGGTAAGGTTACTTTAATTATGTCTATATTCACGCGAAACGCCATCATAGCTCTTGGGATTACCGTTCTTATCATTGGAACAGTTGTCTATGCTATGAATTACCTTAATCGCCAGCGAATCGCGGAGCTGGACACTATCCAAACACGTCTATCAACCGATATTCTTTCTCTCGAGACACAATTCGCGCTTCTTGAAAACGCTCCTTGCAAAAATATTTCCGAAAACACCGCCCTTTCGAAAGAGCTTTCAGACTTGGGCGACCGGCTATCTTTCACGGAAAGCCGTCTTGGAAGCAATGACCCTCAGGTAATAGAACTTAAAAAATCTTATGCTCTTTTGGAAATTCGCGATTATTTACTGACAAAAAAACTCGAAAACGTATGTAAATCAAAATCAGTTGTTGTGCTTTATTTTTATTCAAACGAGGGCGATTGCCCAAATTGCGACCGCGCTGGCTACGCGCTCTCATATCTGCGCCAAACATACCCGCACCTGCGCGTATACTCGTTTGATTACAATCTAAACCTCGGAGCGCTCAAAACACTCATCTCCATGGAAAAAATTAAACCGAATCTTCCGGCAATTATTATCCAAAACAAACTACATTACGGATTTACCTCACTTAAAGATCTCGAGAAAAACTTTGCTCCCGGTGACCTTGCAACAAGTACCGCAACGAGCACAGCTTTTACGAAATAAATGGATACAATGTTTATAAAGCAAAAGGGCGGGCAATCCTTCGGATTGCCCGCCCTTTTGCTAAATGAGCCGGGAGTCGGGTTCGAACCGACGACCTACGGTTTACAAAACCGTTGCTCTACCAACTGAGCTATCCCGGCATATGAAATGCATTTTGCGAGTACTTGAAGATGATACGGTAATAAAGCATCTTTTACAATACCGTGCATAAAAAAGACTCTCGAGAATAAATAACTCGAGAGTCGTTTGTTGTGTTGGCACCAAAAAATACTTAAAGTACATTGGCATCCTCCACAATCAGCTGGTTATGCAACACCCACTGCAACTGCTTTAACAGTGGGTAAAGATATGCCCAGTCCAGAGTTTCCCCTTTTTCTTTTGCACTGTAAACCACCAGCTTTAAGCGCTGATGCTCCAACTTAACGTGCGAAAGTCCGGGGCAATCTTTAGAGTTATTTTCGATTTTCCGAATCTGATTTGATATTTTATTCAACAAAACAGGTCCGTTTGTTTTTGCCTCTTCTTCAAAAGCACATCTTTGCAGAATTTCAACGATTAACTTATCGTATTCTCCATGCAATTCGATAAGCTTGTTTTTCATTCCGGCATAATATTCAATACTGGAACTTTCAACAGAAACCTGCAGCTCCAAATACATACGAGTTCGTTTTTGTTCCAAATCCCGAACCTTGTTATGGAGCTTTGTGGAACATCCGAGCTGTAAAACATCTTCAGCTACACGAACTTTTTCGAAAAGCTCATCGTTTAGCTGTAAGGCTGTTTTTTTTATACGCTCACGATAATATTTTATTAAAAATAAAATTACCATTATCGCAAATACCGCTATAGCAATAACAGACTGCACACGATACATGGCACTTACCATATCAACTTTCATAACCGACCTCCTGTTTTATTTTTTTAACAACCAACACTCGACACCAAAACGATGCGAATTCCATAAATAACCATACACTACCGAGCGTATTGCTCAAAACGGGTACGGAAATAAGTATGCGTGTTAGATAACAATGCCCCGCAAAGCACTACGTGCTTTGCGGGGCGAGTGGTCTGTTTTTTCAATATTCAGTACCTCTTGCGTTTTTGCGCGGGAGAGAAACTCATTGCGCGTCTGTGAAAAAGTCCTGTCCTGACATCTTTTTCTATCTGCGTTTCTATCGCAGATAGAGCATCTTCAAACATCCTTATCGATTTGAAAGTAATTTCTTTTTTTTGTTTCAATTGATTGAATATTTTCAACATGTCCATTATTTTTGTGCGTGTACGCGCTCTTACAAGCACGTTTTTTGCAAGGCGCTTATCGCGCGCGAAGCGCGCGATAAGCGCCTCTTCTTTGCGCTGTAAGGCTTTTGTGTAAGCCTTTTTAAGGCTTACTAAAACCCTGCTCCAAAAAAACGGGGTAATTAAAATAACTCCGAATGCAACAATTATCACAATATTGAATTTTGAAAAAAGCATATCCTGTCTCCTTTTTTAAATGTTCTTTTTTAGAAACCGCGAAATAAACGCGGTCTCCAACCCGTACAAAATAATACATTATTATCGCGCGTTTGTAAAGAGGTTGTGCTTTCCCGCGCACTTTATGCTTGCTCGTCTTTTTTTCGAAGAGTTTTTTTGAAGTCTACGATTGTTCGTACATATTTTGAACTTTCAGATGTCTGTTCGTGTGTAGCTTCAAAAAGCGCCTTGCGTGCTGCAAAACGAGCGCGAAAATAGCGCACGACACGAGTAAGCTGTTGCTCTACAAACCTTGTAACTCGAAGCGCTTGGTGCGCCGTGTTGTGCGCGATACGTTCCGCCATTTGGCGAAAAGTGTCTTTCACAAAATCTGCAAAATCGACGTGGTTTTTTATAAACGCAATCTTTGTTGCAAAGATATCGATACCGTTACGAAATTTCGAAGCGAAACGCACACCTCTGTGCTTTTCGTATTGTGTAAGGAGAATAAAACCGGCGAGGAGCGCGATAAGTACGAGCTCTGTCACCAAATACACCATATGTATTACCCGCGGGCGGAGTATCGAACGTAGCTTGTAACCTCTATGCGCTCACCAAACTTCTGCACTGCTTCTGTAATAAGATCGAGTACACGTTTTGACTCGTCTTTAATGTAAGACTGCTCCATAAGCACTTGGTCTTTGAAATATGAAGCTAGTTTGCCCGCCAGTATCTTTTCTTTCATATCGTCCGGCTTGTCCTCTACTTCCCCTTTAAAGACCGACAGAGCGGCTTCACGCACGTCCGTGGGCACGTCTTCGGTTGTTAGGTATGTTGGATTGGTCGCTGCAACCTGCATTGCGATTTCGCGCGCCAGGTCAATAAACTCCGGGTTGCGCCCTACAAAATCTGTCTCGCACGAAAGGAGTACGAGCGAACCGATTGTATTGTCGTGAATATAGCTGGCAACAGTACCTGCACCGAGGTCTCTTCCAGACTTCTTGTCCGCAACAGATCCAGAGCGTTTGCGTAAAATTACTTCGGCTTTTTCAATATTTCCTTCAGTCTCTTCGAGAGCTTTTTTACACTGCATTATTGAAATTCCCGTGCGGTCACGAAGTTCTTTTACAGTATCAGTTGCAATATCCATAATGTATATATTCTAACACGTACCGATTTTAATCGATACGCAATGTATAAAGTTTGTTACGCCGTGCGAGCTTTCGCAAAAGCGTCTGTCAATTCATCGAGAATTAATGACACTGTGGCGCGTGAAGCGTCATTGGCAACAATCGGGTATGCTGCGTCTGCAAGATTGCAATCCGAGCTCATGATGCCAATAACGGGGATGCCTGCGTTTAGAGCCTCTTTAGAAGCATGTGCTTCGTGTTTTGTATCGACGATAAGCATTGCGTCGGGGATTTTCGACATTTCGATAATTCCATCAAGGCGCTCTGTAAGTCTGTCGATTTCGCGATCAAAAAGAAGGCACTCGAGCTTTGTGAAATTTTTTGTCAACTCGCCAGACTCGCGCTTTTCTACGAGGTCTGCACGTCGATCAATACGTTTCTTAATTTCCGTAAAGTTTGAAATCGTTCCGCCGAGCCAGCGTGTAGAAACATATGGAGCACCGATACGTTCCGCCGACTGCTTCACGATGTCTGCAATCTCGCGTTTGCCTCCGACAAAAAGAATTGTCTTGCCGTCTTTTGCGAGTGTCTGCATGACCTTTTTTGCTGATGCAATTTGAGCATCTGTTTTTTCAAGATCGAATATTTCAACGCGTGATTTTACTCCCGCAATATACGGACGCATCGAAGGATGCCTGCGACTTTTAACATGTGCGAAGTGCGCTCCCGCCTTAAAAAGGCGATCAATATCTGAACTTGTAGTTATTTGTGACATGCGTGGGATGGTACCACATGCAATTTCTCTTTTCAACAAGTGTTTATTCAACAAGTGCTATTTTGTGCTTATAAATGCCAATTATAAAGAGATATGCGTGTGGATATTAATATAATTTAACTGTAAAATAACAGCGATTTAGTTTTAAGTGCTTTCTTCTCCTTTTTCTTCTGTCAATTCTTTTTCTGCGTCGGAAAGAGCTTGAACAATAGGATCGAGCTCTCCGGACATTATTTTAGGAAGGTTGTGCCACGACTGTTTAAGGCGGTGGTCTGTGATGCGGTCTTGCATAAAATTATAAGTGCGAATTTTTTCCGACCTATCTCCCGTGCCTATCTGTAACCGGCGCGTTTCTGCATGTTTCTTTTTGTCTTCTTCTTCTGCAAGATGTTCTATTTTGGCAGTAAGGATAAGCAATGCTTTTTCGCGGTTTGATTGCTGAGAACGCTCTGAAGAAGAACGTACATCTATTCCTGTTGGTTTGTGGATAAGACGCACTGCCGTTTCAACCTTATTTACATTTTGCCCACCTGCGCCTCCGGAACGAGAAAACTCCATCTCGATATCTGTCGGATTTATAACTATTGCGGTTTTGGCACGGAGAGGCATTGCAGCAACTGATGCCGTGGAAGTATGGATACGTCCTGTTTTTTCCGTTACCGGAATACGCTGAACACGATGCACCCCGGTTTCCCATTTAAGCGCATCGTATGCGTCTCCACTAGAAATCTCGAGAGTGAGATCATCGATTATACGTGTACGCCAACTGTGATGTTCTGCGTAATGCATATACATATCTCGCAATTCTTTTGCAAACAATGTTGCTTCGTCTCCTCCGGCTCCCGCACGGAACTCTAAAATAATTGCTGTTGGGCGCACAGCTTCTTCTTCGTCACGTTTGATAATATGCTCAATCTCCGTAAGTATTTCTTTTTGGCGCGCGGTCAGGCGCTCCACGTCTTCTTCCGCTAGGGCTTCGAGATCTGGGTCTCCATTTGCTACAGAACGTGCTGATTCTTTTTCGTGCTCAAGACGCTCATACTCTTCTGCAAGAAAAGCTGTCTCGTGGTTTTTTTTAAAATCGGATGAGTATTTCATATGTAGATTATAGCGTACACAAACACGCACGCCGGCGCGAAGCGCCGGCGTGCGTGTTTGTGTGGTTACGCCGCTTTTTTAGCCTTGGCGGCGCGTTGCTTAAAGCGCTCGACACGTCCTGTTTTATCAAGTGTGCGATCTTCACCGGTATAAAACGGGTGCGACTGACTTGAAATCTCAATCGTTACTTTCGGGAACTCTTTTCCATCAACAGAAATCTTTTCATCAGTGGCAATAGTGCTACCGATAGAAAACTTCGCTCCGGAAGCAATATCCTCAAAAACAACTGTGCGATAATTTTTCGGATGAATATCTTTCTTCATGCGCGATACAATATCAGAATTATCGCTTCCGAGCAACGTGTTGGTTGCAAACAAGTTTATAATTCCGATAATTTCAAAAACAGCGCGGGCGAAGCCCGCGCTGTTTTTGAAATGGTTTTTGGTTAAGTTTTAATATTCTAGAAACCCATTCCACCACCCATTCCTCCCATTCCCATGTCCGGAGCACCTCCTGCGGCAGGAGCTTTTGGTTCCGGAATATCTGCTACGGCTGCCTCTGTTGTAAGCAGTATCGCAGATGCTGAAACAGCGTTTTCAACAGTGCTTCGCGTTACTTTTACAGGGTCGATAATTCCCGCCTTCGACATATCTGTAACCATCTTATCTGCAAGAGCGTCGTAACCAGCAAAACCTTTTGCTTCGCCAATCTCTCGGACGATAACAGAAGCGTCGTCCTTTCCTGCGTTAAGCGCAATTTGTCGCAAAGGTTGCTCAAGAGCTCTCACAACGATATTAAACCCGACTTTTTCATCCACACTCATACCGTTTAGTTTCTCTGCAGACAGTATGCGCGAAACTTTTGCAAGCGCAGTGCCTCCTCCAGGAACAATTCCCTCCTCGAGCGAAACTTTTGTCGCTTTTACAGCATCATCAATTTTGTCTTTGAGATATTTCATCTCCGTTTCTGTCGCAGCACCAACACGAATAACAGCAACGCCTCCGGAAAGCTTCGCGATACGCTCCTCAAGCTTTTCCTTATCAAACTTCGACTCGGTTTGCTTCAAAAGCGATTGCATTTGCGCAATACGCGCATCGATATCCGCTTTTTTGCCTTTACCTCCGACAAAAACAGTATTGTCTTTTCCTGAAACAACACGATTTGCTTTCCCAAGCATTGCAAGCGTAACGCTTTCAAACGTATCTCCAGTATCTGTTGAGATAACCTGCGCGCCTACTACCGCTGCTATATCGGAAAGCATTTCTTTCTTTCTGTCGCCATAACCTGGTGCCTTAACCGCAAGCACATTGAATGTTCCGCGAAGTTTATTCACGACAAAAGTCGTAAGTGCCTCGCCATCAACATCATCTGCGATAATGACCAAGTTTTTCTTACCTGCTTGCGCAAGTTTTTCAAGAAGCGGAAGCACTTCCTGTATGCTCGAAACCTTCTTATCTGTAATAAGGACGTCTACATCACGATATTCCGCTTCCATACGCTCGGAATTCGTTACCATGTAAGCAGAAACGTATCCCTTATCTATCTGAAGACCTTCAACGACTTCATAGGAAAGGTCCATACCTTGCGATTCCTCCACAGTAACAACACCGTTCTTCCCTACCTTTTCTACAGTTTCCGCGATAATACTACCGAGCTCTTTGCTTTCCGCTGCGTTTGTAGCAACCTGACGAACACTCTCTTTACCGGAAACCGGCTTCGCCATTTTTTTCAATTCGGAAACAGCAGAGTCGCGAGCAATCTCCATACCGGAACGAATAGCCATTGCGTTTGAACCTTTTACAAGACTTGAAAGACCTTCTTCAACCATCGCCTCAAGCAATACTACTGTTGTGGTTGTGCCGTCCCCGACACCGTCGTTTGTTTTACTCGCAACTTCCTTTACGATTTCAGCTCCCATATTTTCGAACTTATCCTTTAGCGAAATTTCTTTCGCAATAGATACTCCGTCATTGGTAATGCGCGGACCTCCGTACGAACGGTCAAGCACCACGTTTCTACCGCGCGGACCAAGCGTTACTTTTACTGTATGCGCCGCTTTGCCTATGCCTTCGTGCAGTTTGCGACGCGCCTCTTCACCGAAAAGAATTTGTTTTGCCATGATTGTGGTTATTTTTTAGGAATAATAGCGAGTACGCTTGCCTCGGTAAGAATATAATATTCGTTACCTTCAATCTTCACTTCATCGTACCCATATTTTGAAAAAAGCACATTGTCCCCGATTTTAACAGTCATCGGTAAATACTCACCGTTCTCATATTTGCCCGGACCCACCGCCACCACCGTACCGCGTTCAGGTTTTTCTTTGTTTGCAGTATCAGGAATGATTATTCCCGAAGGTGATTTCGACAAGTCGTCTTTGCCTACCGGCTTAACAACAACACGGTCGCTAAGCGGTTGAATAGAAATAGTTTCTTTTGCCATGCTAAATGATGGTTACGTATTTATTTTAATAAATAGTGCTCTTAATGATAGCTGTGTTTACAGCTTGCGACGCCATGCGCGCCGAACCGCTTTACTATAGTGAATTATGCGTTTATGTGCAAACCTATAAAGAATTACGAAGAGTGTTGTAATCTCGTGCGCAAACGCCCGAAACGCGCGGGCGGTACCGCCCGCGCGTTTCGGGCGTTTG
>CAZYRK010000015.1:0-11105 GCA_964650475.1 uncultured Candidatus Saccharibacteria bacterium
GCAAAACCCCTAGAGCTTTACAAATTTCCCAAAGAATAATAGAGCGACAAAGACTGGATATAAGTTATAATCATTTTATGATTCGCACATTGTTTCATTGGGTTGTTTCTGCTGTTGCTATCGGTCTTTCAGCATATCTTGTTCCCGGTGTGCATGTAACGCTATTTGGTGCAGTCGTACTGGCGGTAGTTTTGGCTTTTATAAATATTTTTATTCGTCCGGTTATATCTATTCTTACGCTTCCTCTCACTATACTTACACTCGGTTTTTTCTCTCTTGTAGTAAACGCTTTTCTTGTAATGATTGCAGCGGGGTTGGTGCCCGGGTTCTCTGTCGCGGGTTTCTGGACGGCGTTTATATTTGCGGTAGTTTTGGCGATTATAAATACGATATTTGGAGTTCGCTTCCTGAGGGTTTAATATAAAGCTGTTTGTATTATAATGAACGAGTTATTGCGCCTATAGCTCAATGGTTAGAGCATTCGGCTTATATCCGAACGGTTCCAGGTTCGAGTCCTGGTGGGCGCACTAGATGATATTAATTAATTTTTTCTGCTAGAATATAGCTATAAATTATGAACGATTGCTTATTTTGCAAAATTATAGAGGGCGAGATTTCGGCAACGAAAGTTTATGAAGACGAAAAGACTTTTGCTTTTTTAGATGTTAATCCGAATAATATAGGGCATACATTGGTTGTCCCTAAAACTCATTCAAGGAATATCTTTGATATAAAAAAAGAAGATTTGGAACCTCTTTTTGATACTGTTCAAAAAATTGCGAAAGCAATAAAAGAAAGTTTGAACTCTGATGGAATTAATATTATTTCAAACAACGAACGTGCTGCTGGTCAGCTCGTTTTTCATACCCATGTTCACGTTATACCAAGGATCGAGAGCGATGGTTTTAAGTCTTGGAAGGGGAAGGTGTCCTATAAAGAAGGTGAAGCCGATGCCGTTGCAAAGAAAATAAAAGAGAAACTTATTGGTTAGTTGGTCTCCCCAAACCTCAAAAACCCGCGCCATATTACAGAAGTTTGGGAAGGTTAGACCTTCCCAACTTTTCACAACTAAAAACCTAAGCGGTACGTTGCGATGGATAGGGTAAATCTTGGCCGAGCGGCCCGGAGTGTCTTTGCGGACACTAAGTGTCCGCAAGTGTCGGCAGAGAGTCGGCAGAAATTAACAGCTAAAAACCACGCGGTACGTTGCGATGAGTGTGATAAGACTCGGGCGAGACTCACTCCGCGTCATGCTGTTTTGTAATGTAGCGTGTGGTTTTGGTGTTTAGAGATACCGGCTACATTAACAGCTAAAACCCCGCGCCACATTTACAAATGTGGCGCGGGGTTTTGAGAATACTTTTATTGACCTAAGATTGTGACCGATGTTGCGGAACTGTTATTTTTTTCATTGGATTCGGCGACAGAGTGCGATGGGTCGACTGTAATGGAAATCATTTTATCGTTTCCGGCGGTCGCCTGATCGAAACCAAGTATGTATTCGACATGGTCGCCAGGGTTAAGAGGTTGCTGTTTTGGTGACATGAATACGTAATTTGTTGCGGTTGGGATTGATGCGGAAAATGTCCATGGAATAGTTGTGTTTGTGCCGTCATTTGTAATTGTAAACTTTACCGCTACGCGTGTATTGTGCGGAATGGTTGTCGTTGCGACAAACGACTTTGTAGATGTCGATGTTAAATATCCCGTTGCGGTAATATGAACAGTTAAGTCAGGCAAGCCATGAAAGATTGGTGAAGGCGTTGTTCCGGATCCGGTAGGGATTTTGTAAACACTATTTTTTCGTGTTCCTTGCTTCGGAGCGGCTTTATGAGAGACCGTCTTTTTTGTTTTTTGCACGGGAGTTGGCGAGAAGGTGTTCTTGCCGACTTTAATCGTGCTAGTTGAATTATTAAATGAAATGGTTGTGCTGGCGTTTGAAACAACAGAAAGAGAAGGCGATGCATCGTCTTTGCTTTGGAATATTTGAGCAAGAGATACTGTAGCTGATTCAAGCCTGTTAACTGTGCTTGGTACGAAACGACCGACATATATCGCAAGCATTACGCCTGCTACCATAAGTGATATAAAGCCAACAATAGCAAGGCTATTAATGACGTTTTTGTTCGTGCGCGCGCTGGAGGCGTGCGTCTGGGAAGAGTTGATTTGTGTGGTCATATAGTTAAAAGATAACAGAGTGTGTTTATCACGAACTCATGTATTTGTCAATAGGAGGGGGTCTGGAAATCTTTTTGAAGCGTATGCAATATTCTTTGGTGGAAATTGAAAAAAACCGATAAATCAAGTACGCTGTTTGTTATACCAATATGCCGATGTAGCTCAGTTGGTAGAGCACGTCCATGGTAAGGACGGGGTCGTCGGTTCAAGCCCGACCATCGGCTCTGCGTTTTTCAGATTATCCATAATTTATGTTTGCAACGCACCGCGTGGTTTTTAGTTGTTAATGCCATTTGCCGACACCATTTGCGGACACTAAGTGTCCGCAAAACCCGTGTCCGTAAAACCCTTTCTGCCGACACTAAGTGTCGGCAGAGATGCTCGGGGCCGCTCACCCTGGGTCTTTCCCTATCCATCGCAACGTACCGCTTAGGTTTTTAGTTTGGGAAGGTTAGACCTTCCCAAAATATATACAAAGATATTCATTGGGAAGTTGGGAAGGTTAGACCTTCCCAAAGCCATGCGTTATGCTGAGTCGGTTTCTTGTGGTATAGAAACTGAAATAGAAATATATGATATATTTTTCATACGCGTTTAGTTACGTGTGATAATGTGTTTTGTAAATACTTGCCGGAGTAGCTCAGTTGGTAGAGCAATCCCTTCGTAAGGGATAGGTCGTCGGTTCAAATCCGACCTCCGGCTCCAAGAAACGTCTCGCAAACAGAAGCTCTTTGCTATACTGTTTAAATAATGAGCGACAAAAACAAAAAACGTCTCGCCGAAATCGAAGCACTTATGGCGGCAGCTTCTTTTTGGTCGGATAAAGATTCTGCAAAACGTATCGTGCAGGAATACAATCTCCTTAAAAGCGGAAGTAGCGGTGACCCGCACGACCAAGGCGACGCCACTCTTGCGGTGCTTGCTGGTGCCGGTGGAGACGACTCGGAAGATTTCGTAGCGATACTTCGCCGTATGTATGAAGGATATGCCACAACAAAAGGCTGGCGCGTCACAGAGCTTCATTCCAATGAAAATAATAACGGAGGTTATCGTAATGTGTTGATTGAAATCTCCGGCAAGGGAGCATACGGTCGTCTGAAACACGAGTCTGGTGTGCATAGGCTTGTGCGCATTTCTCCATTTAATGCAAATTCAAAACGGCAAACCTCTTTTGCTCTTGTGGAGGTTTTGCCGGTGCTTATGAAAGATGATGCCGTTGTTCTTAAACCGGACGATATGGAGATACAGTTTGCGCGTTCTGGTGGAGCGGGTGGACAAAATGTAAACAAGCGTGAGACAGCGGTACGTATTCTTCATAAACCAACAGGGCTTTCCGTACATGTTTCAAGTGAACGCTCGCAACAAGCAAACCGAGAGAAGGCACTTGCACTACTTAAGTCGAAGATTTTTGCAATGGAAAAAGCCACTCGCGAAGCTGAAGCGAAAGGTCGTTCAATCGCCACTACTACAGCGAATGAGTGGGGAAGCCAGATTCGTTCGTACGTGCTTCATCCGTACAAAATGGTGAAAGACCACCGCACAGGCTATGAGTCATCAAATCCAGACAAGGTTTTTTCCGGAGACATCGACGGTTTTATTGATGCTGATGAAAAAAAAGACGTTTAGTAGCGGACATTTTTTGGGTTGACGAGAAAAGGTTTCAATATTATTGTTTAAGTAGAGTTATTTTTGTTCTCTGATAGAACAGCTCCGCTCGTATCATTTTCGATCGAGCAACAAATTAAACAAACCGGAGGCGGAAAAGTGAACAAAGCAAAAAAACTTTTTAGCAGGTTAATTCTAAACAGTATGCCGGAAGTAGATGAAAACATCCGTCGAATCTGGATGAATAATCCGGAGGAGATGGAAAGGTACCTTTCGGGGCTTTCGTGTGCTCCGGGCTGTACCTACGTACAGTCGTTTATTTCCCCAATCTCATCTATGGAGGTGGGTTTTGTTGAAAAGAAACGAACGAAAGATTGTTTTTCCGATCCTTTTTGGGTAAAGAGATGTTGCGAGATTGAGTTTCTGGATGAGGAATATCCGGAAGCTCAACCTTGCGAGGTGTCCACGCTGGCTTTTTCAAAGGAGTGGACATTTGTAGAAGCACTCGATGCGCTCCTTAGCGCCGAAGGTGTAAAAGGGAAAAAGAGTTGCGACTGGATTGGACATTTCTTAATTGAAAATGAGCACGTCTTGAATCCGGCACAGGTTGAAGAGGTGTTGGATCTGTCTGTGTTTGGAGACAGCATTAAAAGAGTTTGTACACACTCTTTTGGTACTTTTTGTTTCATTCCCACAACACGGGCAAGCGATCCCGTGGCTGTGGGTGAGATAAACTATGCTGTAGACGGCTGGATGTTTGAAATGTATAGTCTCAAACATCCGGCTCCGTGGAGCACAGGGTACCGGTTACTTATGCGCGATATAGATACGCGCAAATTTGCCAGTATTCCGGCTCCCAATTGATTTTTAACTTTAATCGAGTTAAAAATCAAAGGAACCTCTTTTTAGGGGTTCCTTTTTTTATACTTAGGGTGCAAACTTATCGTATGCTAAAAAAGAAACGTGTATATTTGGATTTTGCGGCATCTGCGCCGGTATCGAAGGAAGCCAAGCGCGCTTTTTTGAGCGCGCTTGGTGAGTTTGGGAATCCGTCCTCTGCACATAAGGAAGGACGTTCTGCGCTTTCTATACTTGAGGCGTCACGCCGTACTATTGCAAGTCTTGTGGAGGCAAAAGCTGATGACATTGTTTTTACATCCGGAGCCACGGAAGCAAACGCTCTTGCAATGCGTGGTTATGTTGCAGGTCTTGCGCGCGCGGGGCGTAAACTTGACGATATACATATTTTATATTCGCCAACAGCGCATGCTTCCATTGTAAAAACAGCGAAAGCACTCGCGCGCGAAGGTGTTATTGTCGAGCCACTATCTATTTTAAATAATGGAACCGTGGACTGCGAAGCGCTTTCGCGTATGATTCGGGACGAAACAGTGCTTATTTCTATGGACGGTGTGTGTGGTGAGACAGGCATTATCGGGAACACTCGCGAAGTGAGACGTGTTATCAATAGAATAACCGGTGCAAAAAAGCGCCCGCTTTTGCATGTGGACGCAAGCCACGTTCCTCTTACCGAGCGCTTAACAAGAACACATTGGGGTGCGGATATACTTGTGTTTGATGCGCAGAAAATAGGAGGTGTGCGTGGTGTCGGTGTGCTCGTCGCGCACCGCACAATATCGATAGCTTCTCTTTTTGAGGGGGGAGGGCAAGAGCGTGGGCTTCGCCCAGGCACACAGGCGGTGGCTCTTGCGCTCGCGTTTGCCACTGCGTTTGAAACTGTTGCTAAAAACAGAGAAGCCTTTCGCGCGAGCGCTTTGCGCGCGCGCGAAAGGCTTCTCGCGGAGCTTAAAAAAATCCCCGGATGCGTAATTAACGAGGGAAAAGAAACCGTCCCGCATATTGTAAACTGCTCACTTTTAAATCGCGATACGGACTATTTGCAAGCGCTGCTGGACGAAGCCGGTTATGCCATATCTACAAGAAGTGCGTGCGAGACGGATGCCGAAGGGTCGCGGGTTATAGAAACTATTTTCAATGATAAAGCCCGCTCTTTATCCACGCTCCGTATTTCATGGGGGGCGTCAACCGGCGTGTCGGATGTAATGCGCTTTGCAAAAACGCTCGCGCGCGAGGTTGCTTTTCTTGACGAAAATCGAAGTTGATTGTACATTATTTTTAGTATATGTGCGCGGTATCTGTGTACACGGTATACTACGAATATGAATATCGAAGAACTAACCAAATCACAATTATTACTGCTTACGCTTTTAGTGACGTTTGTCACGTCTATTGCTACAGGCATACTTACAGTGTCCATGCTTGACCAAGCACCTCCTGTTGTAACAAGAACCATAAGCCGAGTGATAGAGCGTACTGTTAAAACCGTCGCTCCAGCATTGCCTGCAACTGTTATAAAAACAATCACACAGACACCAGCTCCTTCAAATGAGGCTCTTGTAACTTCCGCGCTCTCATCACAAGACTCGCGTACAGTTTTAATTTACAAAGAAAGCGCAAGCACGTCGACACCAGCACTCGCTGTCGGCACATATATTCCTTCATCACGCACTGTTGTGACAATAGCCGGAAAGAAACTTCCGAGAAAAGCGACTGTAGAATTTCCAGACGGGTCGGTGTTTAACGCGTTTCTTGCGCATACAATAAACGGGCTGGCTCGATATGACTTCTCCAGAGATACTGTTTTGCCAAAGGTTAACAACCCAACTCTCGTACCTGAAAAAAGCTTGAGGCTCGGCGAGACTGTTCTTGCTATTCGCGGTGACGGAAGCGCAACAACAGGTATCGTTTCTCAAGTGAATTCCGATGGTGTTCGAACCACTCTTCCTGTAGTCGGTGCCGGTGTTGGTGCTGTCGATCTTTCAGGAAATCTTATAGGTATTGCAACGGGTGATTCCCGAGGGCTTTTTGTTGGCACTGGAGCTATAGAAGCCCTGCTAAGAGCGACGTCTACAAAAGCCGTTGCGAGCACAACCATAAGCGATAATACTAAATAATACTTATGCCCCCATTTCAAAATTTTACATCAAAAGCAAAAGAAGCTGTACGCAAGGCGCACGAGCTGGCTATTGAGCGTGGTCAAAACCATGTAAACCCACTACACCTGCTCGCAGCGTTAATGTTGCAAGACGAGAGTCTGGTCTTTTCCGTGCTTGACCGTATGGATATAAACACAATCAATTTGTCCGATACTATAATGGATATGTTGGAAGCACCCGAGTCGTCTTCTGTTATGTCTCCCTCGTACCAGATATATCTCACACCGGAGCTTGCACAGGCGCTTGAAGCTTCCGGAAAGGTCGCGGCGCGCACAAATGACCCTTTTGTAGGTACGGAGCATCTATTCCTTGCACTGCTAGAATATCCCGGCCCCGCTGCAGATATTTTTGCACGTTTCCGTATCGACAAAGACACTGTAGAAGCAATCTTGAAAGAACTTAAAAATACAAAAGACGGTTCCATTGCCGAACCGAAGCGTTTTCGCGCCCTTGCGAAGTTTACTCGCAATCTCACAGCGCTTGCTGCCGACAACAAACTTGATCCGGTTATAGGGCGTGATCAAGAAATAAATCGTGTTATTCAGATTCTTGCGCGCCGTACCAAAAACAATCCGGTTCTTATCGGGGAAGCTGGTGTTGGAAAAACAGCACTTGCAGAAGGGCTTGCCACGCGCATGGCAATGAATGACATGCCCGAGTCTATGAAAGGAAAAGAACTTTTGGTGCTTGATCTCGGACTTATGATTGCAGGTACTAAATATCGAGGTGAGTTTGAGGAGCGTATGAAAAAAGTTCTTAAAGAAGTTGAACGCGCAGAAGGGAAGGTCATTTTGTTTATTGATGAGTTGCACACGCTTGTTGGAGCCGGAGCTGCAGAAGGTGCGATGGATGCAAGTAACATGCTCAAGCCAGCGCTCGCGCGTGGAGAGATTCGTGTTATCGGAGCCACAACACTTAAGGAGTATCAAAAACATATCGAGAAAGATACGGCTCTCACACGTCGTTTCCAACCAGTATATGTGCAAGAGCCTTCTATAGTTGACGCTATCGCGATTTTGCGCGGTTTGCGCGATAAGTACGAGCTCTTCCATGGTGTGCGTATTACAGACGATGCTCTTGTGGCAGCAGTCGAGCTTTCTTCTCGATACCTTTCTGAGCGTTTCCTTCCGGACAAGGCGATAGATCTTATCGATGAAGCAGCTTCTGGTTTACGTATTGCTCTTGAAAACAAACCTCCTCTTTTGGAAGAGACAGACCGTATGATTTTACGTCTTGAGATTGAGAGGCAGGCTCTTAAAAAAGATGAGAAAGGCGAGCGCGCTAAAGAGATTAAAGACCGTATTAAGAGTATCGATAAAGAGGTCGCGGATTTGAAAGAAAAAACACATGAGATTGAGCTTAAGTGGAAAAACGAAAAAGAAGTGCTCGAAGGAATTCGTAAAGCTAAGACCGAACTCGAGGAACTTAAGGTGCAAGCAGACAATGCCGAAGCAATGGCAGATCTTAGTACTGCGGCGGAAATTCGCTACGGCAAGATGCCTTCTTTGCAGAAAAGTTTGGAGCAGAAACTTAAACGACTTCGAACATTGCAAAAGTCGCGTCGTATTTTAAATGAAGAGGTAAGGGAGCAAGATATCGCTTTTGTTGTAAGTCGCTGGACAGGTATTCCTGTGTCTCGAATGCTTGAAGAAGAAGCTACTAAACTTGCTCGTATGGAAAAAGAATTGCAAAACGCTGTTGTCGGTCAGGACAATGCGGTAAAAAAAGTTACAGATGCTGTTAAGCGTTCTCGCGTTGGCATCAGTGATCCAAACCGACCTATCGGATCGTTTATGTTTCTTGGTCCTACCGGTGTTGGAAAGACCGAGCTTTCGAAGAAGCTCGCAGAGTTTATTTTTAACGACCCGGAGGCTTTAATACGTGTTGATATGAGTGAGTTTATGGAGCGGCACTCAGTAGCGAAGCTTGTTGGAGCTCCTCCGGGATATGTTGGATACGAAGAATCTGGAACACTTACAGAGCGTATACGTCATCGCCCGTATGCGGTGGTTCTTTTCGATGAAATTGAAAAAGCACATCCAGAAGTGTTTAATATACTTTTGCAAGTTCTGGATTCCGGGCATTTGACCGATGGCAAGGGTCGCAAGGTAAATTTCAAAAACACTATTATAATTCTCACCTCTAATATCGGTGCGGAGTATATAGACCGTATGGCGCACATAGGTTTTGGGCATGTTGACTCGACAGCAACTTCCGAGTATGAGCAGGTGAAAGATAAAGTTATGGGGTCACTTCGCGAGCATTTTCTTCCGGAGTTCTTAAATCGTCTTGATGACATTGTAATGTTTGACGTGCTTAGCAAAGAAGCTCTTGCGGAAATAGTCCAGCATCAAATAAACGAAGTTATAGAGAGGCTCGCCACGAAGCGTATTAAACTTACTGTATCGCCTCAAGCGAGGGCTTGGATTGCGGAAAAGGGTTATAACCCGCAATATGGTGCCAGACCTCTTAAAAGAGCAATACAAGATTATATCTTGACGCCGATTGCTACTCAGATGGTTGAGCGCGGTGTTATGGATGGTGGCGCAGTTAGTGTTTCGCTCAAAAACGATAAGCTCGATTTTGAGATACGGAAGACTGCTCGCCGAAGGGTTTCTGCTCGCCGTAAAGAGGTGGCGAAAGTGTAGGCGCTGGTTTAATTTGACGAGCGAAAAAACATGCGCCAGATTCTTATTATTTCCATGTCTAAACGCAAGGGTTGCTTTTAAGCGGTATCTTTGGTAAGTTTTTACTATATGTCTCAGGCAAATCTCATTAAATTGCGCTCGACTAAGTCGAGCTATATATACCATACACGCAAAAACCGTAAAAAAGTTGAGCGAAAGATTGAACTCAAAAAGTACGATCCAAACACAAGAAAGCACGAAATTTTTAAGGAAATAAAAAAATAAAAGCCTCGGTACGAGGCTTTTATTTTTTTACTTAACAGGTTTTGTTGGCGAACCGAAGCTTGTTTTGTAAAGACTGGCGCATTTGCTTCCATGCAAGTATACTTGGCGCATGAATAGTGGAATAGAGGGTTTGCCAAAAAGAACAGTAAAGGAGTCTGAGGACACAGGTATCGAGAAAAACGAATCGTTAGAACAGGCAAGAGCTATCGTGCGTGGGCAGTATGTTAGTTATGAGAACACTCGCGAAGCTCTTGCTTCGGAAGGGCTACTCGCACAGGCTGTTGAGGAGGTTCGGGGAAAATACAGTGATGTGTTTGAAGTTGATAACGAGTATGATACTTCGATTGAAGCGGAACAGCACATGCTTCTAACGAATAAAGACTGGGAGATGCTTGCTGTCTTGTGGTTGTTTGATGAAAAAACAGCTCATCACTCTGTTGAAACTTATCGTATAGCGCGCGACAAAGTAACAAAACCTCTTTTGGGAAATGTTGTGCTTGCGAAAGAATTTACAAAAGAGGGGGTTTCACTCGAGCAGTTTTTTCGTGCATGCCTTTTCCATGATATTGGCAAACTCGCAATACCTCTAAATGTACTTACAGATTCGCAAGGTGATACTGAAAGTGCGGCACTTATTCTTGCCTGTTCAAACGAAATGAATACTTCGTTTGAAGCACATCATATTTCCATTGGGCAGGAAGATCTGGAAAAACTTAAGCCCACGGAGCTTGTGGCTTTGTTGCATGAAAAATACGCGCTCCGCCCAGCGAATATTTTGCCGATACGTTTTCTACTTAAACCTGAGCAATCTCGTGAGATTGGCGAGCGTCTTGCAAGCTACGGACTCAGTACAGACAGCTCTTTAACAGAAGTTATGCGCATACACGAGAAAGTATCGCAAGAGATTTTGGAAAACGCAGGAATGCCTGTTGAGGCGGAGCTTGTAGGGTCGCATCATACGCGTAATGGTACTCGTAATGGTAAAACTCCATACACTATTACCATAGGTACTTTGCAAATTACTATAGATATCGCAGATATTATTCATCTTGCGGACGTGGAGCAGGCTATGGGTAGCGAGAGGCATTATAAGCGACCAGAGTCGTCTGTTAGTGTTTTGGATACACTCGTTAGACATGCCCAGCGAGGGCTTGTGCAAAAAGAACTTACTTATTTATGGGTTGCGGACGAGCTTTTGCATATTGATAAAACATTGCTTGATTCTGCGAAAACTAAAAGAGATACTGATTTATTTGCGCATATACGTGTGTTTATAGATAAAATGCAAAAAGAGATTGGCGAAAAAGAAAATACTCACAGTTTATTTACGTAGTGGAAACAAGTCACTAAATAAAATACAAACGTGCTCATCATTCGCACTCGTATTTTATTA
>CAZYRK010000015.1:11205-14922 GCA_964650475.1 uncultured Candidatus Saccharibacteria bacterium
CTTGTACCACGCAGTTTTACACTGCGTTTAAAAACTGCGGGTCCACCGGGACTCGGTCACAAGTCACTAAATAAAATACAAACGTGCTCATCATTCGCACTCGTATTTTATTAAGTGCTTTCGACCCCGCCTCGACTGTGCTCGCACTGCTCGCGTTGCTCACTCATCTCGCACATGTCTGTGGCTTTCTCGTCCGGACACAAGCGAAGCAGTTCGCTTGCTTGTACCACGCAGTTTTACACTGCGTTTAAAAACTGCGGGTCCACCGGGACTCGAACCTGGAACGGTGGTTTTGGAGACCACTGTTTTACCATTAAACTATGGACCCGTAAGCCTATACGATAGCAGATGCACCAGTGTGGGCAAGTGCGCCACATATTTTTTTGATGAGGTATACTTAAAAGCATGTTGTTTCAGAAACTTTTTAGGCGTACAACTTATGCAATTGTTTTGCTTTTTTCTCCTGTCGTTGCATTTGCCTCGGCATTAAAACCGATTGTCCCGAGTGAAACATGCGCGCTTGGTTACGGTGCTGTGTTCGGAATGATTCAGCGTTTAATGAGCGACGCAATTATTCTTGCAAGTATTTTTGCCGTCCTTCTTATTTCTTACGCAGGTTTTTTGTTTGTAACAAACCCGTCTTCACCGAGCAACATAAGCAAAGGGCGCACGGTACTGATAGATACTGTTATCGGTTTTGTCATTATCCTCGCAGCGTGGCTCATTGTGAACGAGATTATGTCTGTGTTTACGACAGGCGGGCTCGCTTCGTTTACAACCTTGCTAAAGCCAACCACACAAAACCTTTGTTTGTTTAAGTAGTGCTTACATTAAGCTCTCCAGTTTTCGTAGCCATGCCTTTTGGTGTTTTGCATACTGCCAGAGTTTTGCAGAAAGTGTGGGGATTAAAGAATCTTTAGTGCGTTCTCCTCGTAGATACTCGCCAATAATTTTATATTCAAGACCAAGCTCATTAAGGCGCGCATCTCCAAAGAGTTTTTGCGTGCGTTGCACCTCCTCAATAAGTCCTTTGGTGAAAGTGTCTTTCAAGCGCGCATCGATAGATGCGCGCAAGACATCTTTAGGAGGGTTAATTACAATCCACTCCGGCATAAAATGCTCATTGGTTTTTTCCAGGCGTTTCGGCACAGAGCCGAGTGCCTCGATAATCTCAAGTGCGCGAACAAGTCGCCTGCGGTTGTTCGGGTCTAGCTCTAAAGCTCTACGCGGGTCACTTTTTTTAATACGTGCATAAAGCTCATCATTTGAAAACGGTTCCAGTTTTTCGCGAAGAGTCGGGTTTTCAGACATAGTTTCTGGAAGCCCTTGTAAAAGTGCGTCAAAATAAAAATGTGTACCGCCAGCAAGAATAGGAAGTTTGCCACGCGAGTGAATCTCCTCAATGATTTCAGTAGCATCCTTTACAAAGTCTCCCGCGCTATAGCGCTCGTCTGGGTTTCTTACATCCAATAAATAATGTGGAATACCGCCACGCTCTTCCAAGGTCGCTTTTTCGGTTCCTATATCGAGACCGCGGTATACTTGGCGAGAGTCTACGGATATTATTTCCCCGTCTCGTTTTTTTGCTTCAGCAACAGAGCGGGAAGTCTTTCCGGAAGCGGTAGGACCTATCACACAAACAATCGGTATTTTTTCAATCATTGCACATGATGCTATCATACGAATATAAACTTATCGAATTAACTAAAAATAAAATATGAATGAAGAAAATAAAAAAGAGATGGAGTGCGAATGTTTTGACGATCTGTATAGTGCAGACGAGTTGTATACCTTGCCGGTTCGCATAGGTGAGCCGGTTCCGGATTTTGAATTTGAAGTTTTCCAAAAAGGAGAAGTACGAACAATAAGCCTTTCTGATTTTCATGGAAAATGGACTGTGCTCGTTTTCTACCCCGCAGACTTTTCGTTTGTTTGCCCGACCGAGCTCGAAGAGCTCGCAAGACTGTATCCGAAGTTTCAAGAAAATAATACAGAGGTAGTTTCAGTATCGACAGACACTGTTTTTGTTCACAAAGCATGGCACGATGCTTCAGAAGGTATTCGCACAATCGAGTATCCGATGGGAGCCGACCCTTCCGGCAAGATGGCGAGCGCTTTTGGTGTGTTGGTCGAAGGCGGAGAGCTAGAGCTTACTCCAGACGAAGGGCTTTCACTCCGCGGAACTTTCATAATCGACCCGAAAGGTATTTTGCGAAGTATGGAGATTAACGACAACAGTATCGGTCGCGCGGGTAGCGAAACGTTCCGTAAACTTCAGGCTGCGCAATATGTGGAAGCAAACGGAGGCAAAGTGTGTCCGGCTTCATGGGTTCCGGGAGACGATGACTTGAAACCGGGAATGGACTTGGTTGGGAAGTTATAATTTTCGCAAGACCACGCCTCTTTGTGGCAAGAAAAAACAATAGCGATTTTACAATCGCTATTGTTTTTTCAATAACATCAAAAGCAAGCCGATGATACGGTCTTTGTCTTTTGGGTTTGATTCTGCCACCAGAAGAGTGATTGCGGTTAGTGCCTCCGGCGTAATTTTTTGTTGAAAATTTATACCGGTTTTTTGTAAAAACCAAATAAAAGAGAAAGCACCGGTTCGTTTGTTTCCATCGGTGAAAGGGTGATTTTTAACTACAAAATAAAGTAGATGAATTGCTTTTTCTTCCACTGTTCCGTAAACCTCACGGTTAAAAACCTCTTGCAAAACATTTCCCAAGATTCCCTCTAAAGCTTTTTGTGTTCTTTCTTGCGCAAACAATTCCGTTGCCTGTTTCTTTTTAATCAGCTCTTTTTTAAATTCCGTTACAGCTCCGTATAATTCGTCGGCGTGGATTTTTAATTTCTTCTTAGTATTTCCTTTGGATGGAAATTTGTCTTTATCATAAGACTCCAAAGAAAACCAAGTGCCTGCGAAAGCCTTGACCAAGTCCAAAATATTCTTAGCGGGAATAATATTTCCTCTCGGTAATAGTTTCTGCACGTCTTCCACAGCCTGTAAGAAATCATCGTAATTTTTACCAATGATTTTTTTGTTGATTGTATAACCTTTGGTGATATGTCGCTTTAGTGTTTTTGTTGCCCAAATACGGAAAGCTGTCGCTTGTTTGGAGTTTACACGGTACCCTACGGAAATAACCGCATCAAGATTGTAGAAACTCATGTCACGCTCAACAAAACGAGTTCCTTCTTTTTGAACTATCCGGAATTTCCGGATAGTTGAATCTTTTTTCAATTCCTTTGTTTTATAAACATTTCCCAAGTGTTCGTTTACTGTTCTTACGTCTATACCAAATACCTCTGCAATTTGTTTTTGTGTTGCCCAAATCGTTTCATTGCCAAAATCACCACGCAACTCAATCGCTCCGTCTTTTGCCTGATAAATCAGTAAATCCTTATTTAATTCTATACGTCCTTTTTTCATTTTTTTAAAACCGGTAGCGGTTACCGACTCCCCATACTTCAATAACCCTTAAATACAGCTTATAGCAGTTTCATTTTTCAACAAGTGTGTTCTTGTTTGAATTTCAAGAAAAAATTACAAAAATATAATCCGATGTTTTTTGGGCTATGGTTCGTTCGTGCGGATGGCCCACACCACAAAGCGTGCAAGCCTTTAGGCTTGCACGCTTTGTGGTGTGGTTTGTGTACCTGTGCCGCAGGCGGGAATTGAACCCGCACGCTGTTGCCAGCAAGGGATTTTGAGTC
>CAZYRK010000016.1:0-13456 GCA_964650475.1 uncultured Candidatus Saccharibacteria bacterium
ATTGATTTGTTCTGATAATTGATGTATAATTCTGCGCAGAGTGCATAAAAAGTTCTCTTTATTTTAGATTAAAGAGGTTAAAATCATAAACAAAAAAGGAGGTAGGTAATGAGTGAGAAAGCAAGTGGTATAAAGATAGAGGCATTTCTTTCGAAATTTCCGTTTTTGGGAAGGTATGTCCAAAAGAAGGATGTCTATTCAATCGAGTTCAATATTTTAGATCTGGACGAAGACTTTTTGGATCAAAAACCGTATGAACCCGAAGAAAAAATGTTTTTTTTCGACAAAAAAGGAGAAGAAGTTTTACAGGTTGGGTTTGGCCCCAGCACAGGAGTTTTCTTCAGGCAGATTCTAAAAGCGTTTGCACCGTCTCGTATTGAATACGAGACGGTCGGTGAAGCTTTTGAGAGATCTTTGAAAAAAAACGAGAACGCCGAGTATATTGTATCGCTTGTCACAAGCGATGAGGACTGTTCTGTGTACGATGTGCACGTGATGCAACTCCGTGAAAAGTTTTCAGAGGAATTGGTCGAAAGACTCGTAGCCAAAAGACTTGAAGAAATCGAAGCTTTGCGCTGGCTTCACGAGGAAGCGTAAGCGTAGATACCACCAGCCCCGCAACAGAAACTAGTTTCTGTTGCGGGGCGTTTTTATAAATGCGCGGGCCGTGTGGGCTTTTGAATATGTTATTCCTCAGTACCCTGCGTGGAATAGTCGGCGCACAATCTGCGCATGTTTTGCTATACTAAAAATATGTCATGGGCCGGACGCAGAAGAACTTTAATTATAACTGCAATCGCAGTGTTTCTTGGCGCGTTTATTTCTGTAGCTTTTGTTTCGGTCCTGTATCAATCTCCGTCGTGTAATGACAGTAAACAAAATCAGGGGGAGTCCGGTGTCGATTGCGGTGGTCCGTGCAAGCGAGTCTGCACTTTCCAAGCACAGGAACCGACAGTGCAGTTTGTATCTGTATTGAAAAACATAGGAGATAGAAAAGACGTTGTGGCATATATTGATAACGCAAACGCACACGCCTCTGTTATCGATGCTCCGTACACAATAGAACTTTACGGACCAAACGCCACAACGGTAGCCAAGTACTCCGGCACAGTCAGCTTGCCTCCGCACAGTACCGTACCGATTTTTATTCCAAATATATATTCCGGTACAAAAAAAATAGTTAACGCTTTCATCACATTTGATACTGCCTCCATGCAATGGTTTAAGAGTGACAAAACACCAACCGTGTTGCCGGTATCAAATATCCAAGTTGTAGGTACGACATCTCCGCGTGTTACCGCCACTGTTACAAACCCGAAAGGAACCGCGCTAATAAATGTGAAAGTTATTATTGCGGTGTTTGACGCTACAAATAATGTTGTTGCGGCTTCGCAAACAATAGCTCCAAATATTCCCGCAGAGGGTAGTTCGCAGATAGGGTTTATGTGGAATCTCCCGTTTAAAAACCCGCCAGCAAAAGAAGAGGTGTGGCCTATTTTGCCGGTAAAGCTTCCATGAAGCGCTTAGGAACGGCACCATCTGTGGCGCGTTCGCTGTTTGGGGCAATAGATTGGTCGCTTATTGCTCCTGCGTTGATACTTTCAGCACTCGGCATGCTCACCATGTACACTTTCGGTGTCGGGGCATCTCTTGCTCCAAGACAGCTTGTGTGGGTTGTTGTCGGTTTTTCGATATATACAATAATCGCTTCCTCCGATTTGCGGTTTATCCGCCGTACTCCGATAATCATAACCGCATACGGAATTACTTTCGCGATGTTGCTGATACTTTTAGTTGCAGTGCACCCTGTTATGGGTGCGAAAAGTTGGTTTGTGGTGGGAGGTTTTTCGTTCCAGCCGGCAGACCTTGCAAAGCTTGTTTTAATAACGCTTCTCGCAAAATATCTTTCTCGTCGGCATGTGGAAATTGCTGCGTGGAGACATATTATTATATCCGGTCTTTATACTTTGTTGTTTGTGTTTCTTGTGCTTGTAGAGCCGGATCTAGGCACCGCGGTGATACTTGGCTCCATATGGCTTGGGCTTATGATGGTGTCGGGAATTTCAAAAAAGCAACTCACCGCGATAGGACTTCTTTTGCTTTTGACAGCGACAGGTCTGTGGCTTTTTGGTTTAAAACCATATCAGCGCGACCGCATCGTGTCGTTTATTAACCCCGCCGCAAACAGGCAAGGAGCCGGATATAATGCATATCAGTCGATGATTGCCGTCGGCTCGGGAGAGCTTCTCGGGAAGGGTATTGGCTACGGTACACAAAGCAAACTAAGGTTTTTACCGCAATATCAAACCGATTTCATCATGGCTGCATATGCGGAAGAGTGGGGTTTTATAGGTGTTATTTTGGCTTTTGCGCTTTACGCACTTTTGCTCGCCAGACTTTTTGTAATAGCGAGAAGCGCGAGTACGAATTTTGATGCGTTCTTCACTCTCGGGGTAGCTGTTTTGTTTCTTGCTCACCTTGCAATTCATTCCGGTATCAACGTGGGTCTCTTGCCGGTAACAGGAACCACGACGCCTTTCATGAGTTACGGGGGGTCGCATTTAGTGATGGAGTTTGTCGCTCTTGGTGTGGTTACATCGCTTGCGCGGTACGGGCGCTCGGTACCGCGCGCGCTCGCAGAACAAGAATACGAAGGGTAAGTAAAATTATGAACGCGTGTAAAGTGTAAAAGTTTTTTTAAGCATTTTGGTAGATGAAAAATGTTCGGCGACGTATTTGTGTAGAGTTTGCGCCAAGCGTGTTGCAAGGTTCTGGTCGTCGAGTAGGGCGCAAACGGCTTTTGAAAGATTCTCTGTGTTTTCCGGCTGTATCAAAATACCTGTAACCTCATTTTCAATAATATCCCCGACACTTCCGACAGCGCTTGCGACTACCGGCAAGCTTGCGTGCCCGGCTTCAAGCAGTGCAAAAGGAAGCCCTTCTTTGCGTGAAGGAAGAACAAAAACATCCGCCACCGAAAGTAGGGATCTTACATTTTTGACAAAGCCCATGAAAAACACTCTATTTCCTATTCCCGCATCGCGAGCGTGCTCTATAAGATATTCGCGTTGCTCGCCGTCGTTAGTAAGCACAAGTGCTGTATCGGTATGTGTTGTCGCCAAGTCTGCAAAGGCATCGATAAGGATATCGATGCCTTTGTTTTTGTGAAGTTCGGAGGTGCTAAGTATCCAGTGTCTGTAGTTTTTTAAATTTGGATTTAACGACACGAACAGCGCGCGCGCTTGCGCGCGCGCTGTAACCGCGAAATCCTCCACGCCATTTGGAATAACAGAAAGCCTCTTTCGCGCAAATATTGCCGGAGCGCCGGTTTTCTGTTGGTTCGAAAGCACTATCACTTTATGGCATAAAAGTACCGTTGCATATGACGCGAGCCATATAAGCGCGCGCGCTACGCGCGCGCGCGGCTCCTCGTGTGGCCAGCCGTGCGCGGTAAAAACAATGCGCTCCACTCCGGCAATCCTTCCTGCAAGGGCACCGATACCGCCGGCTTTTGAGCTGTTAAGGTGCAACACACTCGGGCGCTCTTTGCGGAGCGTCTTTACAAGACTAAACAATGCGCTCCACTCGCGGAAAAAAGAAATATCACGAGCAAAAGAGAGCAGTACGATTGTGCGGATATTTGCATCTGCAAGACGTTTTGCAAGCTCGCCGACAGAAGCTGTTTTAGCCCCTGTTCCGCCAAGAGCGACAGCTACATCCGCTCCACGCGCGGATAGGTTTGTTGCCAGTGTGTATACATACTGTTGCGCACCACCCCAATTTGATTTTGTGATGACGAGCAGTACTTTTGTTTTAGATAGATCGGTTTTCATATGAGATACGTATAATGAAAGGTTATCATAATGTAACTGTACAGCAGAAAAGGAAAGTATAGTATATATAGTATTAAGATTGTTATGGCATTTTCAAAACGCGAAACTATTTTATTGCTTGCGGGGGATCTTTTCTTCCTTGCGGGTTCGCTGTGGTTTGCCCTTGCAATACGTAATTTCTCATACCCGTCACTCAGTTATTTTTTAAATAACTTCATACCGTTTACACCGATATTTTTATTTTCTCTGGTCGTGTTTTATGTCGCGGGACTTTATGAAAAACCAACACGTCCGAACAGGCTTGCGATTGGCGAGCGTATTATCGGAGCACAGTTCGCAAACACTGTTATCGCCGTGATTTTCTTTTTTGTGCTTCCTCTAACCATTGCTCCGAAAACAATTCTCGCAATCTATCTTATTGCATCGGTCGCAATAATAACTATGTGGCGTTTTTATGCGGTTTCGCATTTTGCTCCGCGCGAGAAGCTCGATGCAGTATTGGTCGGTACCGGTAAGGCGGTGGAGGAAGTCGCGGAAGAGCTTTCAGAAAACGACAGATATACGATTCGTATTGCTACGCATATCGACACGTCTGTAACAGACTCTTCGCATATTGCAAAAGACATTGCAGGGGCGATACATGCTGGAGCACGTGTTGTTATAATAGATGTGTTTGAACCGTCCATAGTTAAGATTCTTCCGGAACTGTATTCCACAATGCTCGAGGGTGTTCGGTTCGTCACGTTTGAAGCTTTTTATGAAGAAATGTTTGACAGAGTACCTCTTGAGCATATCGATTACACATGGTTGCTCGACGGTCTTCCGCGACAGCACATTCTTTCTGATGTCATTAAGCGTGTCGTAGACATTTTTGGTGCTGTTGTCGGTGGAGTATTTGCGCTTGTGGCAATAATACCCTCGGCGATTGCGCTTTCAATATTCGGTGGCACTCCGTTTATTTTTCACGAACGTATAGGTCGCGGAGGAAAGGTTTTTAGTATTGTAAAATTGCGCACTATGCTTCTGAATGATCATGGCGATCCCAAACTTCAAGCCCGTAACCGCGTAACGCGCCTAGGTATGTTTTTGCGGAAGTCACGTATAGATGAGCTGCCACAATTCTGGAACGTGTTCGTTGGCGATCTTTCGTTTATAGGACCTCGTCCGGAAATGCCACGAATTGCATCGGTTTACGAACGCGAGATACCGTATTATCATGCACGGCACCTTATTATGCCCGGGCTTTCCGGGTGGGCTCAGATACGCGATTATGATGCTCCTCGCGGAGGAGCTGATGTTGAAAAGACACGCAGGAAGCTCTCCTACGATCTTTATTATCTTAAACACCGTTCGCTCGGACTTGATCTTGCAATTGCTCTAAAAACAATTCGCGCACTCGTCGCTTTTTCAGGTTCGTAATCGTATCACTATTTTATTTATGATTGTAAACGGAAAAGAAATAGCAGAAAACGTTTTAGAGAGAGTCCGAAAAGACGTATCTAAAATGACGCGCGCCCCGAAATTGCGTGTGGTCTTTGCAGGTACACATCCGGCGATTGAAATGTTTGTGCGCATTAAGGAGCGGCGCGCGCGCGAAGCCGGTATAGTTTTCAATCTGGTGCGCTTGCAAGAGAGTGTCTCGACAGAAGACCTTATCGACGCGCTTTCAGACGGAACGGAAGACGCCATCGTTGTGCAGCTGCCACTTCCAGAGCAGGTCGACACAGCAAAAGTGCTTAACTCCATACCCTCGGAGAAAGATGCAGATGTTCTTTCTCAGTCTGCATACACATTGTTTGCGGAGAACAGTACTAAGGCATTGCTTCCGCCCGTCGCTTTTGCCGTGCGCGAAGTTTTAGACACTCACTCTGTATCGCTCGCAGGGAAACGCGCCGTTGTGGTTGGAGATGGAATATTGGTTGGCAAACCAGTCGCGCGTTTTCTCTCCGAATCCGGAGCTGTTGTGGAAGTTATTACGAACCGTTCCGGTTCACTGGAACATTCGTTACCTCTCGCGGATATTATAGTTTCTGGCGCCGGTTCCCCGAGGTTAATTACACCGGATTTAATCTCAGACGGCGTGGTGCTTATTGATGCAGGTTCATCCGAACTAAAAGGTGTTATTGAGGGAGATATTGACCCCTCATGCGCTTCAAAAGCCTCGTTAATAACACCTGTTCCGGGAGGTATCGGACCTATCACAATAGCAGGGCTTCTTCAAAATGTTCTTACTCTCGCCGTGCGCCGAGTTGCATAGTCGGATTTTTTCTCTATACTACACGTTATGAATCGCTATCGATTAGCGGCAGTAGTCGTATTATTAACAAGTATCGCACTTGGCTGGTTTGTGTTGACCACAAACACCGCAAACTCTCGACATGCTTTTAAGCTGGGGCTTGATTTGGCGGGAGGCACAGAACTGGTATATAAAGCCGACATGCATCAAACCGCGCCGGGCGAGCGTGAGTCCGCGCTTAAAGCGCTTCGTGGTGTTATTGAACGCAGAGTAAACCTTTTCGGCGTTGCAGAACCTCTCGTACAAACAGAACACTCCAGCGCTGTAGCTGCAAACCAGGAATACCGCTTGATAGTTGACCTCCCTGGTGTGACCGATATTAAAGCGGCGGTAGATGCTCTCGGCAAAACACCAACACTTGATTTTCGTTTGGCGACCACGACCATGGTAAAAACCGCGACTGGTAGCACGACAGCGCAGGTAACTTTTCTCCCGACAGGTCTTACAGGGCGTTATTTGAAAAAAGCATCGATGCAGTTTGGCTCATCGCAGTCAAATGCACTTGGACAACCTATGGTGCTTCTAACGTTTGATGACGCAGGCGCAAAACTCTTCCAGAAAATTACGAGCCAAAACGTGGGGCAGACACTTGCAATATTTCTAGATGGACAACCAATTTCTACACCGACCATAAAAGAAGCAATCCCAGGAGGCACAGCGACAATCTCCGGCCATTTTACAGTGACGCAGGCGCGCGACTTGGTACAGAACCTAAACTTTGGAGCTCTTCCCGTACCAATTTCTCTTCAAAGCAGTAGTACTGTAGGTCCGACACTCGGCGCCGCAGCGATACACGACGGGTTGATGGCGGGGATTGTAGGTTTCATACTCGTCGTACTGTTTATGTTGTTGTGGTACCGACTCCCGGGACTTATTGCAAGTATCGCTCTTTCCGGATACCTTGCTTTGGTGCTTGCTGTTATTAAAATAATACCTGTAACATTTACAGCTTCAGGTATCGCGGGGCTCATTCTCTCCGTGGGTATGGCTGTGGACGCCAACGTGCTTATATTCGAGCGCATTAAAGAAGAACTACGACTTGGAAAAGGTGCGCACGAGGCTACTCATATTGGTTTTGCACGCGCATGGCCTGCTATTCGCGACGGGCACGTCACAATGCTTATCTCGTCGGTGGTATTGTTCTGGCTTGGCACATCGATTGTACAAGGGTTCGCGCTTACGTTTGCACTTGGAGTGCTCGCATCATTGCTCTCGGCAGTGTCTGCCTCACGCGTTATGTTACTAGCGGTGCTTCCGGAAGGGAACAAAGGTCTTTGGCGCTTCCTAACAAGTTGCGGTTTGCATTTGCGGGTACCTCTTTCCGACTTTTCCGATAAAAATTAAATTTACATATGTTTATCGTCAACCATCGCAAAATATTTTTCACAATAACAGGCATGATACTTGCTGTTGCCATAGGGGCGATTGCTTTCTATGGATTGCCACTCGGTATAGACTTTACGGGCGGTTCGTTGGTGGAAATGTCTTACACAGGAGCGCGCCCGAGCTTGAAAGATCTTAATAAACAGCTTTCATCGGTTCCTCTCGGAGAGACATTGCTTCGCAACTCGGGTGAGCACGACGTTGTTTTGCGCGCACGCACGCTAACACCGACAGAGCATGTTGCCGTTGTTTCCGCACTTTCACCAACAGGAGTATCTGCAAAAGAGGTCTCGTTTACATCGGTTGGACCGTCTCTCGGCTCCGAGCTTGCACGCAAAGCGCTCGTGGCACTCGTTGTTGTGGTGCTAACTATCGTGCTTTATATCACTTGGGCATTTCGCCGTGTATCGCAACCGGTTTCTTCATGGGTGTACGGAGCAATAGTCGTTACAATTCTTTTTCATGACATTATCGTCCCGACTGGTTTTTATGTTATATGGGCACACTTTATGGGAGCACAGGTAGACGCCCTGTTTGTTGTTGCGATGCTTACGATACTCGGTTACTCGGTCAACGACACTATCGTGATATTCGACCGTGTGCGTGAACACCTCGTTCGCGACAAGAAAGCTGTTACTCACGAAGAGTTCGGAGCTTTGGTGGGAGATTCCATAAGCCAGACTATGGGTCGTTCTATAAACACTTCGCTCACCGTTATTCTTGTACTTGTTGCTCTTGCATATTTTGGTAGCACGACCACATTTAATTTCGCACTGGTTTTGATTGTCGGTGTTGTCGCCGGTACGTATTCCTCTATTCTTCTTGCGGCGCCTCTTCTCATCCCAATCTCACATTATTTTACAGAAAAACGAAAGTCTTAAAATGATATTTGGCATCACAGGTACAAACGGCGCCGGAAAGGGAACTGTTGTTAAGTATTTTGTATCGAAAGGCTTTAAACACTATTCCGCACGAGGGTTTATTATTGAAGAAATCAAACGTCGCGGGCTTCCAATCGATAGATCGTCTATGCGCACTATAGCAAACGATTTACGTAAGAAATACAAACCAAACTACATTGTCGAACAGCTTTTTATGCAAGCTAAAGAGGCTGGTGGCGATGCTGTTATAGAATCGATTCGAAATATAAAAGAGGCAGAGTTTTTGAAATCTCAAAGAGCCGCGCTTCTTTCCGTAGACGCAGACAGACAAGTTCGCTATTCGCGTATTGTTGCGCGCGCTGGCGAGACAGATCGTGTTGATTTTGATACTTGGATTATGCAGGAGGAAAGAGAATGGAACAATACCGATGCGTATGACATGAACGTTCCCAAAGTTATGAGTATGGCTGATGTGACGATTATGAATTCCGGCACCATTGGTGAGCTATACGACCAAATAGAGTCGAAGACTTCTGGTTTTATGAAATAACAGTACCCATGAACGGCTCGTCGTTCAGATACTTTTCAAATTCTTCAAGCTTTTTTCCATTCATAACGGCAACCTCAAGATTTAGAGAGTCTGCTTCTTTTGCCGCGATAGGGTCAAACGGAGCGGACAAACCGGGATCCCACTCGGAAGGGATTAACTCTCGGAACTCTTGCCAACCGATAGTTTTAATAGGTTCTGCGTCTTTGTTTGTGCGAGGGTCTTTGGTATAGACGTAATCGATATTCGAAAGGTTTATCAGGCGTTGTGCACCAAATGTTTTTGCTGCGGTTACTGCGCAATAGTCTGTGGAGTGACCGGGGCGCCACCCTGCTCCAAGGAGCACAGGCTCGTCTGCTTCTACTCGCTCGCTAGGGTCTTTTATAATACGAGGGTATGCATGCTCGCGAAAGATTGTGCGCAAGAGGTGTGCGTTTAAACGTGTTGCGTGGATGCCGAGCCAGTCGAGGTCGTCTCGTGGTAGGTCTCCGCGCACGGCACGTGCAGAGTCTTGATAGCGTCTGGCGGTCTTTCCTCCACCGGCTATTATGAAAAAAGTGGAGCCTTGCTCCACTGCGTGTAATACGAGTTCGCGAAACTTTGATAAGAAATCGCTATCTATTCCTTCCGGCACAATAAGTGAACCACCTACAGATACGATGATTCGTTTTGATGAAGTTTTCATAAAAAATTATCTAACACTAGCAAGGGTGACGGCTTCACTTACTATACTCGATTCGCTCCAGCACAACAACGTTGACACTCGTGCACATCGTGCCGTTTTGGATAGTGGAAAAACAGAAAAAGAGTCATTGAGAAAAAAGGATCAGACACCTTTTATCTTGTAAAAAGTTTGGTGCAGTTTGTTTAAGTAAATTAAAGAGTAGCCAAAGCCCCGCACACAAAAAGCCCGACCTTTTAAGGTCGGGCTTTTTGTGTGCGGGGCTTTGGGAAGGTCTAACCTTCCCAAAATATGCCAAAGACACCTCTGCCGACACTCTCTTTTTTGCGGACACTTTTTGCGGACACTAAGTGTCCGCAAAGAGTAAACCCCAAAACCACGCGTTATATTACAAAACAACATGACGCGGACGAAACGCGGATGTTGGAGCTTGCCCGAGCCTTACTCATCGTTTTCTGCCGACACTTTCTGCGGACACTTTCTGCGGACACTTAGTGTCGGCAGTTCTCGTATCGGCAAAACGTGTTTGTGTAGCATGTTTTGCGGACACTTAGTGTCCGCAAAAAAGAAAGTGTCGGCAAAACATGCTCTGGGTCGCTCGGCCATGTCTTACCCTACTCATCGCAACGTACCGCGTGCTTTTTAGCTGTGGATAAGTTGGGAAGGTTAGACCTTCCCAAAATTAGTTAAAGCATAGCCGAAACTTTTTTGCTTCTAAGCAAGTATTTCTTTAAGGGCTAGTCTTGTTGAATATCGAGTAACGGGTACGGACCGAGACACAGGCTTTTTGATGACGGTAGGTTTTTGTTTAAAATATCTTTCATTTCATGAAAAGTAGACATTTTGTCTTTTGGCACCGCAACTTCAACCAACAGGTCGCACTCTCCCGATGAAGTGCCTGCACGTTGCACAGAATGTATCTGCATAAGGTTGATAGAAGCCTCCGCAAAAGCTTGCAATATTTTTGCGAGTGCTCCGGGTTTGTTCGGAAGCTCGAACATGGCTATTGCGCGATTTACCTCGCTTGATATTTGCGCACGTTCTCCCTTTGGAGCAAAAATATAAAATGTTGTTGTTGCCGGAGCATCAGAAAAATCATCGGAAAGAATACGAAGTCCGTACATCTCTGACGCTGAACAAGGGGCGATAGCGGCAGCTGTTTTATAAGCATCGTCTTGCGCCACTATGCGCGCCGCTTCGCCATTGCTATCGACAGCAACTTTTTGCACGTTTAGTTTTTCTATATTTGGTGCACATGCTTCGAGCGCTTTTTTATGTGCTATGATTCTTGTTATTTTTTCGTGAGGGATATCTTTGCGCACCATAAGACAGAAATGCACGCCCATAGACGCGCCTCCTTTTATATCGATTGGGCATTGTTTTGAATCGCGGTATTTTTCAAATAAGCGAAGGAGACCCTCCACAGATTCTGTTACTTTTGTCGCTTCGCGTGTTGTTATTGCGAGCGCCCCGTATCCTTCAAAAGAAGCGATCGTTGTGGCGACATCGTTGTTATTTTTTGCCGGAATATAATTTTCCGGTGTAACACACGGCGTGTTAAATTTTTCCGAAAGCATCTCGTATGCTATATGTGAAAAAGTGGAGCCGTACGGACCCAAGAATGATATTTTATTTTTTGACATATTATATGATTGAAATCATGATGACTATACGATGGTTGTGCGCATCTTACAAATTATGAATATTAAAATATCGAATTGTATATCATCTAATTTAGAAAAAGTTATCGTTAAACAAAAACAACGAGTGCACGTCTGCTTGACGCTTGTTGTGGTAGGGGTTAGTATGGTGTGACCGCTTGAAAGGCGGTTTTAGTTACTTTGAAATACTGGGTTTGCAAATAAGTTTTGTTCGAGCAAACCCTATATAGCAATAGTATTAGAACCCACCTCAAAGATAATAAATGAGGTGAGTCACTCGACCTTTGGTCGACACCTGTTATTTCTGAGGTGGGTTCTAAATGTGTTCTATTGCGTTCCGCCTATTCTTAATAAGAGTTTGATCCTAGCTCAGGGTGAACGCTGGCGACGTGGATAAGGCATGCAAGTCAAGGGGGCTCTTCGGAGCAACCGGCAGACGAGGTAGTAACACGTAGGTACGCACCCCATGGTCGGGCATAGCCAACCGAAAGGTTGGGTAATTCCCGATAGTCTCGCGAGAGTAAAGTTTTTTCGCCATGGGAGCGGCCTGCGCAGTATCAGCTAGTTGGTAGGGTAATGGCCTACCAAGGTTACGACGCTTAGGGGAGCTGAGAGGCTGACCCCCACCGATGGGACTGAGATACGGCCCATACTCCTACGGGAGGCCGCAGTCGAGAATCTTCCGCAATGGGCGAAAGCCTGACGGAGCGACGTCGCGTGCTGGATGAAGTTCTTCGGGACGTAAACAGCTTTTATCAGGGACGAAATTTTTGACGGTACCTGATGAATAAGGGGCTCCTAACTCTGTGCCAGCAGGAGCGGTAATACAGAGGCCTCAAGCGTTACCCGGAATCACTGGGCGTAAAGGGTGTCTAGGCGGTCATATTAGTCTTTTGTAAAATCCGGGAGCTCAACTTCCGGCCTGCAAGAGAAACGGTATGACTAGAGGATATGAGAGGTACATGGAACTCATGGTGTAGGGGTGAAATCCGTTGATATCATGGGGAACACCAAATGCGAAGGCAATGTACTGGCATACTCCTGACGCTCAAGCACGAAAGCCAGGGTAGCGAACGGGATTAGATAGATCCCTCGGCCGCGCTCGTTGTTTTATACAGCGAGTCACAAATAGCCGTAAACGGTGTCCACTCTATCGGTGACGATAGATGTGCAATCAGCTATATCGGGGAAACCCTCTCACAACAAAAAGCCAACTACCGGCTAGTGAGAGACAATCCCGAGGGAAGTATCGCATGCAACGCATGTAGATACCCCGTAGAGACTATGGAGAGAATAGGGAGACAGTGCGTACTGTGGTACCATATTTATATGGGTAGGACTACAGAACGCGTGTCCGGTCGTGTACGGGAAGTATTGCTCGGCACACTTCTTGGCGATGGGGCGATAACAAAAGGGAAAGGATATGCACATCCGCGTGTCGTTATGCGACATTCGGTTAAGCAACAATCCTATATTCTCTGGAAATCGCAAGAGCTTTCATCTCTTGCGAGTGATCGTTCTATTGCCAAACAAGGGTGTGATGGGCGCGATGGTTGGGGAGGCGAAAAACTTCGCTTCCAAAGCCTCACGCTTTCCGTACTTGATGAGATATACCAACTTGTAATACCACACGGGAAAAAACAAGTGCGACGGCGATGGCTTAATCAGCTAACACCGCTCTCTCTTGCTGTGTGGTGGTGCGATGATGGTTCTCTTGTCTCGAATACTCGTCAAGGTGTGTTATGCACAGACGGGTTTTCAAAGAAAGAAGTAGAGATAATTAAAAGGTACCTGCATGTGGTATGGGGGGTTGATACAAAACTCGGCGCGGTTTCTGATCGTCCGGGACAATATCGACTTTATATGTATTCAAAGCGTTCGCTTGAAAAATGGCTTCGCATAATGCTCCCATACATACCTGTACAGGAAATGCTTTATAAATTTCTATTACTCTATCGCGACGAATCTCTCCAACAACGCTGGATATCTGAAGTGGCAGCGCACTCTCATTTTTCACGAGATGAAATAGTGCGTACGGTAGCGAATCGTAAAGAAAAGCTCAAACATTTCAGATAAAGATATAGTCCAACCCTCTTGGTGACAAGAGGTGTCAATATGACCCCGGTAGTCCTGGCCCTAAACGCTGCTCGCTCGCTTTACGGAGTATCGACCC
>CAZYRK010000017.1:0-12631 GCA_964650475.1 uncultured Candidatus Saccharibacteria bacterium
CTCTGCGCAAGAAAATGGCACGGGAAGCATACTTGTTTTCGTGGGTGTGGAGCATGTTCGAGTACCTGCTTTTGGGCTTTCGGTAGCCACTTCATCTGCCGTATCGATTTCTGCGGGGAAATACAGTCTGTCCACTGTGCTTGGAAAGATAGGGGCTTCATTTGCAAACGGTGTGCTTCATGTTGCGAAACTCTCGGTAGATACTTTCTATGCTGTGAATATGTATGTCGACCATATGACAGCGGGAAGTCTTACTGTAGGCACTGCAAAGACTCCTGCCGGAATCACTTTGTATGACAAGGTAACAAAGAAGCCATATTGTTTGAGTATGTTTAATGGTGTAGCGACTTCCGTGCTCGGAGTTTGCAAAAACATTACGGTGTCTGTAAACCCGTTTGCCACAAGCACGGAAAATATGGCAACAAGTACTGCGCCACTTAAAATCTCGCTAAACGGATCAAACCCGGAACGCGTTTTGGTTGGAGGTTCTTATTCTGAAAAAGGCGCAGTGGTTTCCGGCGGCTCCGGCGGTGCGAAGTACAGTATATATATGAATGGCAGTATGACAGCGACCTCTTCTCCATGGATAGACACTTCGTCCCCGACCACATATATCCTTACGTATTCCGCAACAGATAATTCCGGTGATACTGTATCTGTGACACGAGCTGTTACGGTGGGTAGTCCTGATGGTACGGTTGTAAATTATCCTTCCACAAGCGTGTCTACAACCACAGTGTCGACTACGCAGGGGAGTGATGTGCAAAATACAACTACAGCAACAAGTACAGTTTCGGAAGTAATGAATAATCAAGATACAGCTTCCACTACCACGGCAAACAGTTCGGATACCGCCTCAACTACGCAAAGTATTTCCGATAGCACTTCAAACGCAACGACTACCGATAGTGTGGTGGCTAGCGACACGGCTACGACTTCGCCAATCGTAATTTCAACAGTGGATACTACGATAACAGCATCTGGTGTGGGGACATCTACTGCGAGTTCGACAGTGGAGTAACCCCGCCCATGCGCGCGCCTTCGGCGCGCGCATGGGCGGGCTACGTTATAAAGATTTGCACAGTGTCATTGCGCGAACACGGTGATACACTTACAGACATAAAGTGCTTACAATTATTTAGAAATTAAATACTACTCTGTCTTATGAAAACTACTCGTGTTGCAATTAACGGTTTCGGTCGCATCGGTCGCGCTTTTGTTCGACGCTCATGGAACCGCCCAGAGATTGAGCTTGTTGCGGTAAACGATCTCGGTTCATTGGAAAACCTCGCGTATTTGCTCGAGCACGATACTGTTTATGGACATTCTGCATTTCCTGTGGAAATAAAAGAAGGGAAGTTGTTTATAAACGAAAAAGAAGTTCAGTTTTTATCGGAAAAAGATCCGGCAAATTTGCCATGGAAAGACCTTGCTATCGATGTCGTTGTAGAGTCGACAGGCTTCTTTACAGAATACGATAAGGCATCGGCACATATTACCGCCGGAGCGCGTCGTGTCGTTATCTCTGCTCCTGCGAAAGAGCGCGAAGACTCGCAAACAAACGGAGCAACTGTACTTATGGGAGTAAACACGACAGCACTTTCTACATGCCAAGTTTCTTCAAACGGTTCGTGTACAACAAACGCCTCGAGCCCGATTATCGCTATCATGGATGAAGCTGTCGGAATTGAGCTTGCACTGCTTGATACCACTCACGCATACACTGCAACGCAGTCTGTAGTGGATGGGCCTGTAAAAGGAAGCGACTTTCGCAAAGGTCGCGCGGCGGCGCAAAATATAGTGCCTACATCTACAGGTGCAGCCATTGCTGTAACGAAAGCGTATCCGAATTTAATAGGGAAGTTTGATGGTATCGCGCTTCGCGTTCCTGTTCCTGCTGGGTCTATTGCAGACATCACTTTTCTCGCTAAGCGCGAAACAAGCGTAGAGGAAGTAAATGAGGCACTGGTTGAGGCGGCTAAGAGCGATAGATGGAAGGGCATTTTTGTAGTAACAGACGAGCCTGTTGTCTCGAGCGATATAGTTGGTCAGCCGTTTGCTTCAATAGCGGATATTTCAATGACACGTGTTGTCGGCGGAAAGCTCGTAAAAGTGCTCGCGTGGTACGACAATGAAATGGGATATACGGAAACACTTGTAAACCATGTCATCGCTGCCGGCAAAATATAAGATATATATTGCGTCAGATCACGCCGGCTTTAAGCTCAAGCGTGTTATTTCGGAAGCACTAATTTCCCGTGGTGAGTCGGTGGTAGATTTCGGAGCAAAGAGTTTCGACCCTGAAGACGATTATCCGGATTTCATAATACCGTGCGCAAAGCGCGTGGTTATGGCGCGCACTTCGGGAGATGCGCGCGCGTTTGGTGTTGTTATCGGTGGAAGCGGACAGGGAGAAGCCATGGCGGCGAACAGTGTTCCCGGAGCGCGCGCGGCGGTTTTTTATGGAGGTGCGCGCGCACTGAAAACACTTGATATAAAAGGTACCGTAGCGAGTGATAATTTAGATATAGTACGGCTTACAAGAAAACATAATGACGCGAATATTCTTTCACTCGGCGCGCGTTTTATTTCCGAAGAAGAAGCAATCAAAGCAGTTACTCTTTTTATACATACGTCTTTTTCCGGTGAGCTCCGGCATACTCGTCGTATAGAAAAGTTTTAATCTAAGCTTTTACATATGGTATTGTTTGTGTAATGAGTGTTATCGTACCTGCGATACTGGTTTCAACACAGAGAGAGCTCAAAGAGAAGCTTGCTATCCTTTCAGGACTCACAGAAGACGTTCAGATTGATGTTGTAGACGGAGTGCTTGCTCCATTTCTAACGTGGCCGTATGAAAGCGTTAATGATGTGAGTGAATTTGAAAAAACTGTTTCGCGCGGGGATACTTTTTTACATTCCGGAGATCTGCGTATTGAAGCAGACCTTATGGTCGACAATATTGAAAACGTTATCGAAGCGTGGATTGCCCTTGGCGCTTCGCGCGTAACATTACACACAAAGAACAAACAGGAGCTTCCTGAATTGTTAGAAAAAATATCCAAACAGCTCGGATATGAAAAAGGTTTTACAACCGAGATGCTCTCAATCGGTGTGGCTGTCGGTTCTAGGGATAATATTGCCATGATTGAACCCCTTCTTAACAAAATTGATTATGTGCAGTTTATGGGAATTCGCGACATAGGAAAACAAGGCGAATCTTTTGATACAGATGTTCTTTTGGGTGTACAAGAATTGCATTATAAATATCCGGAAATGGAAATACAGGTAGACGGAGGCGTGTCACTTACGACAGCACCAAAATTGCTTTCTGCAGGAGCGAGTCGGCTTGTTATTGGTTCCGCTATTTGGTACAGCGCAGATGTTAAAGCTCGCGTGTGCGAGTTTCAAGAAATTGCATCTCGTTTTGGAAGATACACTTAAACAAGTGCTGTGTATTGCGCAGTACCTGCTTGCAAGACGCGTGCTATCGTATAGGTAATGGCGCTTACAGATGAAAAGGTTTTAATGCTTGAAAAGAAAGCGGAGGAGGTTCGCGAGACAATAATAAAAATGCTTGTTTCTGCAGGTAGCGGACATACGGCAGGCTCTCTCGATATGGCGGATATTTTTTCAGCGTTTTATTTCCATATTCTTCGACACAATCCGAAAAATCCAAAGTGGGAAATGCGCGACAGACTTATTCTTTCAAATGGACACATTGTGCCTGTGCGTTACGCCACAATGGCACACGCAGGGTATTTTCCGGTTGCAGAGTGTATGACGTTGCGCAAATTCGGTTCACGACTTCAAGGGCACCCAGAGCACAATATGTTGCCCGGACTTGAAACAACGTCCGGACCTCTCGGTGAAGGGCTTGCTCAGTCTGCCGGCATGGCGTACGCGCTTCGTGCTGATAAAAACAATTCTGTGCGTGTGTACTGCATTATGGGAGACGGAGAACAAGATGAAGGGAACGTTTGGGAGTCGGTTATGTTTGCTGGCAAAAATGCGCTATCAAATTTAACCGCGATTATAGATCGTAACAATATACAGATTGACGGAATGACAGAGGACATAATGCCTCTCGAGTCTTTGCGTGCAAAATATGAAGCGTTCAATTGGCATGTTTTGGAAGTAAACGGGCACGATATACGCGCGTTTGTCTCCACTGTTGAGCAGGCGAAAACAATTTACGAAAAACCAACACTTATCATTGCGCACACAATCCCTGGAAAAGGAGTTTCTGATATTGAGTTTGATTACCATTGGCATGGCAAAACGCCAACGGCGGAAGAAGCGAAACACTTTCTTAAAGAAATCCGGACACTTTCAGGACGCGTCCCAAACGAATATGCTTAACAAAGACGCCTTTTTGGTAGAAAATATTTTTGCAAAGGACGTAAACATGTCTGCAACGCGCGACGGGTTTGGTGTTGGTGTAGTGGAGGCAGGAAAGAGCGATGAAAATGTTTTTGTTTTATGCGCAGATCTTTCCGAGTCTACTCGTTCCGACGCTTTTTCGAAAATGTTTAGTGACCGGTTTGTCGAGGTGGGTATTGCAGAGCAAAACATGGTGGGTCTTGCGGGCGGGCTTGCTTCTATGGGCAAGGTTCCTTTTATTGTAAGCTACGCATCGTTTAACCCTGGTAGAAACTATGAACAGATACGTACGATTATTGCTCTTGGTAACGCAAACGTAAAAGTGTGTGGTATGCACGCAGGGGTTTCCGTAGGTCCGGACGGAGCTACGCACCAGATGCTGGAGGATATCGGAATGATGCGCATGCTCCCAAATATGATTGTAATAAATCCGGCAGATGCAGAGGAGGCGCGTAAGGCGGTGGGCGCTTCCGCAAAAATTGAAGCACCTGTTTATATACGATTTTCACGCTTTGCGACTCCGGTTTTTACCACACCGGAAACTCCTTTTTCCATAGGCAAAGCGCTTAATCTTTGGAAAAGTGAGGAACCGCAGGTTACTATACTTTCTACTGGGTCAATGGCGCACCGTGCGCTTCTTGCTTCGCGCGCTCTTGATGCTGAAGGAATAGGAACTTCCTTATTTAATGTGCCAACAATAAAGCCTCTGGATACAGATACTATTTTATCTTCTGCTCGGCAGACCGGTCGGGTGGTTACAATAGAAGAGCATCAGGTTGCAGGTGGTTTTGGTAGTGCTGTGGCGGAATTTTTATCACAGAAGTATCCGGTTTCGATGCGTATGCTCGGTGTTCATGACCAGTTTGGACAGTCCGGAGAGCCGGATGAGCTTCTTACTCATTACGGTCTTAGTGTTGGAGATATTATCAACTCTGTGCGCGAAATTGTGCGCGAATCTTAGCGAGCACATGCTATAATTTTTTTATATGAAACAAAAATTAAATACATATTTCGCAGTGTTGTTGGTTACAGTGATTGGAGCAGGCGCTTCATTGATGATAATGCATGTAGCGCGTACTACGAGCTTTGGATATTACAACGGAACGTCGTTGTCTATGCAGACACAAAAGCCAGTGCGTTAAGTGCCCGCCCAAACAAAAACAGCGCCGCGCGAGAATCGCGCGGCGCTGTTTTTGTTTGTTTGGGCGGACTACTTAAAAGATGTAACACGATACCCTTCAGGAGCATGTTCAAGATACGTTTCAAGCGCACGGCGTGAGAGCAACCCTTCTTGAGCTGCCATTTTTTGTACTACGGACATTGAGTTTATAGGACCCCATAAAAGTGCTTCGTGCAGTGGTTTGCCAAGTGCGAGTGCGACACCCACGGTTGACGTGAATGCGTCTCCGGCACCTGTGCGATCTATCGGTTCACGCGCATCTGGGTACATTGGTACGTGAAGCATATCTGTCCCGTCGAATGCAACGGCTCCGTTTGCTCCGTCTGTAATAATTACGATTTTCGGACCTAGCTTTGCGATACCATGAAGTAACGTTGGAAAATCTTGAGGTTCTTCGTATTTGAGAATTTTTTCAGCCTCTTCTTTGTTGCATACAAAGAGCTCTGTGCGCGCATAAATAGGAGCAAGCACCTCTGTGCCAAGCTCAATTTGAAATGTCCCTGGTTGAAAAATAAGACGCGTCTCCGGATGCTTTGGAAGCCACTTTGCAAGCTCGTCATGGATAACTCCTGCGGAGTGAGCAAGCGAAGAAAGATATAAAAAACGTGGAGCCTTAAACTCGGGGAAGCGATAAGGAAATTTATTGTGTTTGATGAGGATTGTGCGTTCCGCTTGAAACCAAAGGACATAATGAGCGTTTGTGGGCACTTCCTCACTTCTAAATACGAGCGAAGTGTCTACCCCTTCTCGAACAAGCACGTCCATGCAGTCGTTGCCAAGATTGTCGGTACCTATCCATGTCATAAGACCTGTTGAAAGACCGAGCCGCGCAGATGAAACGGATGCGTTCGGGCTGTTTCCAACGGCGGAAACCGGAGTGGATGATTCAAATGGGATTTTATCGCCCCAGCTCATTGAAATGGTGCAGTCCTCGGTACCGTTTTTGCAGTGTATCTCCGCCTCTTTCAGACGAATGAAATTATCGACGACGGTGTCACCTATTGCAATAAAATCTAGTGGTTGCATTACTGCAGAATTATAACATGCACGCGGAACGCAAAATATCGAGTGTGCACAACACAAGTGTAAACAACAATCATACACATGGTAAAATAATATTATGTTTGACTTACACGAAGTTGCCGAGAATTTGGTTGCAGAAGGCAAGGGGCTTCTCGCAGCCGATGAAAGTGTTTCAACCGCGAACAAGCATCTTTCAGAACATGGAATAGATACAGATGAAGAGATGCGTAGAAAATACAGGGAGCTTTTTCTTGACATTCCCGGCATCGAAAAATATCTTTCCGGAGTAATTCTTTTTGAAGAGACACTAAAGCAGATGTCCGATGACGGAACTCCTTTTCCAGACTTACTCATTAATAAAGGTATTGTTCCTGGAATTAAAGTTGATCAAGGAGTAGCTCCGATGGAAGAAAATTCTAAGGAGAGTATTACGAAAGGGCTTATCGGTCTTGAAGAGCGCCTTGCTCCGTATCGAGCTGCCGGAGCCAGGTTTACAAAATGGCGTGCTGTCATTCGTATTGATGGCGACACACTTCCGAGCGCGCACGCTCTTATGGAAAATGCCAAAAGACTCGCTTCGTATGCACACATAGTTCAGCAAGCTGGTATGGTTCCTATTCTCGAGCCGGAAGTTTTGCTTGAAGGGAACCATAGTCGCTTGCGTGCGCAAGAGGTTATCGAAGAAACTCTGCACGCAGTATTTTCAGCTGTCGACGATGTCGCGGTTGATCGTTCGGCGCTTATCATTAAAACTTCCATGGCACTTTCCGGAAGTGAGAGTGGACGTACGGACACTCCTGACGAAGTTGCAAAAAGCACTCTCGAAGCCCTTAAGGCTTCTGTACCTAAAGACGTGCCGGGAATTGTTTTTCTTTCCGGTGGGCAGACTCCTGATCAGGCGACGAATAATCTTGAGGCGATTGTGAGGCGCGCGAGCGAAGCGAGCGCGCCTTGGAAACTTACTTTTTCATATGCACGGGCTCTTCAGAGCGAGACTCTTTCTGTGTGGCGCGGAAAAGAAGAGAATATCTCTTCTGCGCGAGACGTCTTTCTTGAGAGGCTTAAAAAAGTGTCCTCGGCTATTTCCGCGCATATAGTTTAAGCTGTATTCCGAAATTTCTGCACAAAAGTATGTATATAAGGACATGTAGACATACCAAAAGTTGCGTTTTCTCACTAAGTGAGGCATACTCTTTTGCATGATAACGCTTACAGTTGAAACACGAGACGCAAGTGTAAACGTGCCTCATTTACGTGAGTCGGGAAGCATGCCTGCCGTCGTATATGGTCCAAAACAAGAGGCTATATCCATTTCGCTCTCACTCAAAGAATTTGAAACAGCACTTAAGGAGGCTGGCGAGTCATCTGTAATTACACTTTCAGGATTAAGTAAACCGATTTCCGCACTTATTTACGATGTAGATTACGAACCGGTTAAAGGCATGCCTAGGCACGCAGATTTTTATGCAATTGAAGCCGGAGCGAAAGTTGAAGTCGCTGTACCTCTAGTATTTACAGGTGAATCACCTGCAATAAAAGCCGGAGCGAATTTGGTTAAAGTTCTACGCGAGCTCGATATTGAAGCAGACGCTGCTCATTTGCCACACAATATTAATGTTGATTTAGCTGTGCTCGTGGACACTGACACGCAGATTCATGCCAGTGACATTACTCTTCCGAAGGGTGTTGTTTTGATTACAGAGCCTGATGAAGTGGTTGTGCTTGCTCAGGAGGTGTCTGTCGAAGAAGAAGTTCCTACTGAAGGACCTGATCTCAGTTCTATCGAAGTAGAAAAGAAAGGTAAACAAGAAGAAGGAGGAGAAGAGAAGGCAGGGTAGTTTTTTATACGTACAAATTCCCGCACGTGCATTATGCACGTGCGGGAATTTGTTATACTTAGAGACACAATGCGTTTACGTACCGGCTTAACCACACTAATTGCAATTGCCGTTATTTTTTCGTCGGTGCATTTTGCGTATGCTGCTTCAAATGTGGTAGAGCGACGCGCGAAACTTAAAGAACAGCTCTCGTCTTTAGAGTCACAGATTAATAATACGCAGTCGACACTCGACACTCTTCATTCCCAGCATGATTCGCTCCAGAGAGATATTAATATTTTTGATGCGCAGATTAAGAAAGCGCGCCTTCAAGTACGGGCAACAGAAATTGCCATAGAACAGCTTTCATCAAATATTCATACTCATACAAAAACAATCGACACTTTAAATAATCAGCTTTCGCGCGAGCGAGAATCGCTCGCGCAGATTATGCGACAGACACAAGCGATAGATGATTATTCGGTTGTAGATGTTGCTTTTTCATCAAAAGATGTCTCGGAGTTTTTCCAAGACCTTGATGCATTCACTTCGATTAAACATGCGCTCGGGAAGTCTTTCAATAAAATCACCGACATGCGCACGCAAACAGAAACTGAGAAAAGCACTCTTCAAAGCCAGCTCGCGGACCAGCAACAACTCAAACAAATTCAAGTACTTGAACAAAGAAAAGTTCAATCGCAGGAGCGTAGGAAAAGAACGATACTTGCACGAACAAAGGGTAAAGAAAGTGCCTATCGATCGCTCATGTCATCTCAAAAAAAGACCGCGGCACAGATTCGTACTGAGCTGTTTACACTACGTGGTTCGGCTGCAATTCCTTTTGGACAAGCATTGCGCTATGCGGAGGTGGCACAGAGAGCAACAGGTGTTCGTGCGGCGGTTATTCTCGGGGTACTCAAACAAGAAACAGACCTCGGGCAACATCTTGGTACCGGAACATGGAAAAAAGACATGTCGCCGAATCGTGACCAACCTGTTTTTGTTTATATAACAAAAGCACTCGGTATTGATCCAAACGCTATGCCTGTTTCCAGAAAACCTTCGTACGGATGGGGCGGAGCTATGGGTCCGGGGCAATTTATACCGTCTACATGGGTGTGCTACGGAGGTTTTATTAATGTTAATACGGGGGATTGTGCAAACCGCTCACATAAATTGTCGTGGAATGCTTTTTGGCAGGGTCCATGGAAGTATGTTTCAAGTAAAGATCGTGTACGAAAACTTACCGAAAAAGGTGCAATATCAAACCCGTGGGATAATCAGGATGCTTTTATGGCGACGGCTATGCTTATGGCAGACAACGGAGCTTCAAAACAAACTCGTTCGGCGGAGCGACTTGCCGCACTTAGGTATTTTGCCGGGTGGAGACATGCAAGAAATCCCGCGTACGCTTTTTACGGAGACGGAGTTATTGGATATGCGGACGAGTTTCAGCAAATGATTAACCAATTGAACGGGTCGTAGGAATTTATAATGAGCAGTATCGAGATAGAAATTCTTTTTTAAGAATTTACCCGTGGCAATTAAAGCAAAATAAGCTAAAATATAATCAGTTCACATAGCGCTACAGACACTAAACACATGAACTCCTACAAATATATTATTGCCACTTTTTTGACAATACTTTTTATATTTTCAGCACAGTTTGCTTTAACAAATACAGGAAACTTAAAAAACTCTGTTGTTAGTCTTTTAACCTCGTATAACACGCATCAAACAGCCTCAGTTGTTTCTTCAGTCCCGCCTGTTAAAGGAGGAAAAACAATAACACTGGTTAAAGAAAGCTGTACTGGTTATACAGAAGGTGTTAACTGCTTCACTTCACTTTCTGCTTGGGAATCTGCTTATGGCGGAATAGACTTTGCGTCTGTTGGTTGCACAGCAGGAGACCTTGTTTGTGCTGATACTACAGCCGTGGCTAAAATAGATGGGGCTTGGACAAAACCGGACACCAAACCCGTAAATATAAACGGTTGGACAACTGATGCTACTCATTATATTAAGATTTATACAACACCGAGTGCGAGGCATAATGGAAAGTGGAATAATACGAAGTATAGGTTAGTGACATCGGGCAGACTAAGAGAGTCCTCTCCTTTACGAATATCTGATACTTACACTAAAATATCAGGATTACAAATTGATTATGCTTATCCCGGCAACAACAGCTATGGAGTCGGTATTTATTTATACAAATCTGCAAGTATTGATTCATGTATTATAAAAAGGACGGGAGGTAATGGAAGTACGGGTATTTATTTTTCTAAAGTACCGTCTCTCGGTACTGTGAAAATTTGGAATAATATTATTTATGGTTTCGGTAATGGAATTTACTCTGAACATAGATGGGATTCAGTTATTCAAAAAGGAGCTGTTTATAATAATACAGTCTACGGTTCAAAGACCGGTATTTCCATTCGCTATAACAAAGGAAATGCCAGTCTCAGCATAAGAAATAATCTGGTTCAAAACAGTAGTAGCAATGACTATTATATTGCAAATATAAAAACACTTTCTAACAATATATCCTCCGATGCCTCGTCTCCTGAAACAAGCCTTCAAAACAAAAAACCCTCTTTTATTTCTGTCGGTACGGGAAATGAAGACTTCCACCTCTCCCCATCAGACACATCAGCTAAAGATGCAGGTACAAATTTATCATCAGACACTAACCTTGCTTTCACCACAGACATAGATGGACAAACAAGAACCCGCCCATGGGATATAGGAGCAGATGAATATATAGGAGCGAATACTTCAAATGCACAAGACACAACACCACCAACAATTTCATCTATAAAAGCAGTCTCTTCTCAGATTTCAGCTGCAATAAACTGGACAACAAATGAAAAATCAACCTCACAAGTAGAATATGGTTTGACTACAAACTATGGAATTTTAACAACAAAATATACAACCTTAACAACATCGCACAGCGTAGCTCTGGCTAACTTAAAAGCCGGAACAACATACCATTATAGAGTTATCTCAACAGACGCTTCGAACAATTCAACTACATCAAATGACCATACTTTTAAAACCAACTACTCAGTCTCAAACAGTGTATTTTTTTCAGACGGATTCGAATCGGGGAATCTTAAGCATAAGGACGCAATGAGTGGGGCTGGTTGGGACACCCCAAGCCACGGGAATTTAGATTCAGTAATTGTTTCTTCAGAGAAAGCACATTCAGGGAAGTATTCATTGAAATTTCATTACCACGGTGATTCGAATTTGTCTGCGGATGCTTGGGCAGAACAAAGATATCAAACAGGATACAAGCAAACTGACTGGTATCTTAGATATTATATATATTTCCCCTCTAATTATGTAATTAGAGACGCAACTGGAGCCGATAATAATAAGATAGCAACAGTTTGGGGAGTTGATTACAAAAAATCGCAAGTGGCATTTAACATGGAAATGGAAAAAGACAATAGTGTTGGATTCAAATTAAAAAGAAATGGTTGGCCGTATGACAAATTAGTATGCTCGGGTAAATTGGCAACAGGGCCGAACCAACCAAGATTTAAGTTTCAAAATTTCAAAGGAAAATGGACGGAGATAGAATTCCATTACAAAACAGATGATGGCAGTGGTAACGGGCAGACACAGCTATGGGTTAACAAAAAACTCGTAATAGACATGAAGAACCAATCTTATGCCGGAGCCCCGTGCTCGCCAGGGTACATGCTTAATGGGTACTTATTAGGTTGGGCAAATTCCGGATTTACAAATAATACAAATATTTACATAGACGACGTTGCTTTCTCAAATAAATATATTGGACCTGTTGCAGGGAAAACAACATCTGATACAACAGCCCCAACAACTCCAACAAATCTAACCATCATACCTTTCTCAGCCTCGCAAATTAATCTAACCTGGACAGCTTCAACCGATAACACAGCTGTAACTGGCTACAATATTTACCGATGCGTTGGTTCTTATTGCATCCCGACGGCGAAGGTTGGAAGTTCGGTTGGCAACTCTTACTCGGATAAAGGGCTTACAACAAACACCACCCACACTTATGCGGTGAGTGCGTTTGACGGGAGCGGAAATGTGAGTGGAACATCAGCCAAAGTTTCGGCGACGACGAACGCCAGACTGTTTGTCTCATACGTGAATAAAACTCCAGAAATAACCAGCTGGCCTCTTAAAACTGCCTACCCAAACATAGAATACGATATTCGTCTTGGGGTTG
>CAZYRK010000018.1:0-5111 GCA_964650475.1 uncultured Candidatus Saccharibacteria bacterium
GGGCGACTGGTGGCGGAGCTTGCTTTTCTTTGGTAATGTACAAAAAGCGCCACTCATACGGAGAGGCAGTTCCTTGCAATCGTTGCAAACAATTCGTGCGTAGGAAATCGTGCGAGCAAAAAGAAAGGAGGTTTTGCTATGAAGCATATAATCTTGTCAAACTCATGGGTTTTTACAGAAAAGCCGTTTCCGGCTTACAGGTGCAATCCTGCGATTGTGCAACACAAAAAAAATGAAAGAGATTTTCTTTCAATCAGGGTTGTAAAAAGTGTCGTTCCAAAAACGTGGTACACCGTGACGATAAATCACGGGAACACAACTTTATACCACGGAACAGACAAGAAGCTAGCTGAAAAAGCCAAGTCGGATTATGACAAAGTTCAAAGAGAAAAAATGTCAGACTCCGCTCGGTGGATACCGACAGCGTACCTTTTTTCAAGTTTGCCAATTCTTCCTAACGGAGAGTTTGGTGTTGTAAAAGATTCGCGCGGAAATGTTTTGATTGTTCCGGAGCAAAAAGAAAATTCAGACAGTTGTCTTCTTTTTATCGGGCATACGAGTAGTTTCCGTGGGGCTTCTCTTCTTACGACGGGTACGATTGTAAAAAGCGATTTTGTGTCTGTTGCAGGTAGATGCCGAGCAGAGTCCGTTGTTATACTCGAGCCGATGCAGTCGGTTATGTTCCGTAATTTGGAACAGAGTGACAATGGCACAAGGTTTGTCTTGCATTCGTGGGACGGTGCTTCCATAGAATCAGAAAGGGTTCTTGGGTAATTTTTGTTTTTTGAAAAACAGAGATCAGCCCCGCAGTTTTAAACTGCGGGGCTTTACTATTTTTTTACAGGAAGTTAAGTACTGAAAGATTAGACAGATTAAATGTGCATACAGCATATGTCATAGTTTTCCACTTTTATACACAGTGAGTCATATTGATTTAGATACGTACGATATACTACAGGTATGAAAAAAGACTTAACTGTACTCGGAGGCATATCTATAGTAGCTATCATTATAGGTTCGGTGCTGTTTTTTTATGGTGAAGGTGTTTTGTCCGGCACCGCGAATGTAAATTCAAACGTAAATTCTCCTGCAGTGCTTTCTGTTATTACTCGCGGTACAAATGCACCTGTAACATCCAGAAAGAACTTTCTTATAAGCAACGCAAGCGACCTGCACAAGCTTTGGGTTTTCTTGTACGGCAATGCTTCAAACACTCCGCCTTTGCCGGACATAGACTTTTCACGTGAGGAGGTCGTAGCTGTTTTTGCCGGAGAAAAACCAACGGCAGGATATGAAATCTCTGTAGCTGGAATACACGACACAAACAACAAACGTATCGTTGCAGTGACGATACAAACTCCTGGAGCCTCGTGTACTGTGCCAGGATTCCAAACAAGCCCATATGAAATTGTAACAGTGCCAACATCATCTCTTCCTTTTACGCATAAAGACGTTATTAAGACACAGCCGTGTGACGGAACCGCGAGCTAGGTCGAATTTAGACTCTTGATAAATTAGGTATTTGAAATAACGTGCGCGGGATAATGCTACGCATTATCCCGCGCACGTTACGTAGCACCACATCTTCTGTTTTTTACATACACAAGTTTCCAGCAAAGTTAGAAAGCAAGTTATAAATGAGTTAAGATATGTTTATGGACGTATCTTCTTATTTTCGTGGTAAGCGCATAACAGTAATGGGTCTCGGGGTTCTCGGTCGTGGTGTTGGTGACACGCATTATCTGGCTGAATGTGGTGCAGACCTTATTGTAACGGATATCAAATCGCGTGAAGACCTTGCAGAATCAGTTGAGAAACTAAAAGCTTTTAAAAATATCAAGTTCGTTCTTGGCGAGCATCGCCTCGAAGATTTTCGTGACAGAGATTTTATATTAAAGTCTGCTGGAGTTCCGCTTGATTCGCCGTATATTGCGGAAGCGAAAAAAAACGGCATACCGGTGCGTATGAGTGCGGATCTTTTTATGGAGCTCTCCGGAATTAAAACCATAGGCATAACAGGCACTAGAGGGAAGTCGACGGTTGCACATCTTGTAAATAAAATTCTTAAAGAAGCGGGGCTAAGGATTCTCCTAGGAGGAAACGTGCGCGGAGTCTCTACTCTTTCTCTTTTGCCTTTTGCAACACCAGAGCATGTCGCAATACTTGAGCTTGATTCGTGGCAATGCCAAGGGCTCGGGGAGTCCGCGCTTTCTCCCGACACGGCAATATTTACTACTTTTTATCCCGACCATCTAAACTATTATAAAAATGATATTGCCACGTATCTTGCGGATAAATCAAACATCTTTTTATACCAAAATCCGGAAGACACGCTGATTATTGGAAGCCAGTATGCCCCGGCTCTTATAGAGACGTACGGTAAATGTATTTTAGGGAAAACAATAATTGCAGGTAAGGATACTCTTCCGCAAGATTGGGAATTAAAAATCCCTGGCGAACACAACCGATACGATGCAGGTATTGCACTGGCGCTTGCGCGCTCGTTTGGTATAGAAGACACTGTGTCGCAAAAAGCCATTGAAACTTTCACCGGCGTACCGGGGAGGCTTGAACTTATCGCAGAGAAAGACGGTATCAAAATATACAACGACACCACCGCTACAACTCCCGAAGCGACAAGCGTGGCAATATCCGCCCTATCCGACAAAGGCTCCGCAAAATCCATAATTTTAATTATGGGAGGAACAGATAAAGATCTTGAGATGGACGCACTCATCGCAAAACTTGCGGATGTGAAGCGTGTCGTGCTTCTTTCTGGTACGGGTACAGAACGCATTATTTCTAGCCTACCAAAGGCGCCGGTGTTTAAAACTTTGAAAGAAGCCGTCGAGGATTCTTTTTCGCATGCAGAGCGTGGCGATACCATTTTATTTTCACCGGCGTTTGCATCTTTCGGTATGTTTAAAAATGAGTTTGATCGAGGTGATCAATTCGTACAATTAGTACAAGAAAAACTCGCATGATTGGGGTATTCGATTCCGGTTCTGGAGGGCTTTCGGTATTGCGTGAGGTTTATAAATTGTTACCGGACTCGGATTTTCTATATTTGGGCGATATAAAAAACGCTCCATACGGAGAACGTAAGCCGGAAGAGTTGTTTGCGCTTACAGTGCAAGCAATACGTTTTTTGCGTTCCAACGGAGCGTCAAGTATTGTCTCTGCTTGTAACAGCGTTTCGGCTTCGCTTGCCGTTTCTGTTTTCGATACGTTCAATCTCGGGAGCGATAGTCTTATCGAAATGGTCGGTCCGACGGTAAATTATTTTCGAGAGAGTAACGGGCGCGTTCTTTTGTGCGCAACGAGCGCTACGATTAAATCCGGTTTATATCAGCAGGGTTTCAAAATGATGGGGAAAGAAGTCGCAACGCTCGCAATACCAAAACTTGCAGAAGCGATAGAGTTTGGTTTTTCGGAGGAAATACAGGAAGAGATAATAAAAGAAGCTTTTGCGGATAGTGTCGGTACTTTTGATACTCTCATACTCGGGTGTACGCACTACCCGCTTATAAAACCGATTTTCAAACAGGTGCTTGGCAGGGGAATAAACATTTTTGATCCCGCCGTAGCTGTAGCAAAACGTGTCGAAAAAAGATTGAAGCCGTATGAAAAAGGAAATGGAAACTTGCGTTTTGTTATCACGAAAGAATCACCCCAGTTTCGCGCACGCGTTGAGGAGTTTTTCCCGAAAGACAAAATAGCGGTCGAGGTGGTAGAGTGTTTGTGATAAGAGTATCTTTTTGAATATATAAATTATGTTGAAAATCAACAAAATACATTTTACAGGTATCGGAGGGGTCGGCATGTCTGCACTCGCGCAATTTTTTATAAACGAAGGGGCGGTTGTGTCCGGTTCAGATATAGAAAAATCACCAATGACGGAGCTTCTTGAGACGAAGGGTGTAAAAGTTTCAATAGGACAACATGCGGAAAATGTACCAAAAGATGCGGACGCGCTTGTTTACAGCGATGCTGTACCGAAAGACAATGTAGAACGCGCGGAGGCTACTCGGCACAGCATACCGCAGTATTCATATTTTCAGATGCTTGGGAAAGTTTCAGAAGGGAGGCGCACCGTTGCTATTTCCGGAACACACGGAAAGACGACTGTAACAGCGATGCTTGGAAGGATTTTGCGTGATGCGAATGTGTCGCCAACGGTTATTGTCGGTTCTATAGTGCGCGATTTCAAATCAAACTATCTTGCTGGAGCATCCGATATTTTTGTTGTGGAGGCGTGCGAGTATCGTAACCATATGTTGGAACTCTCACCGGAAGTTCTGGTTATAAATAATCTCGAGTGGGATCATACAGATTTTTTTCCATCTCTGGAAAGTATCCAAGAAAGTTTTCGTAAGGCAATCGCAAAAGTGCCAAAAGACGGGGTAATAATCACGAACCCATCTGATAAAAATATTGCTCCATTATTATCTTCCGCGCAGGCTCGCGTGGTCGACTATACAAAAGAGGTTGTTCCGGAGCTTACTCTTCCCGGGGAGTTCAATACAATGAACGCGCGCGCGGCGGCATCCGCCGCGCGCGCTATCGTTCCGAAGATTTCACAAAAAACCATCGATACGGCGCTAGCTTCATTTAAGGGCGCTTGGCGCAGGTTTGAATATAAAGGAAAAACAAAAAATGGAGCAGATGTTTATGACGATTATGCGCATCACCCGACAGCTATTTTAAAAACAATAAAAGCGCTTCGCTCCAAAACAAATTCTAAAATATATGTAGCTTTCCACCCGCATCTTTTTAGTCGCACGCACGATCTCCTAAACAATTTTGCAGAAGCTTTTGCGGGAGCCGATGATGTTATTATCGCACCTATATACGGAGCGCGAGAGGTAGACGATGGAACAATTTCTAACAGTATCCTTGCAGAACATATTGCATCGAATGGTGTAAATGCGCGCGCACTCGGTTCGTTCGATGAAATTACCATGTATCTTAACGACCATGCGCAAAAAGGTGATGTGATTATGCTGATGGGTGCTGGAGATATTTACAAAGTCGCAGAAACTCTTGTTCGGTAAAGTAAAACGCGTGCCGACACTTTTGCGGACACTAAGTGTCCGCAAAATCCCTTCTTT
>CAZYRK010000018.1:5211-10481 GCA_964650475.1 uncultured Candidatus Saccharibacteria bacterium
AAGTGTCCGCAGAAATAGTGTCGGCAGAGATGCTTTTTAGCTGTGAAAAGTTGGGAAGGTTAGACCTTCCCAAAAGATACGAAGTAAAAATGTAACTTTTTTGGCACCCTCCCCGGCGTTTTTTTGCCGAGTGGGGGATAAATTTCTTTTGTTTAAATCATAATTTGTTACTGTATAAATACAATTTATGAATGACCAACTGGTTTCTTATATAAAACAACAGCTCGCCAAAAACGAATCTGGTGAGGCTGTTGTAAAAGAGCTTCTCGATGTCGGTTGGAAAAAGGAGATAATTGACGAGGCGTTTGCCGTGGCAAAACCTACCGCACCCGATACGCATAGCATTACTACTCCAGAAAATACTTCCGTGCAAGAACAGTCGGCGCATACTTTTTCAGCACAAAAAGAAAACTTGTCTGACACATACGCCACTACCTCTAAAGACAAGGAGTCTACAAACACAGAGAGTGTGGCGGAAATTTCAAACGCAAAACTTCCAAGTATAAGCGCCATAATAAAAGGTGGGTTCGATATCTATAAAGAGCAATTCAAAACTTTGATAAGTATTGGCGCCATACGATATGGACTTGCTTTAATCGTGTCTGTGGCGATGATGGTGGGTGGTATGAGTTTAGTGGGTGTATTTCTCTCCGGTTCAGGAACGGAAACAGCAGTTTCTGTGGCGATTCTGTTTGTTATTGGCGTTTGCGTTGCGTGGCTTAATTATTGGCTTATGCTCGCAAACTTAAAGGCTATTCAAGGACATAAAGAAAAAGTGTCTTTTAAGGCATCGTTTAACAAAACAGGTTCTCAGGTGTGGTCTTTTTTTTGGATTTCGTTAAGCGCATTACTTGCGATTGTCGGAGGAACTTTTTTATTGATCGCAGGTGCTAGTTTAATAATTTCACCATTCTTGCTTCTCGCGCACACTGTCACAATAATAATCGCCGTTACTGATATAGTTTTGCTCATAGTATCTTTGTATGTATTTAGTGTATGGTTTGCTTTTTCCATATGGGTCTTTTTGACAGATAACTTGCGTGGCATCAGCGCGCTTACAGCAAGTCGCGAGCTGGTGCGTGGAAGGGTTTGGAAGATTTCCACACGTTTGTACGGAGCACTTTTTGTTATCGGTATAGCCGGTAGTTCATTAATTTACTTACTTAAACTTACCATCGGTTCTTTTGTGCCGATGGGGTCAACTATAATATCTTTAGCTTTGTCGTTAATGCTTGTCTCCCCGCTCTCTTTTGCGACAATATACTTTTTGTATGAAAAAATTCGTTTGCAAAAACCTGTTATACCGGAGACACCTCACAAAACCCGCACAGCTTTTATTTTGTATGTAGTGGTTGGAGCGATTGTTGGCATCGCGATAATCGGCGCAAGCTTTTTTGTGCCATCAATAATCGCCTCGTTATTGTAAAGAAACCAGAAAGCGGTAGGTGTTTTTTGGTGGCGTATATGGGGATTGTGATATAAAGTGGTTTGTATGGGAAAACTTTCAATAGTCGCAACACCTATAGGAAATTTGGGAGATATTACTATTCGTGCACTTGAAACACTTCGAAATGCAGATGTGATAGCGTGCGAAGACACTCGCGTTACTGCGAAACTCCTTTCGCGCTATGAAATAAAAAAACCGCTGGTGATTTTTCATGCCAGAAATGCGCGCGCCTCCGGCGCGCGCATTTTGGAGCTTTTGTCAGACGAAAAAAATGTCTCTCTTGTAACAGACGCAGGAACTCCTTGTGTTAGCGACCCAGGGGGCGAGCTTGTCGCTCTTGTTCGAAACAAACTCCCCGATGTAAAAATTGAAGGAGTGCCGGGAGCGTCGGCACTCACAACAGCAATATCCATATCCGGAGTCCCCGTCTCCGAGTTTACTTTCTTGGGTTTTTTGCCACACAAAAAAGGTCGCCAAACTCTTTTCAAAGAGATAGCAGATGCTACACGAGCCTATATCTTTTACGAGTCTCCGCACCGTATTGAAAAAGCTCTAGCTTCACTGGTGGAGGTGCTCGAGCCTGAAAGAAAGGTTGTGGTTGCTCGCGAACTTACAAAAATATATGAAAGTAATATCTCCGGAAGCGCAAAAGAGGTTGCAGATTATTTTATAAATAATCACGATGAAGTAAGGGGGGAGTTTGTCGTCATAGTTGCTCCCTGATACACTGTATTTTATGTCAGCTGAAAGCACCCTTATTTTTGCAGGAACTCTGGTTGTTCTAACCCCGTTTCTTGGACTCCCATCAGAATGGTACGGGTATATATTTTTAGTGCTCGGGATGCTTGTTACAGGTATAGGTATCATGCTTCGCACACGCCGTACTGTTTTAAGCGAACATCGTTCGCCAGTATCAGAGCCAGAACAATCACCAGAAAAGGAAGAGACTTCGAACATTGCATAAACCAAAACACAGCTTGGTGGGTTTGTTATAATTAACGCAATGGAGAATTCTAAACGTGTTACATATTTTGCCGCTACCGACTCTCGCGGGAAGCGTATTCCTTTTGGTATAAGGCAAGAAGACAGGTCTCGTCATATGTATATCATCGGCAAAACCGGTATGGGAAAATCCACGATGATTGAAAATATGGCAATCCAAGACATTCGTAATGGCGAGGGTTTGGCGCTTATAGACCCACACGGCGGAACAGCAGAAAAAATCTTGGAATATATTCCGGAAAACAGAATTGATGACGTGGTGTATTTTGCACCGTTCGATCTTGATAACCCGATTGCTTTCAATGTAATGGAGGACGTAGGCTACGACAAACGCCATCTGGTCGTGTCCGGCCTCATGGCTACTTTTAAGAAAATATGGCAAGACGCATGGAGCGCGCGCATGGAATATATTTTAAGTAATACTCTTTTGGCATTGCTCGAATATCCAGATGCTACACTGCTCGGCGTAAACAGAATGTATACCGATAAAGTGTACCGCAAGCGCGTGGTGGACAATGTTAAAGATCCGCTGGTAAAAACTTTTTGGAATAAAGAGTTTGCTGGGTATACAGACAGGTATGCACAAGAAGCAACTCCTGCGATTCAAAACAAAATCGGTCAATTCACCAGCAACCCGCTTATTCGAAATATCATTGGACAGCCGAAATCGTCTTTTGATATTCGCGAAATAATGGATAACAAAAAAATACTCATCATAAACCTTTCTAAGGGGCTTGTCGGTGATACAAACATGCAACTTTTAGGCTCAATGCTCACTACTCGTATTTTTCTTGCAGCGATGAGTAGGGCAAATATAAGCGCTCCCGAGATGGTTAAGACACCAAACTTCTATTTCTATGTTGACGAATTTCAAAACTTTGCAAACGAAACTTTCGCAGAGATTTTATCTGAAGCTCGAAAATACAAACTCAATTTAATTATCGCGCATCAGTATATCGAACAAATGGAAGAAGAAGTTCGTGCCGCTGTGTTTGGCAACGTAGGTACCACGGTTGTTTTTAGGGTCGGCCCGTTTGATGCGGAAGTGCTTGAAACTGTTTTTCTTCCGGAGTTTACAAAAGAAGATCTCGTAAATCTTGGTTTCGCTCAGATATACCTTACTCTTATGATAGACGGCGTTGGGTCGCGCCCGTTTTCGGCGATAACAATACCGCCGATAGAACCACCAGAGCATTCTTTTGCAGATAAGGTTATTTCGGCATCGAGGAAAAGTTTTGGAAACCCCCGTGCAGAAATAGAAGCCGTGGTTGAAGAAGAGCTTAACGTAAATGGTAACGAAAAGCCCGATAAACCACAGCGTAAAGCCCCTGCAAAAGCGTTTTCACAGCAAAACAATCGTTTTGGAAATAATCGTTCAGGAGATAGTCGGGATTTCTCGCAAAGGCGCCCGCACAAGACTTACGATGGCTCTCATGATCGTGGGATCTCACAGCAGACACACGGTGAAAAAACAGTAAGTGATTTAAAAGATGTTCTTCGCTCCATTACCAAAAATAACGGTACCTCTAAAGAGCATAAAAATCATTCGAAAAAATCTTCGTTAAAAGGGACTCTTGCCGACGTATTGCAAAAAAACGAAACGGAAAATATAAAAGAAAATTCTTTCAAGCCTTCTACAAAGCGAAACGACAGTGTGCAGAGCGAACATAAAAAACCTTTCGAAGTCTCGGAAAACAGACTGCGAAATGTTCTTAAGGGAAAAGAGTAGCCATACACAACATACTTATTTTGTATGAATAAAAGAAAATGGATTCTTGGACTCGTTATCTTAATGTTTCCGATAATTATCCATGCAGCAACGCTTGTAAATATAAATACGGCGAGTGCTTCCGTTCTCGATACGCTTCCTTATATAAGCCATTCAACCGCTGAGAAAATTGTCGAGTATAGGAATACAAACGGATTGTTTGCCAACATAGAAGATATCGAGAAAGTCGCAGGAATAAAATCCGGAATATTTTCACATATCAAATCACTTATTACGGTTGGTAGCACCTCTGTCGATACTGTCGTACCAAAAACTCAAGCCACCGAAAAAGACACTGTTGCAAATAGTACGCAAAGCAATACCGATACAGATGTCTCTGCGAATAAGACGATTTCGCGAGCTTCAAAATACATACCTCCACCAGCAAGTATTTCTATAAAAATACATAAAGACACAGCGGTTTTGGTAGAAGTACCTGTTGTGTTTAAATCTCTTGTAAAAACAAGCGGAGGAAGCATAGATACTTCCTCTCGTGTTCATTGGAGTTTCGGTGATGGTTCTGAGAGCTCCGGTCGTAGTGCTGTAAAAGTTTATCATTATGCTGGCACTTATCGTGTCGTCGCTATTGCTGAGGACGGTTCGGCATCTGCACGTTCCGAGATTACTGTGAATGTAACTCGCGCATCCGTGCGCATAGCAGACATTTCCGGAGAAGGGATTACTTTGGAAAACTTATCTGATAAGGAGCTCGACCTTTCGAACTGGCGGATTACTTCAAGTAAGGGAATATTTCGAATTCCGAAAGGCACGGTAATCCTACCGGCTTCACAGGTGCTGTTTCCTTTTTCAATTATGAATCTACCGATAAGTTTTGACGCCACACTAACGTATCCAGACGGTGTCGAGGTTGCAAGGTATGTACCACCAATACAAAAAGTCATCGCAAAACCAAAAGCGCAACCGCTAACTTTTAGTGTTGTTAAAAAACATACTGTTGTACCCTCAGATACAGAAATTTCTGATAGACTAGGTACGCAGGTCTCGCAAAAAAGTGAAGTAGAGCGCGCAAATGTGGCGTGGGTGGGCGCGCCC
>CAZYRK010000019.1:0-8110 GCA_964650475.1 uncultured Candidatus Saccharibacteria bacterium
GATTCATATGCACGAATACGCTGTCATAGCTGTGGCGAAGGCGCCACACAAGGGATAGGAAACGAAATGCGTATTTTGCGCGCAACACGAGGTGGCGCGCAAAGCGCGCCGCCTCGTGTTGCGCATCATGCCCCTCGCGCTCTTTCCCAAGAGAGTGCACTCTTACATTTGCTGGCAAGCTGTACTTCCCTTCACGCAAGCAAATAACCTCCACGCTCTCTACGTGTTTTGAAAACTCCTCCACCCAACGCACGAAAAACCCCAGCACCGGGTCGGTGGTATCTATTGTTTGCGTTAAAATTAACAGCTTCATATGTTTGCTATCGTGTGCGCGAAATCATCTGTGATGCGTTTCGTGACATCCCCAACAGAAGCAATATGTGTGTTTGCTACCTGTAAAGCATTCTCTCTTAAACTGCGCCTGATATTATTTTCCTCAATAAGTTTTTCAATAGCGCGGGCAAGGCACTCTGTATCGCCGACCGAGCACACAAGCGCAGATTTTTGGTTTACTAAAACTTCACCGACGATACCGACATCGGTCGTAATTATTGGTGTTTCGGCAAGCGCCGCTTCAATAAGGGTTCTGCCATATCCCTCGTATGCACTTGCTTGAATAAACACATTTGCGTTTGCCATAAGTGCACGAGCATCGGAGCGTTCACCAAGAAAAGAGACTTTTTTAGCAAGACCCAGTGTTTGCACCAAGCTCTCGAGAGAATCTCTCTCGCGACCATCTCCAACAATGAAAAGCCCTACCATGGAATACTTTTTGGTAACAATCTTGAGAGCCTTAAGAATATCTCCGACACGCTTCTCCGCCTCGAGTCGCCCTACAGAAATAAGCGTAAAACCGAAAGAGTGCTCCATTAGTGGTACCGGTGTTGGCACTGTTGTGTCTGTTTTTATCGGAATAACCGTCGGTTCGGGAACGTTTTTTCCATAACGCGCAATAAGCGACATTTTAATACGATCTGAAACAACACGTATTCCATCTGCCTTTGGTAAAACACGGTCTGCGATTTTTCTACGCTGTTTATTTAAAACAAGCATCTTTATACTCTGGATATTCCATGCGCTTGTTTTCACAAACCATGGAGAAAGAAAGTCGGTATGCACTTGCACATGTAGTTTTGCCTTCGTACCTCGAGTTGCTCGAAGCGCAGAGAGCCCGTGCTCGAAAGGATCTTGTGCGGACACAATCTCGATTTCATATTTATGAATAATTTTGCGCGCGAGCGAAGCGAGCGCGAACACACGGAAAAACTTATTTGCATGTATCGGGTGCAGAAAAAGTGTTCCTTCGTGAAGCTCGTACGCATCCTTAGACGCCGGAGAAACTATATGCAATTCCCCTATTGTGCTTGCATACGCTTGCATACGCTTGTGCGTATCGCTTTTAACGTCGAATATTGTAGGGTCATTGGATACAAAAAGCACTTTCATATATTTTTTTGAAAAATCTCGTATGTCGCCGAAAGCATTGCATCGGTCGAAAAACGGTTTGCGGATTTTAATGCTTCCTCGCGCAGATGTTTTTGAAGCTCTACATCACTTAATATGCGTGCAAGTGCCTTTTCCAATGCCTCCGTATCGCCCACAGGTACCAAAACACCATCTTTTTCGTTTGTTATAACCTCGGGGTTTCCACCCACGCTTGTAGCAATAGTCGGCACTCCGAGCGTCTGCGCTTCGATAAGCAAATGTGAAAGCCCCTCGTATGAAGAATTTAAAACAAAGACATCTGCACTTTGCACGGTTGCCAGTGTGTCTGCATGTGAAAGAGCTCCTGTAAAAATACATGCGTCTCCGAGGGTTTCTTTTGCACGACTAGCAAGCGAGGCGTGCAAAGCACCATCGCCGACCACTACAAGAGAAGCTTTTATACCGCGCGCGCGTAGTGCGCGCGTAGCATCTATAACGCCGTCCATATTTTTCCACGGCACAAGCCTCCCCGCAGTTACTATAAGAGGACGGGGCAATACCGACACTACTTCAGGCACTACACCGGTATTTTCTTGCTGTACGGAGTTATAAATAACATGAATATTTTCTGCAGGTACACCCCATGCAATGATTATTTTTTTTAAATACTCACTCGGTACGATAACAGCCCGAGCACTTCTCGCGACCAATGTTTGCACCTTGCGCAACACCCAAACAATAAAAGGTACTTGGGTGTTGCGCACAAAATCATCAAGCGACTCGGTAATTCCAAAACGCTGTACACCCTGCTCCCACGCATAGTCTCCCACCACCTTAACGAAAAACGGTTTGCGAAGTACCCGCGCACCCAAATACGAAGGGAAACCAACGGAAACCGGATCGAGTGCAAGCACAGCATCTGCATTTTTAAGTGCGTGTCGCGCACGAAAGAAATATGCGATGTGCCGTACAATCTTCGGCATATGCCGAACCTCGCCAAACTTCACAGTTTCAACATCCATGCCTTTTGGCGGAAGTTTCTCTGCAAGTAATTTTGCATACGTGGCGGGCCCGCCAGTTTCCGGCGGGTACAGTGGTGTGGCGACTACCAGCTTCATATACACAGTCTAACGCTTTTTTGAATATTTATTAAGCCATAGATATATAGAGTGTTTTGGGAAGGTCTAACCTTCCCAACTTTCCGAGAAGGGTTTTGGGAAGGTTAGACCTTCCCAAAACCCTAAACGGAGATAACTGACCATGTTCCGTGTGAAAAATAAAATTGTAAAAGTGTCACAAAATTGATACACTCGCAACATGGCAACAATACCTAAAAAAAGAATAAATATAACTTTATCTAAAGATAATCAAGATTTTTTATCTCACATTGCAAAAGAGGAAAAGAAACCAACAGCAACAAAAGCGCGCGAGCTTTTAGAAATGGCAATAGAAATCCATGAGGATTATTTTTTGTCAAAATGGGCAGAAAAAAGAGAGAAGGATGGCGGTAAGCTGATTAAAAACAGTGAGGAGCTATGGAAATAGATAGGCGCTTTAAGATACTTCTAAAAGAAAAAGTTATCTCAAAAGATATTCCTAAATTATCAAAACCTGATAAACAACGAATATCAAAAGCTCTGACCGAGAAACTGGAAACAAGCCCCGAATTATTTTCCAAACCTCTCAGGTATTCTCTAAAAGGACATCGGTGTATGCGAGTTGGAGATTACCGAATAGTATTAAAAACTGTTGGTAATAAATGTCATATTTTAAAAATAGGTCACAGGAGAGATATTTATAAGAATATTATCTAATCGGTTAAATTTTAAACAAAAACCGCGCGACACGTTACAAAAATCAAAAGAAGAGCCCGAAAGAAAAGCCTGGTGGTGAAAGTAACACCCCCCATAAAACTTATGGGAAGGTCTAACCTTCCCAACTCTGTCCATTGTAATATAGTGTGGTTTTGCATCGTAAAACTTATGGAAAGGTTAGACCTTCCCAAACAAAGGCTCCTGACCCCACATTTCTTGTAATGTAGCGCGGTTTTTTGTGTTTCAAACATTTGGGAAGGTTAGACCTTCCCAAATAAAGGTGCCAGGCACCTTTTCTAAACGGCGTTCGGATTAAGCCCAAACAGGACACGAAAGAAAACATGTTCTATACTTCCAATATGCATATTGTACTTGCCACACCACTGTATCCTCCGGATATCGAGGAGTCTGCGCTTTACATAAAAGAGCTTGCGAAACGGCTGTCAAAAGACAACACCGTCACTATTGTGACATACGGTTACCTACCAGAAAAAGTATCTGGGGTAAATATTATCGCGGTTGATAAACGCAAACCCCTACCACTACGGCTCATTGCTTTTACGCGTGCATTGCACCGCGCCACAGCTAACGCAGACGTTGTATACATACAAAACGGTCCTTCAACAGAACTTCCCTTCTTGCTCATATCGAGCATAAACAAAACACCATTTGTATTTGGATTTTCCGATAAAAAAGCCCTAGAACGTACTGAAAAAAGTTTTTTTGCAAAGGTACTAAAAAAAGCAGTTGCAATGCGAGCAAAAACCATTGTAAAAGATTTCCCTCTCAAGCGTCCGGAAATCTTACCATTTGAACATCCTGTAGAAGATTTTTTTGCATCTTATGAAAACTCTTGGAACACTCACATCAAACAAATATCTGAAATATTCCACCATGTCATATAACGCTTCAAAAAAAGAATGGGATATATATTGCGCGCAGACGCTTGCAAAAATTTCGCCAATCTTAAAAAACCTCGGATATATTCTCGACAACAAACAACCGGCGATTTCCGGCGAACGCTTCCTCACCCGACCGATTACAAGCGGGCGAAAGCTCGTGCTTGTCGGGCGCAACATTAGTGATGAAACAAAAGTCATAATAAAAGTAAGTGATGAAAAACTTGGTACCGAAGAGATTGAGCACGAACGCATTTGTAGAAATGTTTTAGATCATATTCAATTTGCACACCAAACTCTCCTATCACCAAAAGAAATTTTATTTATAAAAAAACACGGCTTCACGATTTTAATAACAGAATTTATAGAACAAGAACGTACTTTCGTTTCGCGAGAGCTTTCAGAACAATTTGCGTTTGCACTAAAAGCTTTCAAAGCGCAAGAAAGCGCCCACGCAACGACAAACAAGCACAGAAGTCTTGTAACAAAAACCTTTGGCGAAATGACTGCCAAGGACTATCTCGATAAAGCGGGAGACTACGTGGAAGATGTTTTAAAACTTACTTCTTCTGATGACGGAAATTACGAAAACTTAGAGGAGGTGCTTAGAGAAGTTATATCTGTTATGCATGAAAACAAAGAGCGTATCGAGCAATACTGTGGTTTTCTGACTCATTGGGATTTTACACCGCAGAATTTCCGAATCCAAAACGGAAAACTTTTTTTACTCGATCATTCGTCACTGCGTTTTGGAAATAAATACGAAGGCTGGGCAAGGTTTATAAACTTTATGGTACTCTACAACCCCCCGCTTGAAAGAGCGCTGATTAAATACGTACGCGACAATCGCACACTGGAAGAATCCGAATCCTTGAAACTTATGCGTCTGTTTCGTCTTGTTGAACTTATTCGCTATTACGCAAGTTGGCTCTCCCAAACTACAGGAGACTTACACGAGCTCGCAAAAGTGCGCATTGTTTTTTGGACGAGTGTCTTGCGCGCCACATTAAACGAGAAAGAGGTCTCTTCTGAAATGATAGATAAATACAAACTTACCCGCGATAAACTACGAACAGAGGAAGAGCTCCGCAGACAAGAAAACCTTCACTAGTCTAGGTCACTCATCTTTTCTACTGCGCGAGCATATTCATCTACAATCGGGTGTTGCCACGATTCTTGCAACATTCTAAGCACTGCCTTTTCAAACCACAGTTTCTTTTCACGTCCGGCATTGAAATACCCCCAGACGGCACTGCCTTCACGAGCGTGCGCAGAAATAAGACTCTCTGCATTAGCGATTTTATCGGCAGTTGAAATAGCTTTTGCTTCTTTGCTTGCCATGCGTACCGATTCTATATACGCTTTCTTTTTTTCGTCCCAAGAGAGTGTGTTGTCATGAGTTACCGGTGCCACAAGCGCGGCAACTTTTTCGCCAAGCTCGTTTTTAATATCATCTAAAGAAAAACTCGTGTCCTCCACAACGTCGTGCACCAAACCGCCGGCAACGACTTCGTCGGAAAAACCGTATCGTGCCAAAAGTATCGCGACCCGCACAGGGTGTACGATATAGCTTACCGGAGCTTCTTTGCGAAACTGTCCTTCATGCGCTTTAAGCGCCAGCACCATTGCTTTCTCTACCAAAACTCCATCCATAAATATTTATATACTTTTTTATTTGATACCGGCTCCGAATATTTTTTCTCGCATTTGGCGAGCGACAATATCCCAATCATAATTTTCGACCACCATGGTACGGGCGGTATCGGTTACTATTTTGACTTTCTCAGGGTTTGCGATTATCTCATTAACTGCATGCACAATATCTTCCGGGTTATCCTTGCGCACAACCCATGCAGTTTGGGCGTGATGTAAATCGTTCTCGCCATAAACAAACTCTGCCAGCCCTCCTTCTTGCGTAGTTACCACAGGCAAACGCGATGCCATTGCGGAAAGAAAAGCATTGCCAAGACCCTCAGAACGCGATGGTCCAACAAAAACATCTGCGACCTTGCGATAAAGAGTTACCACAGACCTGTCGACTGCGCCGGTGAAGATGACGCGATTTTCCAGTTTTAATTCTTTAGTAAGATCTTTTAGCATTTTCTCATCCGAACCTGCTCCAACCAGAAGCAATTTCACATTATCCGGCAAATTAAGCAGAGCGCGAATAGTGTCGTCCGCTCCTTTTTGATGTACTAAACGCGCTGTGTTTACAAGCCATACCTCTCCTTCTTTTTTGCCGAGTTTCTCTTTTAGATTTTCTATTTCTTTTGTATTTACAGACCCATGTAAGTCTCGCGGGTTGGCACCGTTATGTATTAACTCGACTTTCCCACTATAACCGCGTTTTTTAGGCCACGTACCCAAATATTTTGATATAACTTGCACCATTGATGCGTTTCGAAAACCATAGTTTAAAAGAGGTACCGCCGGCAAAATAAACCATCTCTTGAAAACCTTGTCATACGGGTCGCCATCTTGAAGAGTTAGGATGCTCGGGGCACGTACACCAAGTGCGCGCACAAGAGCAACCGGCATTAGCATGTATGTCATCATTGACCACAGCGCATCAAAATGTAATTTTTTATCGAGAGAGCGCGCTGTGAGTGCAGAAAGCGGAACAAACAACACTTTAGAAAGATACGCTCCACCAAACCCAACTCTGTGCACATGGATATTTCCTATTTTCTCCTCACGAGGTGCAGATTTATCGAAAAGAAGTGTAATCATATGAAATTCTATGTCTTCCGGCGATACCCTATCTGTAATTTCTTTAATGGCTGCTTCTGCTCCCGAAACGAAACTCGGGTAGTATGCTAAAGAGAAAATTAGAATGCGCTTCATATTATTTTGAATGATGTTTTTTTATAAATTCCACATAGTCTTCCAGTGTATGTTTTTGCTTCCAGCCGAGAAGCTCGAGCTTTGAAGTGTCATTTGCGCCAGACGATCGTGTTGATTTTGTAGGTGGGTTAAACTCAACCTCAAGACCAAACATTTCCGCGAGATTCAAAAGAGAGTGCACTTCACTAGCACTGATTGCGTATTCGTCGGCACCACCCTTCTCACCGATAAGAACAATACCGTTTACAGTATCTTCAACATGAGTAAAAGCTCGTGTTTGTTCACCGGAGCCGTTGATATTGCAAACCTTCCCGTCAAGATAGCACTGCTTGAAAGTTTCAATGACTGTCCCATACAATCCGTCAAACTGACCAGCTCTTTCGCCCTGTCCATACACATTGTAGAAATATGCAATCGAGTATGGAAGATTGTACCAACGACCATAATTATGTACCTGTTCGGTATTCGCCGCTTTTGACCATGAGTATGGAGAGCGGTTGCGTCCGGCTACGCCGTCTTCCCTTTCGTATGCAAACCTTGTCGATGACCCCACATATACAAGTTTATATTTTCGCTTGCGCCAGTGCTCGAGCACACCAAACGTACCGGCAATATTTAAATCAAACACCACTTCCGGCTCGTCGAGACTTGGAGCCACTCTCGAATACTCACCAAGATGATAAACAATATCTGGATTTTCCGGCACATGTTTCTCTATATCTTTAGTATGCCCTTCACGATATTCAACACCCTGTATATGATTTTCACGACTTCCCGTAAAATAGTTATCGAGCGAGATTACACGATGCCCGTCTGCAACGAGGCGTTTGCAAAGATGAGAGCCGACAAAACCCGCGCCACCTGTTACCAAAACCATTTTTGTATCAGCCATATATGTATAAAAAGTATATACTTAAACACACATATCGTAAATATTGATTTTTAACAAAATTTACGACCGAGGTTTTGCAAAAGTCTATAAAAGGATGAGTGCCCCGCCGATAACTGTAAGCGCACCGAGTAGCCCAAGCGTCCACGGGTTTTTTCTGTAAACATATGTTTGCGTAGCTGGTTGCATATTGAGTTGTGTTGTTTTTTTGTGAGTAGAGCGCGCAAATGTGGCGTGGG
>CAZYRK010000020.1:0-7617 GCA_964650475.1 uncultured Candidatus Saccharibacteria bacterium
TTGCGGAGACGGTGGGATTCGAACCCACGAGGGCGTTTAAACCCTACTTCGTTAGCAGTGAAGCGCTTTCGGCCACTCAGCCACGTCTCCATATTATGGTTTGTACATATCTTATGTACGTTTGCACCTTATCATATTTAAGATATTTTGTACTGTATTTTTTCTTCACAATACGCACCTGCTCTGTCTAAATCCCCAAAAGCGTAGCTAATTTTAACCCTGCCCATATACCAAATATTCCTCCAACGGCCGTTAAAACAACAGCGCTCATGGAAGCCATACTGCCACCCCAAAAACTCGGCAACATTCCTCCCACGCTCGAGCCGATAAAAAGCCCGCCCCAAATGAAAGATTTTCTATTCATACACAAACAGTATGCCACAAATAATACAAAAACATCACGCACTGTGCATAATTATTCCCATACAAACACTGTTTTCTGTGCCGAGATAGGAAGTTACAACCTTACGCTTTATACTATATAAGATGATGCGCGAAACCGATCTTCTTACTGAACATTTTAAAAGACTGCGTACAGACCAAAAAAAAGCTCTTGAAAAACTGGGCGTTCTAACAATACGAGACCTTTTATATCACTTCCCAGCCAGATACGAAAACGCAGGACCCACAGGTACCATTGCTGGTGTCACGCCGGGAGCAGAAGTAACACTATACGGAACAATCAGTAAACCAAAAACAAGAAAAACATGGAAAAGCAGACGACCCATAGCGGAAGCGTTGCTCGAAGACTCGTCGGGAAAAATTAAAATAATTTGGTTTTCACAACCATACATCGCAAAGAGCCTTGCAGACGGTATGGTTGTGAGAGCTACCGGACATATCGCAGGTACAAACGAAAAACCATATCTTGCGAATCCGGAGATTGATCGAACTCCTGTAAAGCCGGACGACGTACACGACAACCTTTTTGCAAACGCCACTGCAGAAGCAGAGTCCATGCTTTACCCTGTTTATCCAGAGAGTAAAGGTATTTCGTCTCTATGGTTTTATCATGCTGTTAAAAAATGTATCGCCGACGGGGTGCATGAACGAATAGAAGACCCCTTGCCAAAAGAAACTCTTGAGAGATACCACCTGCCGGCACTTTCAACTGCGATTATATGGATGCATCTACCTCGCACTAGAAAAAACAGCGAGAGCGCTCGCAAGCGTTTTGCGTTTGAAGAGGTTTTTACAATCCAGCTTATTATGACAATGCGCCGTATGGCGACAAAAAACAAAACAGCGCTTCCTGTTACTGTCGACAAAAAAGCACTATCTGATTTCATAAAATCATTTCCGTTTACACCGACAAATACACAGATGCAGGCTATTGATAAAATCGTAGATGATTTCAAAAAACAAAGCCCGATGATGCGTCTTCTGGAAGGAGATGTTGGTAGTGGGAAAACCGCCGTTGCCGCGGCAACGGCGTACATGGTCGCCACATCGCTCCCTCCGGAAAGAAACTCTGGGTCTCTTCAAGTAGCATACCTGTGTCCGACCGAAATACTTGCAAAACAACATTTTGAAACCTTTATTTCATTTTTCAAAGAACACCCTATACAGATAGGTCTTATTACCGGTAGCGAATGTCGTAAGTTCCCTTCAAAAATATCACGCGAAAAGTCCACTCATGTCTCGCGCGCGCAATTTCAAAAATGGGTGGCAAACGGCGAGATATCCATAGTAATAGGAACGCATGCGCTTGTGCAAAAATCTCTCAATTTCAAAACACTCGCGTACGCAATCATTGACGAACAACACCGCTTCGGCAAAGTGCATCGGCAAGAATTGGCGAGAAAAAATGGGCTGACTCCTCATCTGCTTTCCATGACAGCCACACCGATACCGCGAACGCTCGCGCTTACAATTTACGGTGACCTCGACCTTACAATACTCGACCAAATGCCTCTCGGTAGAAAGCCAATAATAACAAAGGTGCTCTCTCCGGAAAAACGTGACGAAGCATATGAACGTGTACGAAAAGAAATGTCAAAAGGACATCAAGCATATGTGGTGTGCCCTCGAATCGACGAGCCCGATCCGGCAAAAGAGTTGGCACTTCAGGCAAAATCTGTAAAAGCGGAAGCTGAGCGTTTGAAAAAAGAGGTCTTTCCAAAAGCTACAATAGATATACTGCACGGGAAAATGAAGCCTTCGGAAAAAGAAGAGGCTATGCGGGGTTTTAATGATGGAGATACGCAAATACTCGTGGCAACCTCTGTTGTCGAGGTTGGTTTAGACGTACCAAACGCAACAGTTATTTTAATAGAAGGAGCGGAACGCTTCGGGCTGGCACAACTTCACCAGCTCCGCGGGCGTGTTATACGATCATCACACCAATCCTACTGTTTTGTATTACCCGCATCATACGGAGTGTCTACACGAGACCGACTTAGAGCACTCACAAAAGCGAAAAATGGTTTTGAATTGGCGGAATATGACCTATCCCTTCGCGGGTCAGGTGAACTTTATGGAAAACACCAGTGGGGTGTTTCAGACGTAGCAATGGAAGCTCTTAAAAATATAAAACTGGTAGAGGTCGCGCGCGCGCTAGCGCGCGCGCTCATTGAAAGCGATCCAAGCTTAAAAAACCACAGCACTTTAGCACGGCTCGCTAAAGACCGCTTTGCCGGACTGCACGGGGAGTAATTTTTCGCACATAAAATAATGTCGCGCGGGTCTTTGTATTTTAAATAGTTGGGAAGGTCTAACCTTCCCAACTAAAAAACTAAACTGTACGTTGCGATGGGTAGTGAAAAACTAGAGGCACACGACACCCGGAACGTCCTACCCTTTTTACAATGTAGCGCGTAGTTTTGCATCGCAAAACTTTGGGAAGGTCTAACCTTCCCAAACCTATGGGGAATATAGCGTGCGGTTTTGAAATCTAAAATACTCAGCTAGACATCATTAGCTAAACATCAAGCGTCGCCAGCTTTGCGTTGCTCTGAATAAAACTCTTGCGCGAAGCCACATCTGTTCCCATAAGGGTATCAAATATATGATCTGCCGCCTGTCCATCTTCTATAGTGACCCGCTTTAAGACGCGTCTGTCTGGGTCCATTGTTGTCTCCCAAAGCTCCGACGGGTTCATTTCACCGAGACCTTTATAACGCTGAATATTAACCTTTGTATGTCTTTTGCTTTTCACTTTTTCAGCAACCTCTTTCGGTTCAGATTCTTCTCCTTCATCAACTTCGGCAATATCCTCAGAAGCAACTCCCATATCCTTAAGGATAGACTCTTTCTCTTGGTCAGAATATGCGTACCGTATATCTTTCCCGCGAGATATTTTATACAAAGGCGGTTGTGCTATATAAATATACCCACCTTCAATAACAGGGCGAAAGTGCCTATAGAAAAGAGTCAGCAGGAGCGTTCGAATATGCGCTCCGTCTACATCGGCATCGGTAGCAATTATTACTTTGTGATAGCGTAGTTTTGTAATATCAAAAACGTCTCCAATAGCTGTACCGAGAGCAACAACAAGTGCTTTAATCTCAACAGAAGCAAGCATCCGGTCGAGGCGCGCGCGCTCGACATTCAAAATTTTACCTCGAAGTGGAAGTATCGCCTGAGTACGACGATCTCGCCCTTGTTTGCTTGAGCCTCCAGCAGAATCTCCCTCAACTATGAAAATCTCTGCTTCCTCTGGAGACTTTACTTGGCAATCTGAAAGTTTACCGGGAAGAGTAAGCCCTTCCAGTGCACCTTTGCGCAAAACAGAATCTTTTGCAGCTTTTGCAGCTTTGCGTGCTTTAAGAGCGAGAAGAACTTTACTGATAATGCTTCGGGCATCGTCTGGATTTTCTTCAAGAAATGAAGAGAGCGCGCTGCCAAAAACAGCTGCAACCGCGCCCTGCGCTTCTGTAGAACCAAGCTTCCCTTTTGTCTGCCCTTCAAACTGAATCTCTGAAAGCTTTACAGAAACAACTGCTGTTATACCCTCTAGTACGTCATCTCCGGTAAAGTTCTCATCCTTTTCTTTAATAATATTTGCGGAACGTCCATACACATTTAGAGACCGTGTTAGAGCTGTTTTAAAACCGGTAATGTGAGTACCTCCGTCCGGATTATAAATATCGTTTGCAAAAGCCATAATGCGCGACGTAATATCATTTACATACTGAAAGGCTACCTCAACTATCACATCGTCTTGTTTCTTTTCGATATAAAAAATATTTTTGTGAACCAATTTTTGATGCTTGTTATAAAAAGCCACTAGAGATTTTAATCCTCCTTCAAAATAAAATGTCATCGAGGGGATATCGCGCTCCGTAGCCCTCAAGAAAATATTCTCGAAATCAAAAGCCTCCTTACTATCCCTGGCATCCACCACACTTATGCGAGTTCCTTTTACAAGATATGCCTGCTGACGCAAATGGTTTACAACTTTATCAAAATTCCACTCGACACCTTCTTTAAAGATAGTGGCATCCGGCTTGAAAAACACAATAGTGCCGTGAGATTTTGTTTTGCCGATTTTCTTAACTCTTGCGAGTGCCTTACCAATCTTATATTCCTGTATATGAATATTGCCATCCTGATGCACGACAACTTTGGCAAACTCAGAAAGAGCGTTTACCACCGACGAGCCAACTCCGTGAAGACCTCCGGAAAATTTATACGCTTCGTTGTCGAATTTACCTCCGGCATGGAGGGTGGTCATTATGGTTTCGAGCGCAGATACTTTTGTTTTCGGATGGATGCCTACAGGGATACCATTGCCATTATCTGCAACACGCACGTAACCGTCTGGAAGAAGTGCCACCTCAATATCGTCACAACGACCGACCATCGCCTCGTCGCGAGCGTTATCGAAAATTTCCCAGATTAAGTGATGAAGACCTTCAGGTCCGGTAGTACCAATGTACATTCCCGGGCGCTTACGCACAGGCTCAAGCCCCTCGAGTACCTGGATTGATGATGCATCATACACTTTCGTGCCACCTTTGGTGGCACGACTTTTCTGCTTTTTCTCGTTTTTCTCAGCCATATTTCAGTATATTCAGTATACCACAATACTTACTTTTTGTTTCAGCACATATACCCAATAAAATCACAGTGTATTTACAAGTTTTTAGATTTCCTTGAAGTTATAATCCAAAAACTTTTCTTAAAAGGCCTTCTAATCATCTCTTTAAAGCTAACCCCCCTAAAAATTGTGATTGATAAAACATTCATATTTTGTACATTTTTACTGTATTTATACAGTACATAACAACCTCAAACAAAGCATCTGTGTTTACCTCACCTCCCAACCGTTTTTAGACATTTTGTCGGTGATTTTTTCCATGATTCCGTTTACTTCATCATCTGTTAAAGTTTTTTCTTGGGATTGAAAAACCAAACTAAAAGCATAGGAGGTTCTGCCTTCCCCTTCTGGAGAATAAGTATCAAACAGTTTTGTTTGGACAAGCAGTTCGCCTGCATTTTCTTTTATAATTTTTAACACATCGTTTTCGGATTTTTCATTTGAAACCCAAACAGCTATATCTCGCAACATAAAAGGATAGTTTGATATTTTTTGAAATTTAACATCTTTACCGTCGTTTTCTAAGATATTTTCATAACCCTTCGGCTCTGGAAGCTTTTTAATTAAATCGTCAAAATTTATTTCGAAAACGGCATCTGTTTCTTTAACTTTCAAATCGAGACTTAATTCCTCGTTTAATTTCCGGACAGCTTCGTGGAGATTCGCAAAAACCACTTTTTGTTTTTTTGCTTTAACACCTAAAGCGAAAGACATGTATTCCGCATCAATAGTCGGAAACACTTTTCCTATTTCAAATATTTTAATTTCACCAAGCCCGAGCAAGGGGGCGTTTTTTTCGTTCAAATCCAAACTTCTTTGAATCCCGTTTGTTAAATTGGTTCTCAAAAACCCGAGATTGCTTGCAAGAGGTTTTTGTACCTCTACCCTTCCTTTATTACCAAAAGAATACGTATAGACCTCACTGAAACCAATTTCAGTTAAAACTTTTCTGACCTTATTTATATAATAAAAGGTCTTATTTATTTTCGGTTCAAAAACTTTTTTAGGCAAAGCAGATTCAATGTTTTTGTAACCGTAGATTCTTCCGATTTCTTCTATTAAATCTTGTTTAATCCTCAGATCTAATCTCTCCGGAGGAATTGTTACAACATATCTCTCTGTATGTCCGTCTTCAACAACCCTACGATAACCAACAATATTTTGAAATGCTTCCGCTTCGTTTAAATCTTCAATGACAACTTTTTCGGCTTTAGAGCTTGCGTAAATTATTTTTCCGTCACCCAAATACAAACCGACGCGGTTAACCCCCTCTTCCACTTTTGTATGTGGCAAAAAATTAACCGACTCATAACGCGCGTTACCTTCACCTGTATTTACAAAAACCAAATCCCCCGCTTTCAAATTTTCTTTGGAAACTTCTTTTCCAAACACATATTGATCAACGGAAATTCTAGGTATCGAAACCCCTGCTTGTACAAACAGATATGAAGTAAATGATGAGCTGTCAAATTTGTTTGGTGCATCATAAGTAACACTTGCCCCTGATTCATAAGCAGTACCGATCAAAACTTCCGTCAATTCCAAAACTTTCTCCAATGGATTAACTTTTTCAAATTTAAAATTGAGTCTATTTAAAATATTCTCTATTTCTTCATCTGACAGACTTAAACCAAGCAATCTGTTTACTTCTTCTTTTGAAAACCCGACTTTATATTGTGCAGGTTTCCTTGGATACACATCCAAAATATCTTCTGCTATTTTCCCTCCCGTTAATTCAGCTACAAGTTTTGACAACCTTTCCATCGCCAAACCAACTTTTTCCGGAGTAATTCCGTTTTCAAAACGAACAGAAGCATCGGTTCTAAGCCCTAACCGTCTTGATGTTTTTCTGACGTTTGTCTGATTAAAATTACAAACAGACAAAATCACCGTCTTTGTATTTTCATCAATACCGGAAACAGCCCCACCTTTTATTCCAGCGATATCGAGTGCTTTTTCTTTATCACTAATAACCAAAATATTTTCGTCCAATTCGTATTCCGCCCCGTCCAACGTGTTTATTTTTTCACCAGTATTTGCATTTCTGATTGTAATTTCTTTCACATCGTCTCCGGCAATTTTATCAAAATCAAAAGCATGCACCGGTTGACCAGTTTCCCACATTATATAGTTAGTAGCATCAACGATATTGTTTATAGATTTTTGCCCTATGGATTTAAGTAAACTCACTAGCCATTCAGGCGAAGCCCCCACCTTAATATCTTTTAAAATTCTTTTGGTTGCTCGGGGAACAGCATTTGAATCATTTACAGAAAGTGAAATATAGTCGGAAGATTTTAGACCTGTTTCAACAACAGCCTTGTCATCCCACTCTTTCAACTTTAGCCCGATCAAAACCGAAACCTCTCCGGCAATTCCATCATAAGAAAAACAGTCATGCGACCTGTTTGGCAACACATCAATATCTATTAAATCACCTTCTACACTTTCAATCTCAAAAGAGTGATCATTTAATAGCTGAACAAGCTCCTGTGTTTCAGGAAGTTTGTCTTCAAAATAATTTTGTAGCCAGTTTTGTGAAAATTTCATAATATCACCTGTCTTTGTTTAAAAAA
>CAZYRK010000021.1:0-7458 GCA_964650475.1 uncultured Candidatus Saccharibacteria bacterium
CAAAAGAAACCATAACAACAAAAATAGCAATATTTCGCAAAAAAGAAATTCGCAAGACGCTACATAATAATGAGTGGTGGTTTGCTGTCGCCGATGTCATCAAAGTGTTGGTCGAAACTGCCAATGCTAGTGACTATATTAAAAAAATGCGTAGTCGCAACAAAGAGCTTTCCAATGGGTGGGGACAAATTGTCACCCCCCTTACAATTAAAACCCCAGGCGGTTCACAAAAACTGAATTGCGCAAACACAGAGGGTGTTTTCCGTATAATCCAATCGATACCGTCTCCAAAAGCAGAGCCGTTTAAGCGCTGGCTTGCAAAAGTTGGCTATGAACGAGTGCAAGAAATTGAAGATCCTGAACTTGCAACAAAACGTACGCGTGCATTGTACAAAGCAAAAGGGTACCCAGACTCATGGATTGAAAAACGCATGCGCGGTATTGAAGTGCGCGCAACACTAACTAATGAGTGGGAAAAACGCAAAGTAAAAGAAGGGCGAGAATACGCCATTTTGACAGCGGAAATTTCCAAAGCCACTTTCGGTATGACATCGAGTGATTATAAAAAATTCAAGAAGCTGAAACGAGAAAATTTGCGCGACCATATGAACGATTTGGAACTGATATTTACAATGCTTGGTGAAGCTTCGACAACAGAGATTGCGCAAAACAAAGACGCAATAGGTTTTAATGAAAATAAGATTGCAGCGCGCAAGGGTGGTGCTGTAGCAGGAGGTGCTCGCAAAGAGCTGGAATTAAAAAGTGGCAAAAAGGTTTCCACGCGCAGAAACTATTTAAAGAAACCAAAAGCCCGGAAAAACTTAAAATAAGAACAGTAAAATTTAATCGGAAGTTTCAAAAGAGATTTTAGAGTACCTCACGATTCTTTTGTTTGGTGCCCCCGGCAGGAATCGAACCTGCATTACCAGCTCCGCAAGCTAGCGTCCTATCCGTTGAACGACGAGGGCATATGAAAACACCGCTATGCGATGATAAAAGTACTTTACACGTTTTTACTGTTTGTTACAAACCAAGAAACTCAACCGCCTTGTCGAGAAGGGTTTCTTCATGGGCGCCTTCATCGATATAGGCAAAAAGAAAAGCATACACAGCATCTGCATCAACACCATCAAGAGGTATTAAAAAATGAGGCGATAACAAACTGTTTGTCTTTATGGAAAGCACCGGAGGCTTGGAGCTGTCTATATATTCGAACATACTAAAAGAGTGCATAATCTCGAAAGGGTAGAGTCTGTGTTCTATAGCGAGCCCTCTGTCTGAAAGTGCAATATGGTGCATTTTCGGTTCTTTTGCAGATTGGAGTCCTATTGTTAGAGCTGCGAAAAAAAACACAACAGCAAGTAGGTAATTTCCAAAAAGCAAACAAGCGATAATACTTGCCACAGCAATAATTCCGAGACCCCAATACCACTCGAAAGGCTTTTCGTCCTGTTCGTACTCCTTTGCAACCCACTCGAATCGCGGTTTAGACATAATCAATATATTTACTATAACATTTACATGTGAATTTCTACCGACATAACCTCACAGACTGTGCATGTTTTTTGCTCGGGTAGCATCAAGATAAAAAGTGTTGAAAATGTAATAAATTGACTGTGTACAGAACTATGATATAGTACACCTTAGTTGTTCTGGGGTTTTTTCTTCATTAATCAAAAAAAGGAGGGTTGTAATGACCAAGTCGCAAAGACCGAAACTAATGCTAATTTCAAACAATGGACTGCATGTGCAGTCGATTATTGTAATTAGTCGTGAAGGGTGGAAGGGTTTATCGGAAAATCAAAAAGAAGCGCTTTCTTTCGAACAGTGCGTGCGTTTCTTAGAAACGTTTCCAAGTTTTTCCGAAGAAACCAAGGAAGTGATTTTTTTGATTAGAAGAAAAATAAAAGTACTCGAACTTGTTTTGTGTGCCCAAAGGTTCGGGTTGTTTTAATTTAAAGAATGTCTTTTAAACTAAAACGCATTCAAACCACCAATTCGTTATACGAATTGGTGGTTTTTTATTTTTCATACAAAACCCATCGCCCCGCGCGCCGAAGGCGCGCGGGGCGATGTAAAATATCCGAACAATTCGCTTGACGTGATTTTTTACACCTGCTACACTTAAAAAAGTAACGGTATCGTGCAAAGAAGTAACATAAAATAAATAAATATGACTATTTTTTTAAAAAAACTACGGAAAAACCGCGAGGTAAGTCAAGAATTTTTAGCCAAAAAGATTGGGGTATCTCGTCCAACATACGCACAGATTGAAAATGGCGAGCGTGACATGTCGGTGAAAGAGGCGCAAAAGTTCGCCGGTTTTTTCGGATTGTCCCTAAATGACTTTTTGGCGGGAAAAGATACTCCAATGCCTAAAATTGAACTAGAAAAAGCGAAGAAAGAAACCAAAAAAACAAAACAAAACATGCGCATTTCCGTTCCTCAAGAAAAAGTGGAAAAATTTAAAGAGGTACTTCTTTATATCTTAGAGAAAGTCGGCGCGCGCCCGAATATCGGTGAGGCCGTCGTGTGTAAATTGATGTATTTTATTGATTTTGACTATTACGAAAAATTTGAAGAGCAATTAATCGGTGCAGAATATATAAAAAATCATTTTGGTCCTACGCCGGCAGCGTTTCCTGAGATTGTTGCACAAATGGAAAAAGAAGGTGATCTCGTTCATGTTACTAAAAAATACTTCCAACACGATCAAAAAAAATATTTACCACTTAGGAAATCAAAATTAGAAACCTCTCCGGATTTTACCGCCCGCGAAAAAGAACTGATTGATAATGAGATTGAACGTTTCAAAGATTTTAATGCAACACAGATGCGCGATTATTCGCATAAGGATGTACCGTGGATGGGAGCAGATGATATGCAGTCGATTGATTACGAAGCTGTCTTTTATCGCACCCCAGAATTTTCAGTAAGACAGTATGACAAGGATGAGATACGAGGAGGTATCTAAATTTACGCGTGATTTTAAGAAACTACTGAAGAAATTTCAATCTCTTGCAGACGATTTTAAAACAGCAAAGAAAAACTCGGTCGAACTTTTCCATAAGAGTGAAATTAATAACAACGGCATTTTTGAAATTCAAGGCGCTCGAAACACAGAGGAGTTACAGTTTTTTAAGATCAAGAAGTTTGCCTGTAAAAGCCTCCCCGGACGCGGAGTGCAAAGCGGTATTCGCATCACCTATGCTTATTTTCCAAATGAACAAAAAGTAGTTTTTCTGGAGATTTATTTTAAAGCTCAAAAAGAGAATGAGGACAAAACGAGAATCGCCAACTTTTTAAGTAGCCATCAAACAGTAATTTAAACTGATGAGTAATTGCGAGTGGTGTAGGGAAGCCCGCGCGCTTCGCGCGCAATCGTGTTTTTGCGGAGGGAGTGGGATTCGAACCCACGGTCCTGTTACAGACTCCGGTTTTCAAGACCGGTGCATTCGACCTCTCTGCCATCCCTCCTTATAATACTTACCAGTATATATTTGTGCCTTAGTTTAAGTTTTTACGCAACCGGTGATGAAGAATCGTGTTGCGTATCGGTGTCTGCAGGCAGTGTATTTTTTTCTGTATGTTTTTGCGGGTTAAAGAAAATAAGATAAACAATTTCCAAAATACCGAGAGTGTTTATTACAAGTATTGCAAGGAACCACCACTTCTGACCTGCGCGAGCACTATACCAAAGCGAGTAGCCTTTAAGAACAAGCACTGCAACCAAAAGAGTGATGAATAATGGAATGAAAATACCCATACCGACCCCTGTGAGAAAGTACGAACTGGAAATAAATTGATGCATCATAATGAGTAAAAGTATATCACGGTGTTTGCGCCGTGCGAAGCACAGAACGACTTATTTTGATAGGATAGATGCTATGCGATATCTAGGTATAGACTACGGTACAAAAAAAACTGGCATCGCACTTTCCGATGAAGCGGGAACGATGGGTTTTCCTAAAGACGTTTTACCAACTAAAAATAAATTGGTAGAAAAACTTTGCCTGATTATTAAAAATGAAAATGTGGGAGCCATAATAATGGGCGAGTCAAAAAACTTTGCAGGAGATGACAATTCTATTGCGAAAGATGCTCGCGCTCTTGCACAAAAACTTTTCAAAGAAACAAAAGTACCTGTTTTTTTTGAGCCAGAAATGCTGACAACGCAAGAAGCGAGGCGCTTCCCGACAGGCGAGCGCGCACGCGGTGGAAATGTAGACGCAGCAGCAGCAGCACTAATACTTACAAGTTATCTTTCAAGACATGATAAAAATTGATGATGTAGAAAAAATAGAAGTTCGTATAGGGACTGTTCAAACAGCAGAGCGTATTCCCGATACGGATAAACTTATTCGGCTTATGGTGGATTTTGGTGAGGAGTCACCGCGCCAGATTGTTTCCGGTATTGTGGAGTACGTTTCTTCTCCGGAGGAGCTTATCGGTAAACAACTTACGTTTATTACAAATTTGGAATCGCGTACGATTTGCGGTTTTGAATCAAACGGCATGCTTTTTGCGGTAGGGAAGGGAGATACTTTTGCTTTTTTAATTCCAAACCACACCGTTCCTTCTGGTACTGGAGCACACTAAAGTTTATTTTTTGGAGTAGTCTCTCCTCGATATACCCAGTGAATGTTTTGGTATTAAAGTCTCGACTCTGTATAATTTAAGTTAATGCAATGCTCCTCAGTACACAGTCTTGGCAGAGTTTGTTTTCCACCGTCAAAATATCTTGCGTTGCCTACTGTCGGGCTTGAGGTTTCAACAAGTAGTATCAAGTCTGTTTTTCTGAAAGAGTTTAGACATGGGGTTGAGGTTACTTCGTTCGATGAAGTAATGCTTCCCGATGGAGCTATCGTTAGCGGTGAAGTCGTTGAATCGGAACCGATTATAGAACGGCTACGTTCTTTGGCAAAGAAGCGCAGTATAAAGGTGGCGCATCTTGCCCTCCCAGAATCGAAATCATATTTATTCGAGATTCTTGTTTCCGGAAACACTGCAGATGAATGGTATACAGAAGTAGAAAGACATATAGATGAATATGTACCCCTCCCTCCCTCTGAAGTGGTTTTTGATATATCCCCGCTACATACGACAGGGGACAAGACTCTCGTTGTTGGTGTGGGGTATGCACGAAAGGTCGTTGATAGTATGTTGCGTCTTGTCGACGAAGTACATATTGAACCGGTTTCTCTTGAAAGTGAGACTTTTGCAAGCATGCGTGCCCTCTTGCCAGCGAATACGAATGAGACTGTAATGATTGTAGATATCGGAAAAACTACTACAAAAATAGTTATTACAGAACGCCAGCTCCCGCGTTTTGCAACCACCCTTGACGTCGGGGGGCACGCCCTAACGCAAGCAGTACAGAAATATTTTGGAGTAGACGAAAAAGAGGCGCATCGTGTAAAGATGGAGCACGGTATAGTTTCTTCTGGTGGAAATGATGACTATCTGGTGGCGATGCTTTCGACAGCATCTGTTATCCGCGAAGAAGTAAAGCGCCGTCTCGACTATTGGCAAACTCGTGCGAGAGTTGAAAAAGATTGCGTACCAATTTCCCGTGTTTTGATTGTGGGAGGTAACGCCACTGTGCGCGGTTTTCCGGAGTATTTTTCAAGCTCGTTCAAAACGCCTGTAGAACTTGGAAATGTTTTTTCAAATCTCGCTCCACTTGATGTGTGGCTACCTACGGTCGACCATGCGCAGTCGTTTGCTTACGCAACCACTATCGGTTTGGCGCTACGTGATTTTTATGGAAAATAAATACATTAACCTACTTCCTGCTTCGCGACTCCGTACAATACGGCGCGATTATTTCACGCGTGTTATATCTATTGCGGTACTTTTTACAGCGCTATTGATAATTGTGTTCGGTATCCTTCAAGTTCCGACTTATACATATCTAAAACACGAAACAGTTAGACAGAATCAAAAACTCGATAGTTTAAAAGCACAGCTGGCAACACAGAATGTACAAGATACCAAAAAACGCTTGCATGACTTAAACACAAATACTATTTTCCTCACAGGTCTGAGCAAGGTTCCTATGACGAGCTCCGCTATTCGTGCGGTCCTTTCTGTGAACCACACAGGTGTTAAAATATTAAGACTTACATATACCGCCACCGTATCAAAAATTAAAGGTAGTGAAAAAATGACCATTTTTGGAACAGCCTCAACACGAAGTGCTCTGCAAAAGTATAAACGCGCACTTCAAGCAAAATCGTTCATTAATCGAGTTAATTTGCCTGTGGATTCGTACGCAAAAGATATAGACATTTCATTTACAATGACCTTAATAGGTACTTTTCAAAAATGAACAAATCTACACTCATTCGTTTTGGCGTCGCTTTTTTACTGCTAATTGTTTCTTCTGGTACGTATGTTTGGTGGCACTCCAAATTACAAATCACAGACCGCGAAGTGACGTCTCTCGCTCAACAAATACAAGACACGGAAGAATCTCTCGATCGCGCCACAGTAGAAAAAACAACACTGGAAAGCCTCTCAGACGCTGAGGCGAGTATCTACTCTCATTTTGTTGCAGAAACAGATATCGTTTCTTTTTTGAGTGTTCTTGAGTCTGTCGGGCGCGCGACAGGCGCGCCGGTTTCAATAACCTCAGTATCTTCTAAAAAAAGGGAGGGGCATGCAATGCTCGTGGTTTCCGCAAAAACAAAAGGATCGTTTAAAAACGTTATGCGCACCATAGGCGCGATTGAGAATGTACCATATTATGTAACTATGAATACATTGACGCTAAGTCATGTAAAATCTTTTGTTTCTAAAAAAGAGTTTTGGACAGCGGTGTTTACACTTAGTGTTGGATCGGTAACGCCAATAGCTTCATCAACACCAGCATTATGAAAATAAATTTTTCTACAGAAAATATTGTACGCAAAATCAAATATGGCAACAGACTTCGTCCCTCACGTGACTGGCTTATTTTGATTGCTGGAGCAGCGCTTGCTTTGATAAGTATTGTCACATGGACAACTTTTAATTTTTTAAGAGTTGTTGACGGCCCTTCGGTTGTGGATACAGCACAGAATAAAAGTGTGATAGTAGATAACGTAGCGATGCAGGAGGTCCGACAAATTTTCGATACGCGCGCTATGGAACAAGCCAAATATGAGTCAGGAGAGTATACTTTTGCTGATCCTTCTAAATAGCTCGATGAGCAAAAGACACTTTGATTTTTTGGAGGATATGGTTGAATAACAAATGCCCCCATAGCTCAACGGATAGAGCTACGGACTTCTAAGCCGTTGATGTGGGTTCGATTCCTACTGGGGGCACCAAAACGAGGATACTTGTTCCGAGAATTCGCAGTACACAAGTGCCTACTCGGCACCTATGTACTGCGAATTCTCGGAAACTCGGAAAACACAGGTGGAAAAAAACGCGCTGATATGGCACAGTGTATTCGCGGGCATGTGGTGGAAT
>CAZYRK010000022.1:0-7363 GCA_964650475.1 uncultured Candidatus Saccharibacteria bacterium
CCCATGTTGAAACGGTTTTGGACGTCAGAACCGGTAAAATTCAGGAAACAAGAACCGCGTATATAAGTTGCAAAGGATTTCAGAAAAAAAGTAAGAGGGGCTTTTAGAAAAAATAACTCTCTCTCAGCGACCCTCCCAAAGTGTGCGCAACGCGCGCACACTTTGGGAGGGTCTTATGATTTTGTAAAAACAATTACTTAGATACTCCCGATTTTATAAAGTACCGTACTTTGATTTTCTGTTTCAGGTGGGCGATACAGGATTCGAACCTGTGACCTCACGCGTGTGAAGCGTGCGCTCTAACCAACTGAGCTAATCGCCCCCGATGCTGTTTATTTTGAGCATAGCAGAAACAGTATCTGTTTTCCACTTATCAAATTATTAAAAATATAACGCGCTCTGGACGGTAATGTTTTTAATCAAAAAACAGGCAAACAAAATTCAGCTATGCGACAACACGTTTCGTTAAGTCTTTTTTTCATAGATGGAGAGAATTGGAATATAGTTTCTTCTGTTCGTTAATATTATTAGAAAAAACTTCCAGATATTTGACTCTATTTTTTTAGACATAAATCAAACATACCACGTTTAATTCATCCCCTCCTCTATAATCGTTTCTTTGGTTGTTTCTTCGGCAAGTTTTATTTCCTCGGTTATTTTTTTGGGTTTCCATTTTCCACTCATAAACCATGCCACCGCTATAAATGCTGCGAGCACGTTTGCAACAGGAAAAGCTATCCAAATACCCACCTCTGCAAGGTGCGTGTGCATCGAAAGAACATAAGCTATCGGGAACCTTAAAACCCAAAGCGATATGACCGAGAGAACCATAGAGACCATTGTCTTTCCGCTCCCCCTAAAGAAACCATTAATCGACATTTGTATTCCTACAAAACCAAAGGTCAGAGCCATTATTTTTACAAACAAAGCAACCGATTGAATAGTGTCCGCTTCGCCCGGAATGAATACCGCAGAAATTTGTCTGGCAAAAACAAAAACCAATATACCTACTATAGTTAAGAAAGCAAAACCGAGCGCGGTACTTAATTTCACTATTTTTTCCACCCTTTTTGTTTTACCGGCGCCGATATTTTGCCCTACAAGCGTGGAGGTTGCCATTGAAAGCCCCATTGCAGGAATAATCACAAGACTCAACACCTTGCTTCCGATTCCGTATGCCGCCAAAGCTAGAGTGCCGAAAGTGGCGACCAAAATTGTCATCACTGTCATTCCGAGCGCTCTTGTTGAAAGCTCGATAGACGCAGGGAAACCGATTTTAAACATTTTCTTTATTAAAGACCAGTCCGGTTTCAAATCATTTGTATGTAATTGAATCTGATACTTTCCTTTCAAAAGCAAAGATATTCCTATTCCCGCCGCCAAGCCTTGCGAGATAATACTTGCAACGGCGGCGCCGGAAACTCCGAAAGAATGTACCACTCCATAGCCAAAAATAAACAACGGGTCAAGGATAAGGTTCAATAGAAAAGAACCTAAAACTATATACATCGGAATTTTAACCTCGCCAACACCCCTCATTAAAGACTGGAAGACCATATAAATAAACATAAATACAATCCCGATAAAAGAAATCTGTATATATGAAACTGCTTCTGAAAACACGGCTTTCTCCGCGCCCATTAAGTGTATTAAAAAAGGAGACGAAACGAAACCAACAGTAGCTAGAAATATGGAAACAGGAACGGCAATCAATAATGTCTGTGAGGTTATGTGATCTACTTCCTCTCTGGATTCTTTTCCCTTGGATTGAGAAACAAGAATTGTTCCTGCTATTGCCAAGCCTACACCAAGGGAAATTACAAGAAAAATAATCGGGAAACTTATCGAGACAGCGGCTACTGCGTTTGTTCCAAGTCTGCCAACCCAAAAAATATCGGTTAGCTGATACGCTGTTTGCAAAATATTTGCAAAAATAATAGGCACAGATAATGCTATCAAAGTTTTGAATATCGAACCTTCCGTGAGGTTGTTTGATTTCTTAAGATTATTTTTCATTATATGGATTTTATAAAACAGCAAAATACATACCGCCATATACGCCACAAGAATTGTGGCGCGCGGTTTTGCTCGGATTTAATCTAGTGGACCGTACAGGATTCGAACCTGCGACCCCCTCGTTGCAAACGAGGTGCTCTACCAACTGAGCTAACGGCCCGATATATAGGAGGATACCTGATTTTTCATTTTTTACCACCCTTGCATAACCTTAGAGCTATTGCACTACTCACGCGATAGCGCCAAACCTACCACATGTTCCAAAAAGTCTTTCATTGAAACACCGGTGGACTCAAGAGCTTTTGGAAGAAGTGACTCCGGCGTAAGCCCCGGGAGAGTGTTTGTTTCAAGATAGTACACACCGCGTGGCGATACTATGAAATCACTACGCGAATAGTGGCGCAACATGAGCGCTTTGTGCATCGTGCGCGCATGCCTTGCAAGCTCATCAGAAATCTTTGGAGAGAACCGCCCTGGGCAGATTTCTTGCGATGTTCCGGAATACTTAGCGTCATATGAAAAAAAGTCTGTATTTTCCGGTGGAACAATCTCAACGGGTGGCGGTGTATAGAGTGCATCTCCGCGCATTTTTTCCACCACACCCACGGTAGCTTCCGTACCGCGAATGTATTCTTCGACAAGAACACTTCCAGCGCCACTTTCACGTAGCTCGGAAATAACACGGACGAGGTCGACATATCCGGAAACAAGAGCTATGCCGACCGAGGAACCCCAGCGAACAGGCTTCACCACAACAGGCTGTGTAAAAGAGCGCACAATTTGCATAGAAACAGCTTCCACATCGTCTTCCGGCTCTATCAACACAAAGTGCGGTGTCATAATCTCAGATTCAATCGCGTGCTGTTTTGCAAATACTTTATGCATCGCAATATATGAAGAAAACGAATCGGAACCTACGTAGGGCACCCCGTATCTCTCAAGGACTTTCTGTACTTCCCCATCTTCACCGTATTCGCCATGCAGACCAATTAGAGCCACATCGATTTGCTGTAATATTTGCTCCGGCTCGATGGGTCGACCTGCAACATGCCATACGCCTTTTTTACTTATGAATATATCGCGCGGTTCATAACGTTCGCGAGGCAATGCTTTTAGCATTGCCTCGCCTGTTTTTAAAGAGACATCGTACTCGCGACTCGGTCCACCACGTAACACCCCTACGATAGTTGTCATATAAATTATATTATAACAAAAAATGCTCGAGATATTTCACTTCTTTTTGCACTATTTAAATTGAAGTTTTTATTTTTTAATTCGCAAATTGCGCGCGCGGGCTACACGGTGTCTTGCCAGAGAAAAACGATGCGCTTCAGAATTCGCGAGTACTGCATCAGCTTCGCTGATGTGCGCGCGCACAGCTCCGATAACCTCACGAGGTTGATGCTTCTTGTCTTTTACAACGGCAACAACTGGAATTGTGATTCCAGCATCGGCAAGAATTTTTTCCAGCGCCTTTTTGTGAGTCTTTCCTCCGTCCACAACAAAAGCAATAGGTAGTTGCCATTCGCCATGAGCAAGCCGGCGGGAAACAGCTTCACAAAGTGAGGCTATGTCATCATTTCCTGCACCGCGAATTCGAAAGGTTCGATACTCTTTTTTATTTGGTACAGCATCTTCCAAAACAGTCATAACAGCAATCGTATTAGTTCCAAAAAGATGTGCGGTGTCATATGCTTCTATTCGCCCGATCGCATTCTTTTTTGTATTTTCTTCTTTAATTAGAGACACGTCTTGAACGTGATCGAGCGCAAAAAGCTCGCGTTTAATTTCCGAGGCTTCCTCAAAAAGTTCTGCGCGCGCGGAGCGTGCCATTTCACGCACCAGTTTTTTACGCAGTTCTTTCGCTCGACCGTTAAGAAAAAGAGTTATGTTACGAATATTCTTAAGATATTCGGTTCTATTCATTTCTTGTGGATACTTTCCAATCTGTCGATTAAATTCTATCTTTGCGAGGTGGTGTTTACCAGTATTACTGATGGGTTTTTGCGTATCAAAAAACGGAAAGATTCTTCGAATAAGCCGTAGGGCTTCTCGTAACTGACCTCCGTACGGGAAAGGTCCAAAGACATGGAGGAAGCGCAAGCGGGCTTCGCCCGCTTGCGCTTCCTCCATGTCTTTCCCCCGCACAGCAAGAACACGAGGCCATTCCTCATCTGTTATAACAACGTACAAAAAACTTTTATCGTCTTTACCTTCCACATTTGCACTCGGTCTGTATTTTTTAATAAGTATCGCTTCACGCACAAGAGCCTCTAGCACTGTCGGTGTTGTTTCAAAAAGAACACGCTCCGCGCGAGTTACCATATCTACAATACGAGGTCCACGTGTCACAATAAGATCATTATCAAAATACGAGCGCACTCTGTCGCGAAGCGATGTAGCCTTACCAACATAAAGCACAGTCCTTCCTTTTTTAAAAAGGTACACACCGGGCATATCCGGTAATTTTGCAATTGACGGATGGCTTTGTTTCATACGCTTTTTATATTACAACTTTAGCTACTGAGTTTTTTAGCACTTGCTTTAGATTTTTTTGATTTTATATTTTTCGTTTGCTTTCTATAACGCTTCACAAGTACGCGCTTTAAATATTTCCCTGTATAAGAGCCTTCTGTATTTGCAACATCTTCGGGAGTACCTTTTGCCACAACCTTACCTCCATTTTCTCCGCCTTCGGGTCCAAAATCAATAATGTAATCAGAGCTTTTAATAACATCAAGATTGTGTTCGATAACAACAACAGTATTTCCTCCGTCGGTCAGCTTCTGTAATATTTCTATAAGTTTTTTTACATCGTCGTAGTGAAGTCCTACCGTAGGCTCGTCAAGCATATAAATCGTTTTCATCGTAGTCGACCGATACAGCTCACTCGCAATCTTCACACGTTGCGCCTCACCTCCGGAAAGAGTTGTTGCACTTTGCCCGAGAGTAAGATACCCAAGCCCCGTAGACATAAGCGACACAAGTCGTTCGTGTACAGCTGGCATGTCTTTGAAAAAAACAGTGGCTTCCTCAACTGTCATAGAAAGCACTTCGTAAATGCTTTTCCCGCGATACGTCACATCGAGGGTCTCTTTCATAAAACGTGTTCCGTTACAAACATCGCATGTCACATAAACGGTCGGGAGAAAATGCATCTCAACAGCAACAGATCCGTTACCTTGACATGCCTCGCAACGCCCGCCTGGTACATTAAACGAAAAGCGTCCTGGCTTCCAACCGCGAGCGCGCGCTTCACCGGTTGAAGCAAAAAGATTACGAATATATGTAAAAGCACCGGTATATGTTGCCGGATTAGAGCGCGGGGTTCGCCCAATCGGGGACTGATCTATAAGCACCGTGCGCCCTGCATACTCTGTGCCGGTTATAGACGCACAGTGTTCTGTTTTCGCTTCGCGTTTTTTAAAACGCGCAGATAGATTTTTGTACAAAACATCATATAGAAAAGTAGACTTGCCGGAGCCGGAAACACCTGTGACGCACACCAGTTTTCCTAGAGGCACGTCTATATTCACGTTCACAATATTGTGCAAAGTGGCGCCACGCACTTTTACACTTCCTTTATCACCAGATCGGCGTAGACCCGGTACCGATATCTCTGTATCACCTCTTAAATATTCAAGGGTTCGCGAGCCACTACTTTTTTCGTCTAGTAAATCCGAGAGCCAACCGGAAGCGATTACTTTTCCTCCGTGTACTCCAGCACCAGGCCCGATATCGATAAGGTAATCCGATGCAAGTATCGTATCTTCATCATGCTCAACAATAATAATAGTATTACCCAAGTCTTTCAGAGTTAGAAGAGTTTTAATGAGCCTGTCATTATCACGCTGATGAAGACCGATGGTCGGCTCATCAAGTACATAAAGCGCTCCGGTAAGCCCACTTCCGAGCTGGGACGCCAAACGAATACGCTGTGCTTCGCCTCCGGAAAGAGTGGAAGCGGAACGGTTAAGAGTTAGATAATCAAGACCAACATTAAGCATAAAATGCAATCTGCTTTCAATCTCTCGAAGAATAGGAAAAGCAATCTCCATTTTCATCTCGGAAAGTTCCAAATTCTCAACAAACGCTTTAGCATCCGCAATAGACATACTTGTGAAATCCACAATATTTTTACCGAGCCCGTCATCATTTACTCCTTTCAAATACACTCGAAGAGCTTCCGGGCGCAAACGCATTCCATCACACACATCGCAAACTTCATCTGAAAAGAGAGCTTTCGTACCAAGCCCATTGCAAGCAGTGCAAGCACCATACGGCGAATTAAACGAGAACAAGCGCGGTTCAACCTCCGGAAAAGCTGTTCCGTCATCGGGGCAAATAAAGCGTGAAGAAAGCGTTTCAACAGTCCCGTCTACATGCGCAATTTTTACCAAACCATTTGTCTCTTTAAGAGCAAGCTCGAGAGCTTCGGATAAACGCTCACGCGCAGAGTCCGGTGAGCGCACAAACTCTGATACAAAAATAGTATCAACAACGACGTCAATATCATGGCGCTTATTGCGATCCAGCACCACTTTCTCTCGAAGCATGTGGGATTTCCCGTCAACGATTGATTTTTCAAACCCCTTTCCGAGCATGTCGTATAAAAGCTGATAATACTCACCCTTACGCCCCACTACAATCGGAGCATAAATAGCAATGGAAGACTTGTCATACGAAACACCCATAACTGTTTTATTTTTTGCTTTCGCATCATCTTTTTTAGACGTTTTATTTTTTGCTTCAATCTTATCGAAGACAAGTTTTATCATTTCTTCTTTCGAAAGTTTCTCAATCGGCACGTCATGGTTTACACAGTATGGCTGTCCGACACGAGCGTATAGAACGCGAAGATAATCGTAAATCTCCGTTATTGTCGCAACGGTCGAACGAGGATTATTTGACCTGCTTTTTTGATCTATTGAAATTGCAGGTGAAAGCCCAGTGATATCATCTACATCCGGTTTTGACATCTGGTTTAAAAACTGCCTGGCATATGCGGAAAGAGACTCTATATACCTCCTCTGCCCTTCGGCAAAAATAGTATCGAAAGCCAGCGAAGACTTACCGGAGCCAGAGAGTCCGGTGATAACAGTCATTGCTCCGCGAGGAAGCTTCACGGAAATATTTTTTAGGTTATGTGTTCGCGCACCGGAAACAGACAGCCAGTCGTTTCCATGCTTGTGTATGTTTTTATTTTGTTTTTTTCCGGTATCCATAGAAAAATTCTACGCATGGTGGCGCAGGGGTGCACTATAGCATGTATAAACGTACCGCGGGGTTTTGATGCCTAAACAAACCAGCTAACATTAACGGCTAAAAACCTGTTTTGCGGACACTT
>CAZYRK010000023.1:0-7341 GCA_964650475.1 uncultured Candidatus Saccharibacteria bacterium
ACATACAATGAAAATAATCGGTTATTCGCGGAAAGCCTTAAACAACATTTGCCGAACATGAAAGAAGCTCTTACTGTTCTACAAGAACACCTTGCTTCTACATGCCCTTTTCCCACAAAAGTTATATTACGCGAAAAAGGAAAATATAGTTTTTATAAAAAATTACTGCGTAAAGACGGGGACACGGAAGAAATAAAAGACATTGTAACCATGCAAATAACGGTACCGGAGACTACCGACTGCTACTCTGTACTCGGGAGCGTTCATGCACTTTGGCGACCTATACCAAAAAAGATGAAAGACTACATAGCCTTTCCAAAACCAAACGGGTATCAATGCCTTCGCACAGCTGTTACCACAGACGCTTTTGGCATAATTGAGATACATATTTATTCAGAAGAAATGTATGCCAGGGCGCAATACGGAATTGTTGTAGATTTAATATATAATGAACCTAAAGTAACACCACACGGAGTTAAACACCGCACAAAAAAACTACGCCAGCTATTTACATACATTTCAAAAAGAAGCCCCAAACTTCCACACACCAAACCAGCTCTATAAAGTAGTACGTTTTTAAAATTTAAACGGACGGTAATTCGATACCAAAATCTGAGCCTTTGCCTTCTCCTTGTGATTTTGCATAGACTCTGCCTTTATGTGCTGTAACAATCTGCTTAACAATAAAAAGACCGTACCCTGTGGAATGGGCATTAAGCTTGATTGAATTTTTACCATGCCCGCCCTCGGTAAAAAGATGCTTTTTGTCTTCGTTTGTTACCCCGACGCCGGTATCTTGTACTGAAAAAATAATGTTGCCTTTTGCGTTTTTGTTAAGTGACACTGTAATACTTCCTACAGGAGTATAATTTATTGAGTTTTCAATTATATTTCGAAGAACGTCCTCACTGAGTTTCAACGAGTCACCGAATATATTGTATGGGGCATCTGTTTTTTTAATATCCAAAGCAAATCCCAGCCCCTTAGCTTTTGCAGTTTTTTGCATATTTTCAAATACTCTTTTTACTATATTCGCAAAATCGATTTTCTCCATATGATATGTAACCCTGCCATTTTTCAAATTTGATGCCTGAAGAATTCTCATCACCGAGTGTGCTCCAGTTCGAGACTGTTTCAATGCCTCCACCAAAAAAGGTTTGGCTTCATCAGACAATTTACCCATATCGCCTTCTATAAGATTTGAAAAAACACTCATATCTTTTGCGAGGTAGCCTTTTACTTCATGGCTTATGAAATGAATGAGAGCTTCCTGGCGGTTGTTGTTTTCTTTTAAATCGCATACGAGTTTCTGTATTTTTTCGCGCTGTTTAACTTCACGCACGACACCTCGAATAAGAAACATTCCAACAATAAGTACCAATGAAAATACAATCGTTTGAAGTAAAACCAGCTTTAAATCTTGAGTAAAAATAATCTCAATGAGCATTATCACCGCCAAAACACTTACCAATAATGCCATCGTTATCTCCTTAACATTTAAAATATTTCCATGGTGTATTGCATACGCTGTAAGTCCGATGAAAGGGAGCAAGAAAACCGAACCGTAAGGTACAAAAGACGGGTCTCCAAGAAAAGCTGGGAAAATAAAACTAAACGTAATTATCAGTAGAATTGTTGTAACTGTTCCCAAAAAAGTCAGCCAATAAGCATCGTGCAATTTCCCTCGTGCTCGCAATGTCTTTCTTAAAAAGGCTATAATCGCACCAAAATCTAAAACAAAAGCCATAATTCCAAAAACAAAGATTCCTGGACCATTGCTTACTTGCTGTACCTGACCGGCGTTTGAAAAAACCGTTATGCACCGAAATACCAGCGGGGTTAAAGTAAGAAGCGAGACTGCAACGGTAGCTGGTACCAAAAAATACCGATACCACGAAGGAAACTTATGGTGCCGACTAGGAAATACATAGAAAAAAGTAAAGAATGAAAACGCAAACCACACTGCGACAAACATCATTACCCGCAAAAGCCACAAAACAATCACAGGGTCGGACGATTGATAGATTGCGTAATTATTAAGAAGGCTCCAAACTATCGAGCTAATGGTTAAAGCCAAAAAGGCCTTGTGCGTTACGCTATCGGAATCGCTTACAAAAACAGTAAACCCTATAGTAAGAAGGAGCGCGGATACCGCTCCCACTAACACAAGAACTGAGTTAATACTTATTATTTCCATATTACTTTTTAGAGTATACCGCTAAATAATGCCCGTGTTTATAAAAACTGATTTCCGCGCCGTCATGTAATTTCAATACAGAGGCTTTCGAATTAAATCTAATCGACGAAAAAATCGCAGCATTTAGAAAAACCGGAGTTCCCCACCCAGTAACACTGATAAGAGGCAAAACAATTTCGTTTCTATAACCATCATAATTTAAAGTGTGTGGAGCAAGCTCTCGCATGCGAGAAACAATATCTGCTCTTAAAGAGGTCGGTAGATGATGCAAAAAAAGTGCCGTCATTGCCAGCGAAAAAGTCGCCGGTTGAAAAACTTTATTGAGTGAAAAAATATCGTTTCCGGAAATAATAACCAAAACATTTTCTGTTGTTTCCTTTTCAAGAGAAAACATTCTCTCTTCTGTTAAAAAGTCTTCCGCAACAACACGGACATGTGCGAGGGAGCTAATATTTTTGTAAGCGTACTCTCTTGTATTTTTAGAGGTGTCAAAACCAACAATCGTAATCGGTTTATCAAACCTCTCCGTATGCAACCGCTCTATACTTTGGCGTTCCGCTTCCATGCTCCCGGAGCCAAAAGAAGCAATACGAAAGCGTTCGTTTTTAGATTCTTTATGAACTAACGAGCAAACAAAATCCACAACAGGTTTTACAATGCCAGGGCGTGGTTGTCTTTCCACAACAGCCATTTTTGAATGAAACTCTTCATCTAGCTCCGGAAGTATTTCATTTATCTCGAGCAAATTTTCCCTCAAAACAGCTCGCCGTGTTCCATATAGCCATTTGATATATCGAGGTATAGATTGCACAGCTTCAAAAAACAGAATATTTTGCTCGACAGCATAGGCATCGCTTTCTGTTTCTTTTATCTGCTTTAGTTTTTTAAGAACATGTTTTATTTGCCCGGCTCTGTCTTTTGGAATATCTTGGTTTGTATTCATAGGCTATTTATTTAACAAACGATATATCCGGTTTGGTTCTATAGCTAATATCAGTCGGCTCGCTACTTGTTCCAAGACGAAACACAATAATCGGTTCTCCTGCCCCACCAACATATTTCTTTACAATATCATACGACCTGTCCACAAGTTTTCTTTCCTTATCGGAAAAAATGTTCTTCGTGCTTTCGTCTTTCATTGTACGCGCTAAAAAGACCATGCCTGTTACAATCTGAAACGATAGCCCGTGCGCCGTTGCAAGCAACCAGGCATGTTCAATAAACTTTCCGATATTTAGATACGTTTCTCTGTCTGCTCGCCTTACCACAACAACCCCAAAAGCGGAGGCGGAGGCGTTTTGTTTTGCGTTTGTTTTTGCAACCAATTTCGGAAAACCTATTTTTGCCAGCGCTCTTGCAAAACTCCAATTTTTCAAAAAACGAAACAAAAATTGAGCCGGAGGCGGTAGCTCAAGTGTCTTAATGTACATACCATTTTTTCCTTCACGATTTTCACTTTCAGACCATAAAATGTCTTTAAAGAAAAGTTCGTGTAGTTTTTGATTTCCCAAAGCCACTTCCTCCATGGTTGTAAGAGCGCGCGCGGTTTTTTGCAAAACGTCCTTCGACTCTAAAAGCACCGCGCCGACACCATATTCATTTGACGAAAACAAATTTAAAATATCCGTGCGCGGTTCTTCGTCAAGTGCAATCTTACGATACGCTTTACGGTTTGAATGTCGCTTGAATATAGCCTCGTGTAATTGTAGTTCGCCTTTTTTAAGCCTACCGCCTTCTTGCAATTCCATTGTGGCTACACACGAACCTTTTTGTATGTATTTTGTTTTTGGATTATACCCAAGCGCCAGAGCCTCGAGCTCTGCGTTTTTTATAGAGGCACCAAGCGCGATTAAAGTACCGCTGTTTTCGTAATTTAATATCGCGTTATCTTTTTCAGGAAGATAATGAAACTCTATTATGTTGTTTCGTACGACAAACCGCCACGGCTGTGAGTTGTCTCCGGAAGGAGCGGAAGATGCTGACGTGATTATTTTCGTAATCAATTCCGGAGAAATAAGCCCCATACTATTATGACTCCAATCCGATTGTTTTTAGAAAATTCTCTCTTGCTTTCTCGCGCGCTTCTTTTCTTTCAGAAGATGAGTAGTTCGGGTCAATAGTCGCATCAAGATTTATCTCGACCTTCTTCTCGGTAACGGGTTCGCCAATCGCGAGACGTTTCAAGATATAAGCGATTGCAACTCCGGAAAGTGTAGCCGCGTCTCCAAGCTGTGGCCAAGAATATATTTCGCGCCCCACCAAAAGAAGTGACTCCATCATACGTTCGGTTACAAACTTCGTGCCTGCGATTTTGGTCGCCATTTTCGGCAAATCAGAAGGCGCAAACGACCTAAACATTTCCATATCGACATCACCTATTACCCCGTTGAAAAGCGGTTTTGTTTTGTCGATATCGAAGCGCTCGGTTTCTACGATTATGTTGTCGCCGTTGTCTGTTGCCATAACCACAGGTATTCCCTTTTCTCTGGCAGAAAGACGGAGCCGTATTTTAACCTCGAGATTATCGGTCTCCTCGACCAGCACATCAACATCGGAAAGAAAGCTGTCTATGTTTTCTTCTGTTACACCGCTATCAAAAGTTTCTATTTCAGCATATGGATTGAGCTGGTATATGTGTTCTTTGACGAGGTCTGTCTTTTTGCGTCCGAGCGAAAGAAAGTCGGAATGCAAACGGTTTAGGTTTGATGCGGATACTTCATCGGGATCGGCGATTTTAATTTTTCGCGCACCGCCCATCATGGCAAATGTAAGCGCCCCGTGACTTCCAACACTTAGTCCAGCGTATGCAACACGAATATCGTATATTTTTTTCTGCTCATCGTTTGTGATTATGTTGCGATTGCGAGCGGTACGTATTTCTTGGTGCTCGTCTTCCGGCAAATAATGCGCGAGCGTTTTGTTCCATGGGAAATAAAACCACTCTCCTACATCTTCTGGTTCGCGTCCGGCAATATATTCTTCTGAAAAAGCACTTGCTTCGTCTTTGTACTCTTTAATAAACTTAAAACGCGGGTTACGGATTAAAAACAAATCTTCAAGAAGCAAGTCGTATCTATCTATTGTTTGCACTGGCTGAACCCTGTCACGAAAATCTGAAAATGATTCTTTTTCTCGATTAAATTGTTCTATATCCATATTTTTTTATTTAAATATTATAAATACTATTTTAACACAAAATAGCTACCGATTTTCTTTAATAACCCAAGGTTGTTTGATACCAGATTTAAAATAAAGAGTGTCTTCGTATGGCCAAAACACAACCTTTGGTTGTGCGCGCTTCCCCAGTGTTTTGTATAATTCACAAAATTCGGAATTTTTTTCTTGTAAGTTTTTCACTATTTCAGAAACGAGTTCCAATATAAGTTTTTTGCTCGCTTTCTTTTTCGGTTTGCTTTCTATATTTATTTCCAAATACTGATTTTGCTTATCATCATATTTTGTAATCAAGGTTAGTTTACCGGTTGTATATTCTATAAACTGTTTTTGCAACAAGACATCTTTTATTGTTTCCGGATATATCTGTAGCCCGTAAAGAGTGGTCGAAAGATCTGCGCGTTCATAAACATACACAAAAGGAAGCTCTGTTACTTTGTTTTTAATACCTGCCTCCACAGCTTCTTTCACAAGGTCAATACCGTGCGTTTTAAAAAGCTCCACAAGTTCGTCAAAAGTATAAACACCTCCATGGTCTCCTATTGAATACTTAAAAAGCGGAAGTGCGCTGTTTCCGGAAACCAATAGCTCCCCATCGTTTTCTTCAAACGCAACAAAGTCTGGAATGTATTGTGCAAATGTTGGTGTTTTTGACGCTCCTTTAAAAACAGCACTAAAAAGTTTTTTGTTTTTAGAGGCAAGCTTGCGCGCAAGTACGGATATCGGCGTCTCAAATGCCATTGTCCCGATATCCGCGCTTCCATAAATATTAATCATATCGGTTAGGCGATTTTTAATCCCCACACTTTTTGCGATGTGATTTCGAAACGTTTCTGTGAAAGCCTCCGCTGCAAAAATAATGGCTATATTGTGTTTTGAAAAAGAAACTCCTTGTAAAATAGCGCTGTCGACAATGTCTTTCAAAAAAGGCGGGTAGCCCACAAGCACAACCTGCTCATATTGCGGTGCAAGCTCAACCAATGCTCGCAATATTTCTTTTTTATTTATTCCGGGGGTGATTATTGATATCGGGTACCCTCTTCTGCCCATAAGCTCAAATGCCTGATATGTTATAACCCCTCCTATCCATATACCCATTCCAAAACACACAATAACAAGAGTTGATTTATCCGGCGAAAGAGATGTGTTATGAAAAATCAGCTCGTGAACATATGAAGATTGTTCATCCACTTCGTATGAACGCGCGAAATATGTCGGTTTGCCTGTAGAGCCGGATGTTGCTGTTAAAACCTGAGCGGAGTGGAGTGAGCCTTGCCATGCGAGTTTCGAAAAAGCATTTTTTTTGAGATAATTCTTTTTCGACATTGTCGGAACAGATACCAAGTCTTTTGCGGTCTTTATTGATTTAACATTTACTTTGTTTGTACGAAGAAAATCGCGATATGCGGGAACTTCGCTCGCCATTTTCTTAAAAAGTTTATATAAATGTGTTTTTTCTTTGCGAGACCAATACGAACTCTTTGCGGTCTGTATTTTTGTAACAAATGAATATTTCCCTGAAACAGACGCTTTCGCCGGTTTTTTGCTTTTATTTGACGATGCCGATTGACTTCGTAACATAGTTGTTATTTTTAACGATATCACATTTGCGCTAATTAGCACGATTAAAATATCCGCGTTTAAAAACCCGTAAAGAGCCCCGCGCAATAAAAGGTGTTGACACCTTTTATTGCGCGGGGCTCTTTACCTTTTACACTTTGACACCTTTTGCACTTTTACTTCACTTTTTACTTTTATTGCATGAAGAAAAGACTTCGCCCCCTCCTTTTTTTTATTTTTATTTAACATTACATAAATTTGGGAAGGTCTAACCTTCCCAAAAGTTTTACGACGCAAAACTACACTGTATTACAATGGACAGAGTTGGGAAGGTCTAACCTTCCCAACTCTGTCCACAGCTAAAAAGCACGCGGTGCGTTGCGATGAGTAGGGTAAGACATGGCCGAGCG
>CAZYRK010000024.1:0-7037 GCA_964650475.1 uncultured Candidatus Saccharibacteria bacterium
TGATAAAGCATGTATCTTTTGTGGGTCGTATAATGTTTTCACGTGGAACATGTGTGATTTTGTAATTTTTTGAAGGATATGTTGTATTTAAAGGGTTTTTGTATCAAAAAATAGGCGAGGGTAGTTGTTTGAGCGTATGTTTGTATTCAAAATTTCTGTGTAAAGCCCAAAAAGTCCCGTGCGTTACGGGACTTTTTGGGCTTTACGGATTTTGTGCCAACACGAAGCGCTATTTAGCTCAGAAAAATAGATAACTATACAAAGAGTGCTCCATCTTTGAGGCAGACCTCTTTGTATCTGTAGCAAACGGTTGCGTAGCGATTATATTGTTTAGTGTATGTAAACAAAAAAAGCCGCCTGATGGCGAGCCTAAATTAGATAGCTTGGGGCTTGTTTTTAGTGGCTCGCCGGGAGGTGGCGACTTTTTAATTTTGTTGAAGTGTGTTGTTGCGTTGGAACGATCGCAGTCTTTTGTTTTATGAATGGGGGATACGCCCCGTCGTCGACCTGCTGTTCCGCAACTTACTTCTGAAAGAACTACTAATGGAAAGTGCTCGCAAAGAACTCCTTCCACTCACTATGTTACTCCTCTATCGGACAGAGTAAATAGTTTGGCTGTGGATAACTTGTCCTTTAGTTTTGTCCTTTAGATATTTATTGAAATAGGGCAGTGGTCGGAACCAATAACATCGATATGAATCTCCGCTTTTTTTACATTATGCACAAGCTCGTTCGCCACAAAAAAATAGTCCAGTCGCCATCCTTCATTCCTATCACGTGCATGTGTTCTCATATCCCAGTACGTGTACGCTCCCGATTGGTTTTTGTGTAGGTGCCGAAAAGTATCAACGTACCCGGCATTTATAACCTCATCAATCCACGCGCGCTCTTCCGGTAGAAAACCTGAGGAACCCTCTTTTTCTTTTGGGCTAGCAAGATCTATCTCTTCGTGTGCCGTGTTTACATCACCGCAAAAAATAACCGGCTTTTGTTTTCGCAGTTTCTCAATAAACACAAGAAACTCATCATAAAAACGCAGTTTGTAGTCGAGACGCTCAGCCCCTCCGCCGCCGTTTGGAAAATACACATTCAAAAGCCAGAAGTCTTCATATTCTGCTCCGATTATCCGCCCTTCTTGATCAAACTCCTTTTTATTCATACCGTAAACGATGGAAATCGGTTCTATTTTCGAATACAGAGCCACTCCGCTGTACCCTTTACGTGTTTGTGATGACGAAAAAAAAGCAGAGTACCCTAGAGGTTCTTGAAGCTCGGGAGAAAGTTGTTCCGGAGAAGCCTTGGTTTCTTGCAAACAAAAAATATCTGGTTTCGTCAATTTCAAAAAATCTTGCCAATTGCCTTTTCTTTCAACGGCACGTATTCCGTTCACATTCCATGAAACTATGCGCATTGACTTTATCTTATACCCTCATCGCTGTAGTTTGAAGTTAATAAAATCTTAATGTTTAAATAAAAGACTTTGCTTAATTTTCACAAACAAACTTCCGAAACATTTAGTACAGAAAACTACGTCTTGCGATTTGAGTGAAACTTCTTATGAATCTCCCGCAGGTGCGCGTCTGTAACATGCGTATAAATCTGTGTTGTGGCGATGTTTGCATGCCCGAGAAGTGCCTGCACACTTCGTAAGTCCGCGCCGTTTGAGAGGAGGTCTGTTGCAAACGAGTGGCGCAACACATGCGGGGTAACTTTTTTAGTGATACCGGCTTTTATTGCATGAAATTTAATAATCCTTTCAATAGAGCGAGGAGTTAAACGCGTTCTCTCGGCGTTATTGTGCGCCAAGTTAACAAACAAGGCTTCCGACATGTCTGTGCGCTTCTTTAAATACAGAGCCAGCGCTTCTTTTGCAACACTTGAAAGAAACACCACGCGAACCTTGTCGCCCTTTCCGCGTACCGATAGCTCATCACTGGAAAGGTCTATATCGGAATTAAGGGAACAAAGCTCCGAAACCCGCAAACCCGTTGAAAACAAAAGCTCAAATATAGCTCTATCACGTAAGTTTTTCTCATCTGTACCGTTTGAGGCGTGCATAAGCCGATCAAGTTCAGCTGTTGTTATTAAATCGAGCGAACGCTCTGGTATTTTTGCAAGCTCTATTCTTTCCGGAGAAATACCCTCGATGTCACGCTTTCTTAAGAATTTCAAAAAAGCACGCAAGGCAATGAGATAATAATTTTGCGTGCGGCGTTTCAAGGCTCCGGCAGTGCCCGGCTGGCGATTAAGCCAAAGCCTGAAGTTGCGAATATTTTCTTCGGTAATATCACGAGTGTGGCGTATTTTTGCATGTGCAAAATAACGCGTCAGGTAGTGGTCGTAGTTTTCGACCGTTTTTACAGCGCGCCCACGCTCTATTTCTATATATTCCAGAAACTGCTGTTTTGCATTATGTGCGTCCATTCATTTAGTATACTCTACAGCGTCGCACAATAAATATCTGTTTAATATACCGTGGAAACAGGGAACAAAGTTTCCCTCCGTACTAGCAAAACAGCGATTGCAAAAGATATCAAGATATGGTATGGTATTTCAATCATGCTTACAAAAAGAGTAAAAAAGGCGACGATTAAAAGCACCGCCCGACACGACACGGACACTGGTTCCTCAGATGTACAAGTTGCGATTTTAACACGCAACATAGCGGAATTGGCAAAACATTTACGTAAAAATCCAAAAGATTTTCATTCACGTCGTGGTCTTTTGCAAATGGTTGCAGATCGTCGTACGCACTTGCGATACCTTGAAAAAAACAACAAGCGTCGCTACACTGCGGTAATCAAAAAACTCGGACTTAAACACTAAAAATTAGTGTTTAAGTGGTAAGATAATGTTTGGAGCGTTTTGAATATACTGGTTCTAAAGTACTTGATATTGCATAGTACGCCCCATTTTTTAATAAAATTTAAATACCTTAATATTACATATGGCTGTTATTAAACACAGCGCTCAAAGAGTTGGTGTCTTTATTGATGCTCAAAACCTTTATCACAGCGCAAAACATCTTTATAATTCACGCGTAAACTTCGCAAAAGTGCTAGAAGAGGCTGTCGGTGGACGCGTCTTAGTACGAGCGATAGCTTATGTTATCTCAACAGAAACAGGTGAGGAGAAAAATTTCTTTGAGGCGCTCACAAAAATTGGCATCGAAACAAAAGTTAAAGGTTTGCAAATTTTTGCAGACGGAGCAAAAAAAGCCGACTGGGATGTTGGACTGGCGATTGACGCCGTAAAACTTGCCCCGAAACTAGACACTATAATACTCGCAACAGGAGACGGCGATTTCGTACCACTTATACAGTATCTCGATATGAACGACGGATGCCAGGTTGAAGTTATTTCTTTTGGAAAATCTTCTTCCGCAAAACTAAAGGAAGCCACTCACGCCTTTACTGATATGTGCGATGATCCGAAGAAATTTATTATCGGGCACAGAGGTTAACAAAAAAATCAATACGACCATAACTCACACCCTCATGTCGGAAAAGCCGACATGAGGGTGTGATTGCGTTAGAATATAAGAAACAGATTTATGGCAAACGAAAAAACAAACCCAGTAGCAAAAAATGAACAAAGGATTCCAACTCCAAAAGTTTCTGTGCCTGAAGCTCCTGAGGTATCTGGACACAATGTTCCGATAAGCAGTGTTTCAAAAACCCCTGTACCAGTGCCTTCGATTTCAAAGACTGCAATCCCGACACCTGTAAAAAACGCGGGGGGGGTTAAAAAATCGGCACAGCTTCCAAACCCTCCGAAACCTGAACCGGTTTTAAAAGAACGGGTACCGACTCCCGCACCAAAAGAAATAGTCTCAGATACGGAGCAACAAAAAGAATCGTCACCGGCACCTGTTCCATATGAAAAATATTCCGCGCGAACATATGCAAAAGACATGGCGCGCGCGCGCGGAGAAAACGGAGAGGAGGTAAAAGAGCCGGCTCCAGAGCAAGAAGTAAAAAAAGAACGCCCTGGAATTCCTCTCAACCTCGTGGTGATGCGAAGAGAAGGGGAGAAAAAAACCCTTAAAGAGAAACTTTCCGAAAAACTACGGGGTCTTACTTTTCCGAAATTTCCAAAAAAAGAAGCGCGCGCGGACTTGAATGAACATATCGTTGACAGTAGTATCTTGCGCGAGCCTGATGAAAAGCCAAAAAGAGAAAGCGGGGAAGCTGATGAAACAGAGGTGGCTGAAATACCGCTAGATGTAGATGCTGAAATAAAAAAACCTGGTGAGTCTATTTTTACGAAAGAAGAAATAAACGATACTGACAAAGAAAACAGCTCTTCGCTAGCACCACTGCCTGTAAAAGCAGAAAGTTTTAACACTCCAGAACAAGGGTTTGTCACTCCAAAGGAACAATCTTTTTTGAGGACGCCGGCGCCGACAGAATCTGTTCCGACACCCATACTGGCACCAGTTTCGAAACCGACCCCGATTCAAACCACAGATTCTGCCCACACCAAGATTGCAACTCCGGCAAAAGTAGATTTATCAAAAAATGCTCGGAGGGACTCTTCGGTCGCTTCACCGATACATACTTACAAAAGTGATTTTGTAGATCGTATTCACGAAACAGGAGCTACAGATATCGATGTGCTGACAGCAGAACAAAACGCCGGAGTAATGCACATAGATACAGAAAAAGAATCTCATGGAAATACGCTTCTTTTTGCGATAGGAGGTATCCTTCTTTTTACAATAAGTGTTCTTGGCATCATTTTTGCATACCAATACAGCACAAAAATTAATTCCGCTCCAGTGGTTTCAAAAGTGCCGTCCCTTGTTGCTACCGATGCCAAACTCGAGATTTCTGGTTCCGGAAAAACTTTATTAAGAGCCATTGCCGAAGCGTCTCTAAAACCAATTCAAAACAACACTTTTGTTCTTTTGTACGTTTCAAATACAGCAACATCTACAGACGGCACTGTAACTTCAACCTTTGAAAAAGGCGGTAAAGTAATAGCATCACTTCCAATCAACATGCCTGCACTTCTTGCTCGCACAATAAAAAACGACAGTTCTCTAGGCTTGGTACGCGCAAGAAAAGAAATTCGTCCGTTCTTTGTGTTACATGTAGGATCATACGACTCTGCTTTTGCAGGCATGCTGAGATGGGAAAAAACAATCCAAGGAGACCTTGGCTTGCTTTATCCAAACTATACATATGCAACAGAACCGAACAGTACGACAACACCAACAAACATAAAAATTTCTTTCAAAGATGAAATCGTTTCAAACCACGATACTCGAATACTGCGCGACCGAGCAGGGAACAGTATACTACTGTACGGATTTTGGAATAAGAATATTTTAATAATTGCACGCAACCCTGTTGCTTTTGCAGAAATAATAAGCAGGCTCGGTAATTCGAGTACTCAATAAAACAGTGTTTGTTTAAGACGGAAATCGAGTTTATTTAACATGCAAAAAAATGCTAATGATGCAAACAAAAAAACCAATACTAAAGGCTACGCATCAATAATCACCGCCCAACCAATGGGAGCCGGCGCCACAATAATAACAATGGAAGCTGACTTAACTCGCGGGCTACATTCTTTTTCTGTTGTCGGTCTCGCTGACCGCGCAGTAGAAGAATCTCGCGACCGAGTAAGCTCCGCCATACGTCACTCGGGTTTCAAGTCACCAAAATCAGAAAACAAACGTATCGTAATATCACTTTCCCCAGCAGATCTCAAAAAAGAAGGCTCTCATTACGATGTTGCTCTAGCGCTTGCGTACCTTGCTGCGTCTGGGGAGATTACACTACCTGAAAAAGAAGCTTTGTTTTCCGGCGAGCTAGCTCTTGATGGAAAAATACGTGATGTCCGCGGAATATTACCACAAGTACTTTCTGCAACGCGCGCAGGTATAAAAACAGTTTTTGTTCCTCCGGGAAACGCGGAGGAGGCATTGCTCGCAAAAGAAGTTACCGTATACGCTCCGGAAACATTAAGCGCTCTTGTGGCACATATGAAAGGGGAAGTGGTTCTTGTTCCAAAAAAGAGTGTCCAAGTAAAGCACTACCGATCGCCTGACATAGACATGTCAGAAATAAAAGGACAGGAAACCGGCAAGCGCGCGCTTGAGATTGCCGGAGCAGGTCGACACAACATAGTTTTATACGGTCCGCCAGGAACAGGGAAGACACTTCTTGCGCGCGCACTTGCCGGAATACTTCCGGCACTTACAAGCGATGAAGTTCTTGAGGTTACCGCCATACACTCTAGCGCGGGAGTCCTTAAGACCGGAGATGTTATATTCTTTCCACCATTTCGCGCTCCACACCATACTGTTTCTCATACTGCACTAATAGGCGGAGGAGCATCTCCGCGTGCTGGGGAAGTAACACTCGCACACAAAGGAGTGTTGTTTCTTGACGAATTTCCCGAATTTGAGACGCGCGCGCTTGAAGCCTTGCGCCAGCCTCTTGAAGAACACAGCGTCACCGTGTCACGAACCCGCGCAACAGTAACATTCCCTGCAGATTTCATGCTAGTTGTTGCGCTGAACCCTGCAGACACACTTAGCACAGATACAGTGGCAACAATGAGCGCATCCCGTAAACAAGCGCGCAAATTTTCTCGCCCAATTGCAGACAGGTTTGACATATGGATTGAAGTTCCGCACGTACCACACGAAACACTTGCATCTGATTTTTGCGGTGAAAAATCTGAGATGGTTCGTAAACGTATCAAGAAAGCGCGCGAGCTGGCGAGCGCGCGACACCTTTTAGGAAGCACAGCCGGTTCGCACCAACGCTCTCACAATATTGAAAACAAAGACATTGGTTTTTCACAAGAAGCAAAGGACATTCTTCTATCAGTAGCTAAAAAATTAGACTTATCTCCGCGTTCATATCACAGAACAATGCGTGTTGCGCGCACTATTGCAGATCTTGCAGACTCCGACACGGTACTGCGCGAGCACATTTTAGAAGCTTTTCAATACAGACCGCGCGGGTTTTTTGGGTTTGAGTAAAAGTAAAGCACGCAAAACAGCACAGGGTCGGCGGGTT
>CAZYRK010000025.1:0-6583 GCA_964650475.1 uncultured Candidatus Saccharibacteria bacterium
CAAACGCCCGAAACGCGCGGGCGGTACCGCCCGCGCGTTTCGGGCGTTTGCGCACACCTACCACCTGGCGGTTGCACGTGGTTACCACAATGTGCTATGCTCGCAAGTACAGATGGAGGCACTCACTATGTTTTTACCATATACAGAAATCATTCTCTCTATTTTGCTCGTCGCAGGCGTTGTTCTACAACAGCGCGGTGCAAGTCTTGGCGGAGCATTCGGCGGAGATAATTTCTCGTCTACGTTCTATAAACGTCGTGGGGCGGAACTTTTTCTATTTCGCGCAACGATTGTTATCAGCGTACTTTTAGTGGTAATCGCCATCGTTAGCTTCCTTCTGCAAGGAACATGAACAAACTATTCGCAAGCTACGCGAAGACACTTACACGTCACAGAGCATGGAAACCGCTCTCACGAGTTAGTCGTACAATCAGCGAGCTTGCGTATGGAGATAAATTAATCGCGAGTGTTTTGGGAATTGCAGTTGCTATAACAGGTATCGCCGGAATATACACGCTTGAACACAAGCTACTCATTCAAGTTCCGGCTCATGGTGGAATACTCACCGAAGGTGAGGTGGGCTCACCGCGTTTTGTTAATCCTCTTTTGGCACTGACAGATGCAGACAGAGACGTAACGGCACTCACTTATGCTGGGCTTATGGGACTCTCTGGGAAAGGCACCCTCGTACCTGTGCTTGCAAAGAGCTACACAGTATCTTCAGATGGAAAAGTATACACTTTTACAATCCGAAACGACGCTCGCTTCTCTGACGGCACGAGCGTAACAGCAAAAGATGTTGTATTTACAGTGCAGAAAGCACAGGACTCTGCGCTTAAAAGCCCTCAATTCGCAAACTGGAACGACATATCCGTTAAAGCTATTGATACTCACACTGTCCGATTCACACTTCCAAAGCCGTACGCTCCGTTTCTTGAAAACACGACCCTCGGCATCTTGCCGGCGCGGTTGTGGAGAGGTATTCCGGACGAACAGTTCCCTTTCACAAGCCTTACCGTAGAGCCAGTCGGTGCCGGACCTTTTTCCGTTAGTAATGTTGTGCGCGACCCCAGCGGAATTATCACGGAATACGACCTAACCGCATCAAAGACATACGTTCTTGGAACTCCGTATCTGAACGGTATCCACATACGTTTTTATGCGCGCCAGTCAGATCTCGCAACAGCACTTTCAAATGGAAAAATAGAAAGCGCTTACGGCATACCTGAGAAAAACGCTATGACCGCTCCGTTTTCAAGTGTTTTTGGTGTATTCTTTAATGCAGACAAAAATCCGGTATTGGCAAACATTGCGATACGCAAAGCGCTTTCGCTTACCATTAACCGAGAATATATTGTAAACAATGTTTTGAACGGCTATGCAACAGCGTTGTTCGGGCCAATTCCTCCCGAAAGTGGTGCCAAAAAAGAGACTGTCTTGTCGACCAAAAGTCGTATCGCAGTAGCGGTAAAAGGTCTCGAGAAAAACGGTTGGAAATATAACGGAACAAAACGTGAGTGGGAAAACTCTCACAAAAAAGCCGTGTTCAATACTATTACAATTAAAACGTCAAACGTTCCCGAGCTTAAAGCTGTCGCTTCAGCAATACGTAATGACTGGAAAAAACTCGGCATAGACGTGTCCATAGAGCTTTATGAACCTGGTGATTTAAATCAAAACGTAATTCGCCCACGTAAATATGAAGCGCTTTTGTTTGGAATGGTTATAGGTCGCAACAAAGACCTTTTTGCTTTCTGGCACTCTTCACAACAAAAAGATCCCGGGCTAAACATTGCAATGTACGCAAACAAAAAAGTCGATGCACTTCTCGAAGAAGTACGCACAACAGACAACAAAGATACTCGTAAAAAAGACCTTAATCTTATAGAAAAATATATCAGTTCCGACTACCCAGCAGCCTTCACGCACACGCCGAAATTTGTTTATGCTATTCCGAAAGACTTGCATGGAGTAACACTCCCCCAGATTACAACTCCGGCAGATCGTTTCGCAACGGTCGCTACATGGTATCGAAAAATAGACAGCATTTGGCCTTTTCTTGCGAGCGCCAAAAAATAATAATCGCAAGTTTTTTAATACGGGCACTGCCCTCATAAAAAATTATTAATTATATATCTTAAATTAAATTATGACTTCAGCACCAGCTCCGGCACCAAAATCTTCGCCGGAACCAAAACCAAACAATCACAACCAGCGACAATCGTACCCTCCACACCACGGAGGAGCACCGCACCATAGCGGAGTGCGTCGTCCAATAGCTCGTGGAAACGCTGTTGGAAACAGACGTCCGGCTCGTATGGGAGCACGCCCGGGATCGGCAACGCGCCGTATCCAGCGAGCTCTTCACAGACCGATGATAAACCACGCGCGTACAAAGCGCGTACCGGACTATTTCCCAGAAGCACCTGCAAAAAATGTTGCCCGCATAGTACCTCTCGGAGGGGTTGAAGAAGTCGGTCGCAACATGACCGCAATCGATATCAACGGCGACATTTTCGTTATGGATGTTGGTTTCCAGTTTACATCGGAAGAAGGAGCTCCTGGTGTTGACTACATGCTTCCAAATACAGCTTACCTTGAGAAAAACAAGCACCGTGTTCGCGCAGCAATAATTACGCACGGACACCTTGACCATATTGGAGGTATTCCGTTTCTTCTAAACCGTATAGGCAATCCTCCTGTATATACTCAAAAACTGACTTCCATTATGATAGCCAAGCGTCAAGATGAGTACCCGAACGTACCGAAACCAGAGGTTATTATTGTCGAACCAAACAGCACTTGCACGATAGGCAGTACCAAACTAAATTTCTTCCCAGTAACTCATTCGATACCTGACGCTATGGGTATTTCACTTGAGACACCGCAAGGAAACGTTGTTATTACGGGCGACCTAAAACTCGACCATGAAGGAGGTGACCCAGCCGACCACGAAAAGAAAACATGGGGAGAAGTTGGGAAAGCAAACAACATATTCTTTATGGCAGATTCTACAAACGCCGAACGCGATGGTTTCTCCATTCCAGAAAAAAGAGTGCACGAAACACTAGATGAAATTATCCGTACTGTTTCGGGACGTCTTATCATCGGAACATTTGCATCGCAGTTCGAACGAATAATTCAAATAATTCAATCTGCTGAACAATATGGTAAAAAAGTTGTCATGGAAGGGCGCTCTATTCGAACAAACATCGAAATAGCACAAAAAGCAGGGTTGCTCGTAGTGAAAAATGACACTATTATTCCCGCACAAGCAATAGGTGACTACTCTCCGGATAAAATCTTGGTTCTTGCAACGGGGGCACAGGGAGAAGAATTTGCCGCACTTATGCGCATTGCTACAAAGCAACACCGTTTTATTCAGTTTAGTGAACGCGACACAGTAGTGCTTTCTTCCTCGGTTATCCCTGGTAACGAAATATCCGTCCAGAAACTAAAAGACAATCTATACAGAAATAACGTCACGATAATAAATTATCGCTCAAGCGACGTGCACTCTACAGGTCATGGAAATTCCGGTGAACTTGTATGGGTAAACCAACAAGTAAATGCAAAATTCTTTATGCCGGGATACGGGTACCGATCTATGACCGCGTGCCATGCAAAAGCAGTCGAACAAGCGGGACGTCCGAAAGATACGATATTCTTGGCAGACAACGGAAATGTTGTCGACATTATCGACGGCAAGGAAATGAAGATACATAAAATGAAAGTACCTTCCGACCCGCTCGTTGTTGACGGGTTCTCTATCGGCAATATGCAGGAAGTTGTTATTCGCGATAGAAAAATGCTCGCAAAGGACGGTATGTTTGTGATTATTGCAACCGTACAATTAAAGACCGGCAAACTTAAAAAGTCACCTGATATTATCTCGCGTGGATTTGTTTATTTGCGAGAGTCGCAAGACCTTCTAAACCAAGCGCGTATTCTCATAAAGAAAACTGTTGAGGACTCGACACACGAGATGAATCCTATTGACTTAGACTATGTGAAAAACGTTCTTACGGACACCCTCGCAGACTATTTGTTCGTACGAACAAACAAAGCTCCGATGGTTATACCTGTTCTGATAGGTGTGTAAATAAGACACGCATTAATATGCACCAAAAGCGCGCGGGACTTTAGTCCCGCGCGCTTTTGGTGTGATACATTTATAACAACATGCATCCACGCATCACACTTTCCCTCGGCAATTTCTTCTTTGCCATATCCTCAATTCTAACCGTATACATTCTCCTTCCGTATCTATCGGCTTTTATGCCAGAGCAGTACACGGGGCTTGTGATTTCCGGCGGAGCGCTCATCTCACTTACCTTTTTTGCATTTCTTCCACGCATTATTGAGCGTTATGAAGCACAACAAATTGCAATCGTTCTCGGTATAGCCCAAATGTTCACTCTCTTTGCTCTTGCTATGCAACCAAACATAGTGGGCGCCGTAATTCTTATAGCCATACTCATCGCTATCGGACCTTTCATTACATACACAATGGACATAATGCTGGAAGCTACAGTGGCGCAAGAAGGTGTAACAGGACGCGTTCGCACACTTTTCCTTACAGCATTTAATATTGCGGAATTTGGCACACCCCTTCTCATGGGTTCGCTTCTTGCCACATCAGATGCTTATCCCCACATATTTATAGCGGCAGCGGCGGCTATCGTTCCGTTCATTGTAATATTTGCAGCTCACAAACTACCGAAAGGCAAACCACCAAAGAAAATACGCCTGCTCGAAGGACTTTCCATAATGCTACACGACCGCAATTTGACCGCAGTAAGTATCGCCCACCTCTTATTATATTTGTTCTACACATGGGCACCACTATACGTACCTATTTACCTGCATACGAAACTCGGCATCTCGTGGGTGGAGCTTGGTTGGATGTTTTCATTTATGCTTATTCCTTTCATATTGATAGAGTACCCTGCAGGAATTATTGCAGACCGTTTCCTTGGCGACAAAGAGCTTATGGTACTCGGTTTTATCATTATGGGAGCTTCGCTCGCCTCTTTCTCTTTAATTACTGCGAGCTCTTCTATAACATTTATTGCTATAATACTTTTTTCCAGCCGTATTGGCGCCGCGCTTGTCGAGTCTATGACAGAAGCACACTTCTTTAGAGCGGTCTCTGAGATTGATACGGAAATGATTGCACTGTATCGCATGACATGGCCATTTGCAGATCTTATTGCTCCGGTTGCAGGTAGCATCCTCCTTTTGTTTTACGGATTTTCAGGTTTCTTCATCGCAACAGGAGCCTTTTTGGTGATAGCAGGAGTATGGAGCTCTTCTTCAATAAAAGATTTCCGTTAATCATCACCCCCAACAACATTGCCACCCCATTTGGGAAGGTTAGACCTTCCCAACTTATCCACAGCTAACGGAGCGTCTCTGCCAACACTCTCTGCCGACACTTAGTGTCGGCAGAGAGTGTTTGCGTAGCATGTTTTGCGGACACTAAGTGTCCGCAACACGTGTCCGCAGAAAGAAAAAGAGAGAGTGGCAGAGAGGGGTTTGCGGACACTTAGTGTCCGCAAAAGTAGTGTCCGCAAACATGAACAGCTAAAAAGCACGCGGCGCGGCGCGGAATCGCGCGATTTTTTGCTTCTTGCGGTATCATATCAGTGTATGATAAATAAAAAACGTAAGGTAGCAGTGTTTGATATAGACGGCACAATATTTCGTTCATCACTTCTTATAAAACTTGTCGAACGATTAGTTTCTCGTGGTGTTTTCCCACACACCGTACATAAAACGTACGCTCGTGAGCAAGACGCGTGGCTTGATAGAAAAGGCGACTACTCACAATACATCGCCCGCGTAACAGACGCCTTCTCACTAAACATAAAAGGTGTCGAATACTCTGTTGTTGCAGATATTGCCGGAGAAATTATTGAAGAAATGAAAGGGCATACATATCGATACACACGAGACCTCGCACAGAACCTTAAAAAAAAGGGTTATTACATGCTGGCAATCTCACGTTCACCCAAGTTTATTGTTGACGGTTTCGGGTACGAACTTGGTTTTGATAAATCATACGGTATATTTTTTTCCACAGGAGCTTCCGAGTGTTTTACAGGCGAAATCGAAAACAAAGAACTTATTATGAATAAAGGAGCAATCCTTCAACGCGCAGTACAACGAGAAAACCTAACTCTTGCCGACTCCATTGCTGTTGGCGATACGGAAAGCGACTTGCCGATGCTCGAGATAGTAGAGACACCGATTGCATTTAATCCAAACGAAGCACTCTACAGAACAGCAAAACGCAACGGGTGGAAAATTGTTGTTGAACGTAAAGACGTTATTTACGATTGTAATGTACCGCGGGGTTTTGCGGACACTTAGTGTCGGCAGAAGCAAAACGCAACGGGTGGAAAATTGTTGTTGAACGTAAAGACGTTATTTACGATTGTAATGTACCGCGTGGTTTTGCGGACACTTAGTGTCAGCAGAAAGTTTCGTCTGCGTCATGTTGTTAGCGCGGGGTTTTGCGGACACTTAGTGTCAGCAGAAATAGCGCGGAGTTTACACTTGCGGACACTTAGTGTCCGCA
>CAZYRK010000026.1:0-4996 GCA_964650475.1 uncultured Candidatus Saccharibacteria bacterium
TCCGTTTGCCAATACTGTGATGGTGCTTGTTGCAGTTAGAGTAGTGCCGTCTCCAGCATAATAAGCTGTCTGCCCTGTGGTACCCGTGCCTACAGGTATAACTACACCACAATTAGTATCTGTGGGAGCGCAGTCTGGGTCGAGTGTGGCGCCAGGTGCGTAAAGAGTGGCTTGTGCTGTAAGCGGTGCACCGAAGTAGCTTACGAACAAAAGTGCGAGTACCGAGATTAAAGTATAAAATTTCCTGCTCATAACTAATTAATTTATATAATATATGATTTTAATTGTTTAATGAAATGTTTGTTGTGGATATCTATTTTTTATTTTTTGCTCGCTTTGTTTGCGACCGCTTTAAGGAACTCAGTGAAGAGCGGGTGCGGTGAAAGCGGTCGCGATTTTAGCTCCGGATGAAACTGTGTTCCGAGCATAAAAGGATGCTCGCTTCTTGGTATCTCCGCAATCTCCATCAGTACGCCGTCCGGCGAGGTTCCGGAGAAAACAAGCCCTGCTTGCGAAAGCTTTTCTGTGTAATCCGGATTAATCTCGTATCGATGCCTGTGTCGCTCTGATATTGCTTCTGTTTTATAAGCTTCGTATGCAATCGTTCCTTTTTTAATACTCGCGGGGTATGCTCCGAGGCGCATAGAGCCACCATAGTTTTCTTTTGCGAGCTTTTCTTTTTGGTTTTCCATTATGGCAACCACCGGATGCTGTGTTTTCGGGTCAATCTCTGCCGTGTGAGCGCCTTCGAGATGCGCCACGTTGCGTGCGTACTCGATAACCAATAATTGCATTCCGTAACATAGACCGAAATATGGGATTTGCTTCGTGCGAGCGTATTCGACCGCTTTCAGCTTGCCTTCAATTCCGCTCTCTCCGAAACCGCCCGGAACAATAATGCCGTCGATACCGGAGAGAACTTCTTGCACTTCTCCCTGTTCAATATCTTTTGAATTTACCCAGTGGATACGAGCCTTCACTCCAAGCACGGATGCGGAAAACTTTATCGCCTCGATAACAGAAAGATACGCATCAGACAAAACGAAATCACCGGTATCGAAGTACTTTCCGACAATAGCAATGTTTACTTCCGGTACATCGGTACGCTTGACGGCACTTACGAATTTTTTCCACTCTGTTAGGTCGGTCTCTTTTTTGCTTGAAAGTTGTAGAGCTGTGACGAGAGCGTCTGCAAGTTTGTCTTTTTCGAAATTAATAGGAACATCGTAGATACTTTCAATATCCGGAGCGGAAACAACGTGGTCTGCTTTGATAGAGCAAGCGACAGCAATCTTTTGTTTGCGTTTTTCGTCTATTGGGTACTTCCCGCGCGCAATAAGAAACTCCGGATGCACCCCGTATGAGTTGAGCTGGCGAACCGCGTTTTGCGTAGGTTTGGTTTTCATTTCACCGAGCGAGCCCGGCACCGGCATATATGAGACCATTATATAAAGGACGTCTTCGGGGTGGCGCATTTTCAAAACGCGGGCGGCGTCGATAAAAAGCGCGTTTTGAAAGTCTCCCACCGTACCGCCTATTTCGATAACAGATATTTCGCTTCCGTTTACTTCCGTGGCTTCTTCGAATCGTTTTAATATTTCATCGCGAACATGCGGAATGGCTTCTACGCATTTGCCACCGTACCCGAGCGCGCGCTCGCGCGCGATAACAGACTGATATATCATTCCTCCGGTCATATAGTCTTCCGCTCCGAGGTCGCGGTTTAAAAAGCGTTCGTAGTTGCCCATATCTTGGTCGGTTTCAAGTCCGGAGTCGAGCACAAAAACCTCGCCGTGTTCTGTGGGGTTCATGGTGCCCGCATCGACATTTAGATAAGGGTCGACTTTTATCAGATTTACAGAAAAGCCTTTCGCTTTCAGTAAAAGCCCTATGGAAGAGCTTGCGATGCCTTTCCCGACACCGGACATAACACCACCAATTATAAAAATATATTTGTGTTCTTTTTTCGCCATATTTAAGATTTAAGATGTAAGGTACCTGCGAATCGCCAAGAAGCTCGCTGTGCTTCCGAGGGCGACTCCGACTCCGAGAAGAGTCGCGGAAAGTATCACTATATGTTCGCGATAATATGTAAAGAAGTTAAATCCCCCAAACCAAGAATTCGTCACGTGTCCAATATACCATGTCGCCGGAAGAAAAATAATCAGGACGAGAAGGGCGGATAATACACCGGAAATAATTCCGGTCATAATAAACGGTCCGCGAATATATGCGTTGCTTGCACCAACGAGCCTCATAACGGCAATCTCATCTCGAGCGGTGTATATGGCAAGACGAACAGTGGCAAACGCTATAATAATGGAAGCGATTGTAAAAATAAGTACGATGGCGATACCGACTTTTCTCGTTGCTGTGATGGCGAGCGAGAGGCTGTCTATGACGCTTTTGTTTTGTTCGTAATTTATGCGGTCTATTATCGAGGTTCCGCTTGCGGATAGCGCCGGGCCGGTATTAAGGAAATCGACAATGTTTTCGTATTGCGATGGCTCTTTCGCTTTAATGGAGAGCGAGGCATCGAGTGGGTTACTGCCGAGCTCGTCGAGCGCCTGCAGAGTGAGCTGGTCGTTTGCATGGCGCTCGCGGAAATCCGCGAGCGCCTTACTGCGCGAAGTATAAGATACCGATGCTACCTGAGGAAGCTGTTTTAAGCGGTGCTGTAGTGAAGTAATGTCTTTTTCTGTAGCTGTGGTTACGAAATAAACATTTACATCGACTTTGTTGCGGATATTTGTGAGGGTATAGCCTAAAAGAGCGGAAAGGAAAATGAGAGAGCCTATTATTGAAAGCGTTACTGTCATAATAAGAACAGTGGCGAAAGACACTGCGCCACTCCTTATGAAGTTTTTGGTTCCGGAAATACTTACTCTACGAATGGTTGTCCACAACATAATATTTATAATTAAAGAATATACTGCCCTTTCGCATCATCTCGCACGATGCGCCCGCCGTCCATTGTGATAACGCGCCTGCCGACCGCATCGACCACACCTTTATTATGTGTAGTGATGAGGATGGTGGTGCCGAGCTCGTTTATTTTTTTTAATATCTCCACAATCTCGTATGTGTTCACCGGGTCAAGGTTGCCGGTCGGCTCATCTGCGACGATAACGTTTGGCTGGTTTATAATCGCCCTGCCAATGGCAACACGCTGTTGCTCGCCTCCAGAAAGCTGGCGCGGAAAGTGATTTGCTTTGTCGGATAAATCGACAAGGTCGATAATGTGAGGAACATCGGAAGCAATCTCCTCATCTGTGCGCCCTGCGGCCTCCATTGCAAACGCGATATTTTCATATGCTGTTTTGTGCGGGATAAGTCGGAAGTCCTGAAACACCATTCCTATCTTGCGTCGATATTTGTAAAGTGCGTTTGAGGAAAGAGAGTGCACATCTACTGATTCAAAAAAAACGGTGCCGTCTGTCGGGTGCTCTTCTGCAAGAAGCATTTTAAGGAGTGTGGTTTTTCCGGCACCGGAGTGCCCTACGATAGAAATGAACTCTTTCGGTACAACCGAAAGAGTAACGTCTTTTAGAGCCGGTGCGCTGTTTCCATCGTATATTTTGGAAACTTTCTCAAAATAAATCATGTGCACGCGTATTGTACCGCACGTGTCCCCGCTTCGTCCAACGAGTTGTTAAAAAAGAGGGGGCGCGCAAGGAGCACAGTGCGGCGGCGGGCGTAGCCCGCCGCCGCACTGTGCTCCTTGCGCGCAATTACACAAAACACACCCCCTACTGATACTGAATAAAAATCGGGCGCGGAGCGAGCCGGAGCACTTCTTTTGGTGTTAGCATGTGCGTGCTTGGGTATTTCGCGTCGTTTTTATAAAAAAGCTTGAAACCTGTAAACTGCACCGGCTCACTAAAAATAACATCTTTATATGTGCGAAGTTTTCGTGCCGGAGAGCCCCAGCCGTCCATGTCTATAACAATCTGCACTTCCGGCAACGGCTTTATTTTCTTATAATCGGTCACCATCGCTTCTGTAAACCGATGCACTATCAAAAACTTCGGCGGAAGCCGATACAGTCGTACGAGGCGCGCCAGATAAGAGCTTGCGTAGTTTATGTCCTCTGCACTGTATGTTCCTATCACCGTACCGGGCGGTCTTTTGCTTTTTGTCATGGAAAACTCCGGATCTATCGCCAGCTCCACGTTTGGTTTTTTAAGATATTTCTCTAAAAGCGGGAGCTCTTTCTGCAAGGTGCTTAAGCCGACCTGTACATCGAGTATTAAAACACCGTGCACTTCCTTTGCCATTGAAAGCGCTTTGTCAATCTGGCTATCTGGCATGCGCAAGCGGTACATTCCATCTTTACCTGCAGAAGCTTGCGCTGTCACCGCTATGTAGTCTATCGCCGGAATAACGGGCGTTGTCGGGTCGGCAATTTGCCATTTTGAAACCTCTGCTTTAAGTTTCGAGAGCATTTCTTCGCGAGGATATTCGCCGAGTACACCCATTTTGGTTGAATAGAAATTGCCATAATACGCAACTACGCGGTTGAACGGAAATATCGCTCCGTAATTCGGATAAACCGTTTTTGTATGCCACAGAGTCTCTTTCATCGAAGTGGTGTCTGTCGCCGTGCTACTTGCAAAGGCGAGAGTGCTTGAGGAAGTGGCGTGTATCGGCACTGCGACAAAAGGGGCGTACGGCTCTCCGCGCGAAAGCGCGAGCATTCGCGCGTCGTATGCTCTTTTATCAAGTTTCGGTGGTGGTGGTGGCTGTGTTTTTTCAATACTTTGATTAAGCACATCTAAAGACACGCAACCGGCACCAAAGCACGCCAACACAACAAAGGCTACTGCGCCTCCCACGCTCAAAATATTCACAACAAAAGAAAGCTTTGGTGTGCCGGAGCTTTTTTGATGTTTTTTGCGCGAGTTGCTGTGAGATGCGGACACGAAAAATCAGTTACTGTAAATCAATATTTTTTAGTGTAGCATGCGCGTAGTTTTGTAAGCTCTCTGCCGACACT
>CAZYRK010000027.1:0-3179 GCA_964650475.1 uncultured Candidatus Saccharibacteria bacterium
GGCGCGCGGGATTGTATTTTTGGGGCGCGCCACCGCTTCCCCACCCTACGCACCTACTTTCTATCACTTCCCGTAGAAATATTTGCAACTGAACGCCCTTTAATCATTTTCCATAAAATACCCCAGGTCTTATTCGGCGAGCGGTACTTTATATAAAATTGGGCGGTCGCGGAAGTGGTTTCTCTATCTGTGGCGGGGACAATCACGCTCCCTATCTGCTCCAAAAAGACATCTTTGCGATTTTCGAAACCGATATCGTTCAAATGCAAAAAAGGATGCGCCTCGGGAGTGTACTCGTAGTGCCCACGCACAGAACCATCTGCGAAAACCCGGATATGGTACTGCCGTGCAAAACCGTCTGTAATACGAAGACCGACAAGCTCTCCATCATCACGAAGCGCAACAAAATGATTGCTGTAGCCGATTTCTATTAAGCGTTCGATAAATGAACGAATGGAAATATCTTTTGCAATATAACCTATTAAGAAAGGTTGTTGACCAAAATGCTTCACCAAACCAATACGAACCACAAAATCACGCACATATGGATGAAATCGCGTGTAAGCGCTCCAAAAAAAATACTTTGCGCGATTATTCCACCCGTCCGGATACACCATTTGCGAACGCGGTATACTTTTTAACCATTTCGCGGAAATTTGTATTGATTTCGCCATAATCAACTTCTACACAGAGAGTCAGAAATCAAATAATCACTCACTCAAAACACCGTCAAAATGCTCTTCTTGCTCATCGGCTTTTGTTTTGTGTACAGTGCCGTCTTTGTGCTCTGCTGGAGAGTACACGCTGTAGAGTTTAAGAGGTGTTGTGCCTGTGTTTATAACATTGTGGCGAGTTCCTTCCGGAATTACGACAGCATCATCTTCTACAAGACTGTGCTCAACACCGTCGAGCACCGCCTTCCCCTCGCCTTCTTCTATGCGTATAAACTGATCGAGATGATGAACTTCCTCGCCTATTTCATCTCCCGGCATAACGCACATAAGCACGAGCTGACTGTTTTTTGCAGTATACAAAACCCGACGATAATCGGTATTTTCTTTTGTGGCTTTTTCAATATTTGTTATGTATCCTTTCATAAAAATCTAAATATAGTTTATTAAATAAAAACTCAATTTCACACTAACTTATATAAAAGTATATCACACACGAGAGACTCCAAACAAAATACTGCATGTGCAAAAAGCAGAATGTTTGCTAAAGTAACTATATGAGCCAATCCCCCAAAGAACCAAAGACGCACGAAGGCGTCATTAAAATTATTCGCCGAGGTATCGGTTTTTTTTCTGTTGACGAAAACACAGAGGATTTGCTAATTCCGCGAGAATGGCTTGGCGGAGCACTTCCAAACGACACGGTAAAGATTGAGGAAGCCGGCGTAATGGATAGAAGACACACAGCAAAGGTCATTTCCATAATCAAACGGAACAGCACCATGTTCGTCGGAACACTTGCCGAGGACAAAAATACCGGGAGCATCATTATGCTTCCGGATATGAAGCATATGTACACTCCGTTTGCCATCTCGGGCGAGCACCCGGAAATCGGGCACAAAGTTCTTGTTAACTTTACAGAATGGAAAGACGGTGCAGAGCTTCCGGACGCAACTATCGCAGAAGACATCGGCGTCGCCGGAATGCACGATACAGAGATGCGTGCGCTTGTGCTTGGCGAGGGTTTTAGTACAGACTTCCCTCCTGCTGTTAAAAAAGAAGCTGATGTTTTGGAAAAAGAAGGAGCAAAGCGCATCGAAGCTGAGATTGCGCGCAAGACCCGGCGCGATTTTCGAGACGTAGCGACTTTCACCATCGACCCTAAAACCGCCAAAGATTTCGACGATGCGATTTCCGTGCGTATTTTAGAAGACGGCAAAACCGAAATCGGTATCCATATTGCGGACGTTTCATTTTTCGTAACACCAGACGACTCTTTAGACCGCGAAGCACAAGAGCGCGCCACCAGCGTGTACTTGGTCGACCGCACAATTCCGATGCTCCCCGAAGTTCTTTCAAACAACCTCTGCTCTTTGCGACCGCATGAAAACCGCCTCGCGGTTTCCGCAGTGCTTACTTTCGACAAAGACGCCAACATAATCGACCGCTGGTTTGGAGAAACGGTTATTCACTCGGACAGACGCTTCACATATGAAGATGCTCAGGAAATTTTAGATAACGGCTCGGGTGAATTTCACAAAGAACTTAAGACCGCGCGCGATCTTTCAAAAAAGATACGCACGCGCCGAGTTGCAAACGGAGCTATCGAGTTTGACACCGCCGAAGTAAAGATTGAACTAGACGATGCCGGAAAACCAATCGCCATCAGCTTGAAAGAACGCAAAGACACAAACCTTCTCGTTGAAGACTTTATGCTTTCCGCAAATGTTGCCGTGGCAAAACACCTCACAAATGTTTCAAAGAAAAAAGGTATTCGAAACGGTGTTATATATCGCATACATGAAAAACCGGACGCGGACCGAATAGAAAATCTTTCTATGTTTTTACATGTTCTCGGATACGAGCTACCTACTCATGGCGGTAGCGTTAAAGGAACCGACCTAAACAATCTCCTTGAAAAAGTAAAAGGAACGCCGGAGGAATACCTTATTAAAATGACCACCCTGCGTTCTATGTCTAAGGCGATTTATTCTACAAAAAACATCGGTCACTTTGGGCTGGCTTTCAGCCACTACACACATTTTACATCGCCTATCCGCAGATACCCCGATCTGCTCATACACCGCATTTTGAAATATTACACACACGAAAAAACCATGCCGAAAGACGAGCTCTCTTCTCTTGAAACTCTTTCCGAACACTGCTCCGAACGCGAAGTCTCAGCGACACACGCGGAGCGCGACTCTATCAAAATGAAGCAAGTCGAGTTCCTTGTCGAACACATTGGAGAGACATTTGACGCTGTGATTTCCGGAGTTACGGATTATGGAATTTATGTGGAAGAAAAAACAACGCACGCAGATGGCATGATTCGCATACGAGACCTTGGAGAGGATTATTTTGAACACGACCAAAAACACTACCGTATAGTTGGTCGCCGTACCAAAAAACAATTCATGCTTGGAGACCCGATACGAGTAAAACTAACCGGCGCGCGCGTCGCGGAGCGCGAGCTTGATTTCGTCCCGGCAGAGTCTTAATCAGAAA
>CAZYRK010000027.1:3279-4349 GCA_964650475.1 uncultured Candidatus Saccharibacteria bacterium
TTTTGCGGACACTTTTGCGGACACTTAGTGTCCGCAAGTGGAGTAGCATGTTTTGCGGACACTTAGTGTCCGCAAAAACAATTCGCCTTTTGTTTCAATAGAAAAAAAGGGTGGGGGCAATTTGCCCCCACCCTTCCTAACCTTCACAACCAAAAATCTGCGCGGTACGTTGTCTACCCTACTCCCACGAGTTTAAGAAAGTAACTGTATTCGGAAGTACAAAATATGAAGCGTCAGTTTTCCATGGGTTACAGCTATAATCAATCTGCTCTGTTAGCGCAATACCACCGGCAGACACTATCTTGCCTCCTGCGGAAAGAAGTGGTGCCGGAATAGTAACACCGGTCAAAGCGTCTTTTGTCCACGCATAAATATATCGTCCATTATCTATCATGACGGTATTTGTCAATACGCCGTTTACATAGCTTGTCAGATTGCCACGCAATTTATTTCCGGAAACATACACTGTGCCGGAACGTTTGTTATAGATATTTTTCGTGTACACATCGCACACAAGCGGTTTTGAAAAAGCGAAAAGCGAAGACATTGTTCCGAAGCCCACATACTGCGCACCTACCGATACTTTTTCGAGTTTTTCTGTACCGGGTACGGTTCGTACAGGTGTAAACGAGGTGTTTTTCTTTACCAAAGGCACAGCAGAAACTTCCGATGAAGTTGCTACGCTCGAAACAGGCGTTTTTGGAGTATCCGTGCTCGGAGCAAAAACAGAAGTAAAGCTAAAAAGATACGCTCCTATCAATACCACAATAGCGATTAAAACCCACAAAACCACATCGTTTTTAATACTGGTATTTTTTTCGACTTTATTAAAAGGCTCAGAACGATGCGCTTCTTGAGACATCTTTTGATTATCTTTCATATAACATATAGATATACCACACATTTGTAATAAATGTATACTCACGCCGGCACATATTCTTATTAAGAACCCCGCGGTACGTTACGTATAGTACAGGGTAAATCTTGGCCGAGCGACCCGGAGCGTCTCTGCCGACACTTAGTGTCGGCAGAGTGTGTTTGCGTAGCATGTTTTGCGGACACTTAGTGTC
>CAZYRK010000028.1:0-3273 GCA_964650475.1 uncultured Candidatus Saccharibacteria bacterium
ACACTTGCGGACACTTAGTGTCCGCAAGTGTGTGTCTGCAGGAATAGCGCGGGTTTTGGGGTTTGGAGAGACCAACTAAACTTCCCAAGATGTTTACCACCTATTATTCGCTTCTTTCCAAAGTTTTGTTAGCGGATGTTCCAAGCAGTCATGCGGACGAGCTTTGCATACATAGCGCCCATAAAGAACGAGACCATTGTTTACATATTTCCAATCTTCTTTAGGAACAAGACGCTCCAAATCTTTAGAGATTTTTGTGGGATCAGTATTGTCGGTCAAGTCAAAACGCCTCGCAAAGCGCTTCACATGAGTATCTGTTGCAATACCCTCCCATATGTCATACAGCTCTCCCAAAACAACATGTGCTGTTTTATAGCCTATACCAGGGAGTGCTATAAGCTCGTGCGCAGTGCGCGGTACGGCTCCGCCGTACCGCGCCTCAAGTTCGTGCGCCGTGGCTATTATATTTTTTGCTTTATTACGAAAAAAAGTAATAGATGAAATCTCTCCCGTAAAAACAGCTTCATCGGCGTGCGCGAAATCCGCAACGTCATGATACTTCTTAAAAAGAGTGGTTGTAAGCTCGTTTACTTTTTTGTCTGTACACTGTGCAGAAAGAATAACAGCAACAGCAAACTGAAACGGAGTTTCGTATTTAAGTTCACTTTTCGGGGTCGGGTACGTTCGCTTCAAATAAGAGACTATCTTTTTTGCGCGCTCGCTTCGCTCGCTCTCCTTACTTGCCATACCCATTCTCGATCACCCCTCTCTCTTCCGGTCCGCGACTCCCCCGCTCGTACGAAACAAGTTGTATCTTTTTCCACTCTTCCAATATAGGTGTAATATAGCTCCACGCAAAATGCACTTCTTCCGTACTTGTAAAAAGAGTCTGGTCACCCCGGATACTGTCAAAAATAACGCGTTCATACGCTCGCGGTGTTCTCAAATCAGAAGAGTTTTTCTTATATGAAAAATGCAACTTACGCTCCTCAAGCTCGTATTCAAAACCCGGCTTTTTTGCAAAAAAACATATTGTAATACCCTCTTCCGGCTGTACTTCAAAAGTAAGCGTATTTTGGCAACCCTCGCCGGCGTCAATCGGGCAAAGTGCTCGCACACTGTTTTTGAAATAAACAGTTATGCGCGTAACACGTTCTTTCATACGTTTTCCGCTTTCCAAAATAAAAGGAACGCCTTCCCATTTAGGCAAGTCAAGAAATGCGCGCAACATAAAATACGTTTCCGCATCCGTATCTTTCTCTATTCCGGTTTCATCTGTAAACCCTTCATACCTTCCACGCAATGCTTGCGTGGAAATGTCTTTTATCGGTAATAGTTTTTTAAGAACCTCTGCACGCCTTGCACGGATATTTTCCGCATCAAGCGATTGCGGATTTTCCATCGCCACCATAGCCAAAAGCTGTAACATATGATTTTGCCCCACATCGCGAAGAGCTCCTGTCGCTCCATAAAACGATCCACGACCCTCCATACCTATCTTTTCCAAAAGCTCAATATGTACTTTTTCTATACCGTCTTTGTTCCATAGAGGTTCGAAAATAAAGTTAGCAAAACGAAAATTAAGAATATTTTGTACAGTTTCCTTTGCAAGATAGTGGTCTATCCGATATATCTGTTGCTCGGTAAAAAACTCTGCTAGCTTTTCGTCGAGCGCTCGAGCGGTTTTTGCATCGCGTCCGAAAGGTTTTTCAACAAGAATACGGGTTGCGCTGTTTTTTCGAGACGAAGTAATTCCGGCACTGCGTAACTCCTTGAATATCTCTTCATAATGCGTTGGCGCCACAGAAAGGTATAGTAAACGATTCGCCGAAACTCCAAAAGACTTTTCTATTTCCGCAAGATGCTTTTCAAGCTCCACGTACGGCTCACTTTTGTCAAAGTACCCTTGTTTATATGAAAAAAGTTTTATGAATTCTTCGCGGGTTTTTGTATCTACATCATCTGCCATCTCGCCAAGCGCATCAAACACAAGGGCGCGAAGCGCCGACTCATCGAAAGCGCGTCTGGCAAAACCCACGACTCTAAACTTTACAGGAAGCATTCCGGACTGAAAAAGATTCCAAACTGCGGGCAAAAGCTTGCGTCTGGCAAGATCGCCGGTGATACCGAAAATAACCAAGACTGTCGGTGCTTGTACTTTTCCCATATTTTCGTGCGAGTAAGCCATTGTTTAATACAAAAGAAATAAAATTCTTATACCAAGTCTTTTAATGCGCTCTGAAATGCGAATTTATAGAAAAGCGAGGTAATCACGCCTGTTGCAAGACATACAAGAAGCGCCAGAACAAAAGAACCGAATGTTGGGACAATACTCACGACCATCAACACAAGCATGCCAAACACAGCATCACGCCACGATACAATTTCTCTCTTCATAAAAACATTTGAAAATGTAGCTCCAACGATGATGCCTGCGTACGCAAATGCCAAAACCAAAAGAAGTAAGTATGCACTCGCAAGAATAAACGCAATACCTAAACCGACAAAAGTAATTGCCAGTAAAATTATAAGTACCGGCGTTGCAACAACAATACCAAACCCGAGAAGCGCCAAAAGTAAGACGTGACGAACCGGCTGATGAAATACTTGTAAAGCAAATTTATTTGTAAACACAGGGAAAAGACCTGCGAGAAGCCCTGCTATTATAAGTGCTCCTAAAATACGTACTAGAAAAAATATCCCTATTCCAGCAAGAGCAAAGGCTGCAGCCTCTTGTGATGTGGGTAAAAATGACGCTCCGGTATAGGTTACTTTATCGTCAATTCGTACGGAGCTTGGGATTGTGGCAGACTCTGATGCTTCGTATTTAAGCGAGCCATGTATTACGGTACCCGGAGCCAAAATGAGTTTGTCGAAAGCAACAGCACGCACGTTTCCATTGAAAGTCCCCGCCAGATAAATTTCATTTCCATATACACGCACAGCACCTCTTGAACCAGATTCCAAACGCACCGAACCACCCATTGCGAGCACGTCTTTTGCGTTGCTTGCCGTGTCATCTATTGAAGCTCCGACGACAACCAAATCTCCGGTGACCGGAGCATCTATTGAAATCCTGCCACCAACCGCACGTAAATCTCCTTTTACTCTTGCGCGCACAGCGACAGAACCGCCTATAGCAGAAAGGTCTCCCTCAACAGGAGCGGACATTACAGACGAACCACCAACCACCACAAGGTCTGCCGGAGCGGGCGAAGTAACGATAACAGTGCCTCCGGCAAGATATGCGTTTTCAAGCGGGGCGATAGGTTT
>CAZYRK010000029.1:0-2937 GCA_964650475.1 uncultured Candidatus Saccharibacteria bacterium
AGGTGCGTAGGGTGGGGAAGCGGTGGCGCGCCCCAAAAATACAATCCCGCGCGCCTACGGCGCGCGGGATTGTATTTTTGGGGCGCGCATGGCATACTAAAGCTAATTAGCCGTAGGGCTTTTATTTTTTTACTATTATTATTATGGAAATTCGAAATATAGCTATTATCGCGCACGTTGACCACGGGAAGACAACTCTTACCGATGCTCTTTTGCGTCAAACAGGTTCTGTCGCAGAGGGTGTTTCTATGGATTCGGATACTCTGGAGCAGGAACGTGGAATTACAATTTATTCCAAAAACGCCTCTGTTGAATACAAAGGAACGAAAATCAATATTGTAGACACTCCGGGGCATGCAGACTTCGGCAGCGAGGTCGAGCGCGTGTTGCGTTCTATCGACTCGGTACTTTTGGTTGTGGATGCTCAGGAAGGACCTATGCCACAAACACGTTTCGTTTTGAAAAAATCACTCGAGCTTGGTTTGAAACCGATTGTCGTTATAAATAAAATAGACAAGCCGGCGGCAGATCCTGCAAAATGCGAAGAAGATGTCCTCGAGCTCTTCCTCGAGCTTGGAGCCTCAGACGAGCAAGCAGATTTCCATGTTGTTTATTCCATTGGTCGCGAAGGCATCGCTAAGCGAAATCTTGATGACGAGTCTAAAGACCTAACACCTCTTCTGGACGCAATCCTTGAGCTCGTACCTCAGGCAGCTACTCCCGAGCATGCAAAAAAGCCTATGCGCTTGCAAGCGTTTAATCTTGCGTACGACAATTTCCTCGGACGTATGGCTGTTGCGCGCGTCTATGACGGCGTTGCTCACGCCGGTGAGAATATTTTGATAAAAAAGCCTTCAGGTGAGACACGCGATGGAAAATTGACAAAAATCTTTACTTTTCATGGGCTAGATCGTGTAGATGCGGAGGAAGTGCAGGCTGGTGATATTGTGCTTATCGCAGGGCTTCCAGACATTTATATCGGAGAGACAGTGTGCGCGGAGCAAGATGCAGAGCCTCTGCCGGCTATCGCTATTGATGAACCGACCATCACACTTTCGTTCCTTGTTAATAATTCTCCATTTGCTGGACGTGAAGGTAAATTTGTAACAACCCGTCAAATTCGTGAGTACCTAGAGCGTGAGCTGGAAGTAAACGTAGGAATGCGTGTTGATTTTTCTGAATCTGACCGTTTTGTGGTTTCCGGCCGTGGTGAGCTACACATTGCAATACTTTTGGAAAATATGAGACGTGCTGGGTATGAGCTACAGATTTCACAACCGAAGGTTATCACTCGTAAAGATGATGGCGTTAAAACAGAACCTTTCGAAGAGGTTATAATCGACACTCCAACACAATTTCAAGGAGCTATCATCGAGCGTCTCGGCATGCGTGGTTTTGCGCTTACAGACCTTCGTGATAACGGCACTATTGTGAGACTTACACTTGAAGGGCCTACGCGCGGGCTTTTGGGATACCGCACGCAGTTTGTTATTGATACGAAAGGCGATGGAATACTTTCGTCTCGAGTTATTGGTTTTAAACCATACGCGGGAGAAATACGAAAACGACAGGTTGGGTCTATGGTGTCTATGACAGCCGGAAAGACACTCGGATTTTCCCTTGCAAACTTGCAAGACCGCGGTGTGCTGTATATAAAGCCTGCGACCGAGATTTACGAAGGGCAGGTTATCGGCAACACTTCCAAAGGTGAAGAAATGTCTGTTAACCCGACAAAAGGTAAACAGCTTACAAATATGCGCGCGTCCGGAACCGATGAATCTATTAACTTGATACCACCTTTCTTGCTTACTATCGAACGCGGACTGGAGATTATCTCGGGTGATGAGTATTTGGAAATCACACCGAAAAGTGTACGTTTACGCAAAAAACACTTGACGGAAACTGATAGGGCGAAAGCAAAACGCGGTTCCTAGAATATTAAGACTGTTTTGTTTACCTCGCACTCGGGGTATACTTTTACAGTGTGTCGCGTAAACATGCGACATATTACGTGAAATATACGAATTCGTTATGGAGGATTATCAATAACTCTTCTGTGCCGTGTTCGTGTGGTTTCGCGTGACATATCGCGTGCTTCGCGAAACTTTTTAGCATTAGTAAAATTTATTATGGATACGAATTCTTTCGAGGAACACGAAACGACAAGCAATGACAGGTATTTAACACCGATTGCGCTTGTTGTGGGTGCTTTGATTATTGGTTCGGCGTTTTATTTTGGTCACGGTACCGCGCCGACCTTGCCAAAAAATAATGCTACGGCTCATGATACAGCTACGACACAAACTACTGTAGATATTAAAAATGTAAAAATTGATGGTGAGCCGTACATAGGTTCTAAAGACGCACCTGTAACAATCGCAGTTTGGTTTGATTATCAGTGTCCGTTTTGCAAGATGCTTGACGACAACACGCTTGCGCAAGTGTATACAAACTATGTAAAAGACGGGAATGTAAAAATTGTTTTCAAAGACTTCCCGTTTTTGGGACCGGACTCAGACACGGACGCTCTTTATGCGCGCGCAGTGTGGGCACTTTATCCAGACAAGTTTTATGACTGGTATAAAGCTATGTTTGTTGCGCAGGACAAGGAAAATTCTGGGTTCGGCGATCTTGCGAGCGTAGAAAAACTCACAAAGACAATTCCGGGAATAGATGTAACTAAAGTTTCCGCTATTTTTGAAAAAAACAAAAAGGCTTTTGTGGAGGCAATGGTTGCGGATAAAAAAGAGGGAGAAGGGTTTGGTATTAAAGGTACACCAAGCATGATTATTGGTACGAAGCTCTTGAGCGGGGCTGTGCCTTATAGCAATGTAAGTGCGCTTATCGATGCAGAGCTTTCCAAAAAGTAGATAAGGTTTTTGGGTGGAGGAATAAGAAACAGCGCCGGCACGAAGTGCCGGCGCTGTTTCTTATTCC
>CAZYRK010000030.1:0-1894 GCA_964650475.1 uncultured Candidatus Saccharibacteria bacterium
GGCGCCGTGTTTTGTTGGTTTTGTTTGTGCCCAGGAGAGGACTCGAACCTCCAAGCCTTGCGGCATATGCACCTCAAGCATACGCGTATACCAATTCCGCCACCTGGGCAGGTGTTCCACTACTATACTGGTAGTGCTTCGGATGCACAACACTACGCACTAATCTTTTTTCTCTTCTTTTGTTTCAGGCGAATCTTCAGTTTTTGTCTCCACTTCTTTCACAGGCTCGACATCGCCCTCCTCTTTTTTCTCTTCCACTTTCTCTTCTGCAACTTTTTCAGTAGCAGTATCTGTATCTGTTTTTACTTCTTTCTCCGAAGACTCTTCATCCGATATTGCCGGGGCTTCTTCTACCTCCGGCTCTTCTGGTTCTGCAAAGTCGTCTGTTGAGATGTTCATTATACGAGCATTACGAAGCTGACGGCGTACCGCCTTTGCTGCCTTTGCACGGATAAAGTAAAGTTTTGCTCTACGCACTTTTGATCGCTTAACGATTTCAATCTTATCAATTAGTGGTGTATATATCGGAAATGTTTTCTCGACACCAATTCCAGAGAGTGTTGTACGCACAGTAAACGAACCGCCAGCTTCATTTCCATGCTTAACAGTAATAACAAGACCTTCAAAAACCTGTATACGAGTCTTACCTCGCTCAATCACTTTTTGATGTACGCGCACGGTGTCACCCGAACGAATACCGAGCTTACTTCGCTCCTCGCTTTTAACCGGAGAAATAACGTTGTTCATGCGCAAAACAGTATCATATGTATCGCCAAAAGCAAAGGCGCGGAATTTTCATTTACATGACAAAGCTCCAGTATCAAACATATTTTATGCAATAAGAAAAACTATAAATAGTTTTCCGAATTTGGAAATTTTACAGCAGATTGAGCCAAATCCTCCGGCAGTGGAGCTATGAACTCTTTCCGTTCGCCATTTAAAAGAGGTGCGTCCAGTTTGTACGCATGCAGTCCGAGCCTGTCAAAACCCAGATCACAAACATGTTTCGGTGCGTAGCGCGAATCACACACAACAGGGTGATGAACAGCTTTCATGTGTACACGTATCTGATGAGTTCTGCCTGTCTCTGGCATTATTTTTATAAAAGAATGCGTACCTATATCTCCCAAGGTTTCGTATCGCGTGTGTGCGTCCCTCAGTCGTCCACGAGCCTTTGGCTGGGCAGAACGCAAACGAAAATCTTTGCGAGAACGACCGATAGGAAAATCTATAGTCCCCTTCTGCGGTTTAAGCAATCCGTATACAAAAGCCAGATACGTTTTTTTTACGTCGTGTTTCTTAAAAGACTCTTTCAAAAAAGAGTGTGCCTCTTGTGTCTTTACGAGAATCATCGCTCCGGAAGTTTCTGTGTCTAGCCGGTGAACAATCCCCGGTCGAGCAATAGTTTCTCCGGAGACAAGTTGCATCGGTTCACCCACTGTGGAAGATTCCGAATAATGCTCGGCAAACCAATCGGAAACTGTCTCTACATTATTTCGACCATCCGGATGAGTCATAATTCCTGTTGGCTTGGAAATCACCACAATATCCGCATCTTCATAAATTATCGGTATCTCCATATTTTTATATTTTATTATCGGTGATTAAACCAAATTGTATGTAAGTCTTTTCATATTCTGTGGGCGCTGGAGGATTCGAACCTCCGACCTACCCGGTGTAAACGGGTTGCTCTGACCAACTGAGCTAAGCGCCCTTTAAACAAAATTGTCTCCGTACAAACATGATTATACATTGCTCACTGTTTTTTGCCTGTGGGCATGAGAGGACTCGAACCTCCAAGCCGTGAGGCATACGCACCTGAAGCGTACGTGTATACCAATTCCACCACATGCCCGCGAATACACTGTGCCATATCAGCGCGTTTTTTTCCACC